>CANQNH010000001.1 GCA_947625165.1 uncultured Clostridia bacterium
GGACCTAATTAAAATCACAGGGCTTGGCAGAGATAATGTGAGAAGTTTACTTCGCAGCAAAGATTTTCCAACAACAAAAGTTGGCAAAAGACAAGTTGTCAGCGTGCTAAATTTCGTCACTTGGTTGACAACAAAAAACAACAATGGCGAGGTGCAAAATGGCTAAGAGTAAAAAATCACAAAGACGAGCAAACGGATCTGGAAGTGTTTTTCAGAGAAAGAACGGAAAGTGGGCAGGTGCTATCACAATTGGCTATGATGACAATGGCGTGCAAAAGAAAAAGGTTGTCTATGGAGGCACGCGCGAAGAAGTTGAAGAAAAACTTAAAATGTTAGACAACAGGATTAAATCAAACTCTTTTGAAAAGTTGGAGAACAGCAGTGCTGCCGAACTTATGAGAGAGTGGCTGGTGGTATTTAAGAAAAATGTTGTGTTGCCAAAAACATTTTATGGGGATTTGATTATATTTACAAAGCATATTGAGCCGCACTTGAGAAATTTGCAAATACAGGATGTTGATGATATTGTCATTCAACAAATTTTGAATAAAATGATTGACGCAGATTATAGTTTAAGCATGGTCAAAAAAGTTAAATTTCTTTTCAACAACTTTCTTGATTATGCAGAGGCGGCAAAATGGATTGCATATAATCCGTCTCATAGGGTGCAGGTGAGAATAAAAGACAAGAAAACTTACACGGGGCAAAACAAATATAAAGCACTGACGCCAGAGAAGCGAACGGAGTTTTTGAAAGCTTTGGACGAAGATCCAAGAAAGTTTTTAAAAGCACTTTGCTATACTCTCATGTTCAGCGGTTTGAGAATTGGCGAAGCTTTGGGCTTGCAGTGGAAAAATGTAGATTTGGTCAACAAAACAATAAATGTTGAACAAGCGGCAAATCTTGTGCCAAAGTTTGATAAAAATCTTAAAGCGAAAATGATAACACAAATTGGCGGAACAAAAACCGCTTGCTCAATCAGAGAGTTGCCTTTGCCAGATATTCTTGTGGAGGTTTTGGGCGAGTGGAAAGTCAAACAAGAAAATTTTGGGAAAGAACTTGGAAAAGATTTCACATCACCAGACAGTTTTGTCTTTTGTGCGGATGATGGCGGAGTGAGAACTTATAACTCTTGCAGGCTTTCTTTCAATCGATTTAAGAAAGCACACAATTTTGAAGACTTAAAAATCACTTTTCACGGACTTCGTCACACATTTTCAAATATGCTCTTTGAAGCAAATGAAAATCCAAAAGTTATTCAGCAACTTTTGGGACACAAAGATGTTCGCACAACGATTTCTGTTTACAACAGCGTTGACAAAGATTATGTCAGAAAATCTACGCAAGTTTTTAATGATATGTTTAAGGTCGAAAATCCAAAATTTGTAAATCAAGAAGAGCCAATTTCAATTGAGACGCATTATGACGAAATGTCCGACCAAGAACTTGAACGAATGTTAAAAGAAATTGAAAGGGCGCAAAGGAGAAAGAAACAAAAAGATTTTGAGATGTGAAATTGCTTGGCACTAAATGTTGAAAATTAGCAGCTTTGACAGTTATAATTTTAAAAAGCCTTGTTCTCAAGGCTTTACATAAGGAGATTTAAATGGAAATTGGAGACCAAATAATTAAACGAATGCAGGAAGATGCGAAGAAAAGGCAATTGGAAACGCAAGAGATAAATAGCAAAATTTTAACTATTCCAGAAAGTCTTACTGAAGATGAAAAAATCGCTTATGCGGAAATTGTTCAAACTTTGAAAGAAAGCATAGCTTACAGGCTTTCAGCGACCGACACGGAACTTATTTGGCAATACTGTCAAATTAAAGTTATGAGAGACAGAGCATGGCGAGAATATAATAAAAATCCAGACAGATATATTCGCATTGTGACAGGGATTTGTAGTGATGGCAAAACTCCAAAGGTTATGGTGAAAGAAAACGAACACTACAAGACGCTCATTGATTGCAACAAGCAACTTGAAAAAATTTTGAAAGATTTGCGTTTAACGCCAGAAGCAAGGAGAAAGAAATAATGGAAGACTTGAAAATTGAATATATTGACATTAACAAATTAACGCATTATGAAAACAACTCAAAAATTCATACAAAACAGCAGATAGAGCACATTGCAAACTCAATTCGTGAATTTGGCTTTAATGATCCACTTGGAATTGCTGGCAAAGAGAATGTTGTGCTTGAGGGGAATGGGCGCGTGGAGGCTGCAAAACTTGTTGGACTGACGAAACTTCCTTGTGTGCGCCTTGACCACATGACAAAGGAAGAACAACAGGCTTATGTCATCGCACACAACTCGCTTAATCTTGAAACATCTTTCGATGATGGAATTTTATTTCAAGAATTGAAGAAATTGCAAAATTTTGATTTTACAGATTTTGGAATTGATGTTGATAAATATTTAAAAACATGCATTCGCGTTCAAAAGCGAATTTTGAAGCCAAATAAGAAAGTTCATTATTTGATTAGCCTTGATATAAACAAAAATGATGAAATAGCAAATTTAATTGCCAGAATGCAAAGGATAGAAGGGGTGGAAATTGAGTCGACAATCAACTAAAACAGATAACAAATCTATAGCAAACAAAATTTTTATTCGCAAAGAGGCGATTAAAGATTTGAAAGAAGTGAAAGTGTTAGATTTGTTTGCTGGAAGAAATGTTCTTTGGAGCAACATTCACACTGACAAATATTTTGGAATAGATATTGAGGAACATAAAGGCCAAAATTTAAATGCGGACACAAGAGAAGTTTTTGATACATTAGATTTGTCAGCATTTAATGTGATTGATTGCGACAGTTATGGAATAGCTTTTGATTTATATAAAAAACTTTTAAAGCGAAAAGATTTGAAAAAGGGCACAATTATTCTTTATACAGCAATCACAAATGAATTTACAAAAATCCAAAATGTTGCTAAAAAAGAGTTTAATTTTAGGCATTTTTATGACAAAGCGCCGTCTCTTTTCAACGCAAGAGCTATTGAATTCTTTTATGAATTTTTGGCACTAAACGGGATTGATGAAGTATTTTATTATGCCATTCGTGACCATTTTGATAAACATTATGGATATTTTATTGTCAAATAATTTCAAATTTTTTTGCGTTTGTGCTATAATTTTTGCATGAGCGTTATTTATCGGCCGTGTGGCATGGCGAGAGAATATAGTCCCTTCGCGCTGAACATTTACATCGGGTGCAGTCATAGATGCAGATATTGTTATGCACCGCACACTTTGCAAAAGTCAAGTGCGACATATTTTGGCAAGCCGGAGCCACGAAAGGATATTTTAAAATATTTGGAAAAAGACTTGCAAAAAAATGTTTACAAAGAGCAGGTGCTTTTGTCTTTTGTTGGAGATGTTTATTGTGACAACGCGGACAATAGCGCCACAACGCGCGAAGTGTTGAAGATGCTATGTGCCTATCATGTGCCGGTGGCAGTTCTTTCAAAAGGTGGAAAGAAAATGCTACGCGATTTGGATGTTTTCAAAACATTTGGCGACCGCATAACTGTTGGAACAACGCTGACATTTTTGGATGAAGAAAAGAGTAAATATTGGGAGCCGTTTGCCGCACTTCCAAGCGAGAGGCTTGAAACTTTGAAAATTTTGCACGACAACGGCATTAAAACTTTTGCAAGTTTTGAGCCGACAATTGAGCCTGACGAAAGTTTGGCACTTATTCGCAAAACGCTGGAACTTGACTGTGTGGACCACTATAAAATTGGCAAAATTAACAACTACAAAAGTGAAGACAAATGGCAAGATTGGGCAAAATATTTGCAAGATTGTGTGAATTTGCTTCGCCCGACCGGCAAACAAGTGTATTACAAGTTTTGCCTCAGAAAACTCGCGCCAAATGTTGAACTTTTGCTGGAAGAGCAAAATCCAGATGAATACATAGTCCGCGCGACTGATGAGGGCGTGCAAACAAGTTTGTTTGATGGAGATTTGCAATGAAAACGGGATATTTTGGAAAAGTGAGAAGTTATCCAAAGGACAAGGGATATCGCTTTGTCTCCATTGCGCGGTTTGCCAAGTTTTGGGACGGAGATACATATCAAAAACTCGCGCCACCGGCAGATATTATTAAAATCAAAGACGAAAAACTTTATGAAAAAATTTATTATGAAAAAGTGCTCTCAAAGTTGAATCCGCAACAAGTGTATGACGAACTTGGTGAAAACGCCGTGCTTTTGTGTTATGAAAAATTTGCCGACATTGAAAATGGCATAACTTTTTGTCATCGCAGAATGGTGGCAAAGTGGCTGGAAGACAATTTGGGCGTGAAGGTGGATGAGTTATGATTTTAAGCGTTTCGAGGCGGACGGATGTGCCGGCATTTTATAGCGATTGGTTTTTTGACAGGTTGAAAGATGGGTTTGTGCTTGTGCCAAACCCTATCAACCAGCAAAAGATTGCGCGGCTTGAGTTGAAGCCAATCAAAATCGAAAGCATTGAAGAAGATATGCTGGGCAATAAAAAAGTTGAGATGAGTGGCAATTTGGAGGGGATTGTCTTTTGGACAAAAAATCCGCGACCGATGATGAGCCGGCTCCAAGAACTTGGGGACATAAAATATTATTTTCTCTACACGGTCAACCCATATCCAGCGAAGATTGAAGCCAATTTGCCACCATTGGAAGAGAGAATTGAAAGCTTTAAGGAACTTTCCAAATTTTGTCCCGTGATTTGGCGTTATGACCCGATTTTGCTGGCTGACGGAATTGATATTGAGTGGCATATTGAACATTTTGCAAAGTTGTGTGAAAATTTGAAGGACTACACAAAACACTGCAAAATCAGTTTTGTGATTGAGAGTTATTCGGGCTGCTCGAAAAGCGTTTGGGCACCAAATCTCACGCAAAAGCACCAAATTTTGTCCGCCTTTTCAAAAATTGCAAAACAAAACGGCATTCAAATTGAGGCGTGTGCCGAAAGCGGGGATTGGAGCGCTTATGACATTGTGCCAAGCAAGTGCATTGATGGCGAGATCTTTGAGAAACTGCTCACTGAAAAATTTTCCGCACAAAATTTGACCGTTAAACGCAAAAATAACAAACTTGACGGGCAGCGAAAATTCTGCGGATGTATGCCATCGGTGGATATTGGCCGCTATGATACCTGTCGCCACGGCTGCAACTATTGTTATGCGCGAAAAGGCCAGCCCAAAAGTATGCTTGACGAACTTTCCGGCGAAATTTATGACCGCAAAACCGAACTTGAATTTGAGTATAAATAGGAGAAATTTTTATGGACGAATTTACTGAAATCAAAGATGAAAAACAATTGAATAATTTTTTAGATGAAATTTGGAATTTTCATGATGGGGTTATTTCAAAGATAGAATATGTTTCTGGCTCTTCTGGTTCAAAGGACGGAACTTATCCAATTGATAAAAATCCAAGAATTTTGCTGAGAATTGAAGGTTGTAATTATAACGAAACAACTATTGACGGAGTTGAACTTTTGTTTGAGGGCTTGATAAAGGCTTTTATTTCGCCGACAAGAGAAAATTACACTAGTAATATACTTGGTGCAAATATAGTATTAAAAAATAACAAATTTATATTTGTGAATGATATTGACGATGATGTGGACAAAATTAACACTGACGAAAGATGTAATTATTATGTCATGGCAGAAAAATTAAGCTATAGATTGTCTTAGGCAG
The DNA here is from genome assembly GCA_947625165.1 of uncultured Clostridia bacterium. GTDB lineage: Bacteria > Bacillota > Clostridia > Christensenellales > UBA1242 > Caccovivens. The sequence continues at coordinate 5,694 of CANQNH010000001.1, forward strand.
TTTAAAAGCGTAAAATATTTGCAAAATTTGAGATTTAGGTGTAAAATAGGTGTATAAGGAGTGAAAACTTATACACCTATTTTTCTTTGCCTATTGTGAACAACCGAAAAACAAAGGGGAACAGGTGGCAAGAGCAGTTGATTGCGGGCGGAGAGAACACTTCCTTCGTAATCAATAGGTCGTGGGTCCGATTCCCACCACCAGCTCCATATGATCTATGTGCAAGAAATGAACACTTTTTATTGGACTAGACATACAAAAACTCCCTAAAATTGGGAGTTTTTGTGTTTTAAGTGGGGAGATTTGCCCAATATTCATCTTCAAACTGGTTAGGGGTTTTATTATTTAGTGTCCCATGAGGGCGGTAATTGTTGTAAAATTCAATATACTTATCAACACATTCTTTCAATTCGTCATAGTATTCAAAGTCATGTGAATTTAATTCTTCCTTTTTCATGCAAGCAAAAAATGATTCTATAACTGCATTATCATAAGGGTTGCCTTTCTTTGAGAAAGATTGGTCAACTTTCAGCGAATGCAAAAACATGCGAAATTCCTGCGAAGTGTATATGTAGCCTCGGTCGCTATGGAATAGAAGATTTTTAGGATTATTTCGGCTTTCAAAAGCATCTTTGAAAGTGTTAATTATGAGTTGAGTGTTTTCTTGACTTGATAATCTATATGCAATTACCTTTCTAGAAAACAGATCTAAAATTACGCACAAAGTGAATAAAGCTTTGCCGACATACAACTTTGTTGTGTCGCTAACCCATGAAACATTTGGTGCGTGCGGATTGAATTCTCGATTTAGTTTATTCTTTAAATATTTGAACTTTCCTTCCTGTTGTATGAAAGTCCGCTTTTTGCGAAGCTTTGGCTTTATGTTTAAAACTTTCATTAATTCATAGACTTTGAGTTCGGAAACTTTTATGCCTTCCGCCTTCAATTTTTTGCAAATTTTATTGCCGCTGAATCTTCCTTCGCTTTCATCGAAAACTCGCTTTATTTGTTCTTTGAGAAAATTGTCGCGTTTTTCATATTGAGTTTCGACCAATCTGCTTTTACGATAATTATAGAAAGTACCGGTTGGCAATGCTAAAACGCGACACATTTCTTTTGTTGGGTATTGACCAAATAGCGATTCAATAGCTTCAAGTTTTTGTTGCCTAGGGGAGTCTTTGAAACAATGTGCTTTTTCCATTATTTCAAATTCACGAAGTTTCTTGTCGTATTTGTTTTGAAGACGGATGTAATCACCAATGGTATATTGAGTTTTGTCCGTGAGCATTTTATATCTGCCAATCCAGTAAAACAAAGTGGACTTTGCAATGCCATACTTTGATATCACAAACTCGATATCCTTGCATTGATTGTATTCCGAAACAACTTGCATCCTAAATTCTTTAGTGTAATTTTCCATTTTTTATTCCCTTTTTGTTGATAAATATGTTATTATATAATCATAAAACAATGGAGAAACGCAATATGGATAAAAAATTTCAAGTTTTTATAAGTTCGACTTATAGCGACCTTATTGAAGAACGTAAAAGTGTGCAACAAATTCTGCTTTCACAAAATTGCATACCAGCTGGGATGGAAAATTTCGTGGCCGAAGACAGAAAACAACTAGAAGCAATAAAACGAATAATAGATTTATGTGATTATTATATTTTAATTATAGGGGGTCGCTATGGGACAATAGATCCTGAAACGGGCAAAAGCTATACTGAATTGGAGTTTGAATATGCTGAATCAATTAATATTCCAATTTTAGTGTTTGCAGTCCAAGAAGATAAAAAATTTAAAAAAGGTAGATCTGAAGACTCAGAGGACAATAGGGCAAAGTTAAAAGCTTTTAGAGAAAAAGCTTTATATCAAAGATTAGGAGGGATTTGGAGCAACAAAAGTAAACTTGTGCAATTGGTATCCTCATCTATTGCAAAAGCAATAGAAACGGTAAAACGGCCAGGCTGGATTAGGGGGAGCGAATTAAAGATAGAAAATTCAGATGAGACACAGGACTACATTACTCAGATTGAAAACTTAAAGAAAGAAAACGAAGATTTAAAAAAGCGTATTAAAGAAATTACGACTTCAAATAAAAATTTAGCTTTTGAAAACTGTAAATACAATATAAGGTATAGAAAATTTTATAGAGATAAGTATGGAGTTGAAAAATCTAAAAAAAGAACAAAGAGAACAACACTAAGCGAAATATTTAAATACATATCATTAGAAATGAGCGGATATATGCTTCCGAAGTTGAATTTAGAAAAGATTTTAAAAGACTTTATAGATTCAAAATCAAAGATAGAGTTTGTTGATAATCAGGTGTTAGATACTTTGATTAACCAATACAAAGGTTTAGGCTTAATACAGCAAATAGTAGACAGTGGGGTTTATAAATATAAACTTACTGATAAAGGTGAAAAAGAAAAGAACAAGTTAAATTTATTAAAAAAATAAAAATATTTGATTTTCGCAAAATCAAACGGCTGTCGCAAAATCAAAATTTGATTATTTTTGATTTATTTTGATTTTTAATCAAAATATGTTATAATCGCAATATCAAAACGAAAAATCAAAAGTCGACTTTTTGGGGCATACAGCCATATAAAACGAGTAAGTTGTCTTAAATGAGAGGGGGAAATGAAGATATTACTAATTTGCAGCAAGGCTTTTTATGATAAATTAACTGATTATAAAGAAAGACTTGAAAAATTGGGGCATGAGATTTTTATGCCGAATTGCTGGAATTGTCCAGAAACTGAAGCAAAATATAGGGGAACGAAATGGCATGCTTCTTGGAAAGCCAGCATGATCAGACATAGTGAAGAAGTTATAAGTGAAATGGATGCAGTTTTGGTTTTAAATTTTGATAAAGGCTCTCAAAAAAATTATATTGGTGGAGCAACTTTCTTGGAAATTTATGATGCATTTAGGTTGGGCAAGAAAATATTTTTTATAAACGACATTCCGCAAAATATGCTGCAAGATGAACTGATAGGCTTTTCTCCAAAAGTCATACATGATGATTTGACAAAAATAGTTTAATTGTTAAAATCAAAGGTCGACTTTTTGGCGGTAACTCCCATATAAAGTAAGTAAAAAGTCTAATTTGAGGAAAAAATATGAGAGAAGAAAATTTGATTGAAATTTTTATGTCAAATGCTATTGAATCAGCTGTCGATGTTGATTATGGAAATAAAGCGGAAATAAAAAAACACAATAAGGCAATTGAAAACTATCGTAAAATTGCAGAAAAAATAAAGAAGAAAGGTGATTCTTCAGAAATAGACAATTTTGTTGAATTGTTAAATAATGATAATTGGGACATTAAAATAGCAAGTTCTGTATGTATTATTGAGATTTTAGATTTAGAAGAATATAAAGAAAAGGCTTTATTGACAATTAAAGAATATTTGGAATATTTAAAATCGCACGCAACTACGCAACATGAAAAAATAAACAAAATAGGGTTTGAATTATACTTAAAAAAATACAGTAAGTAATTCTGCAAAATCAAAATTTGATTATTTTTGATTTATTTTGAATTTTTAATCAAAAAATGAGTTATCGCAAAATAATTTCGCGAAAAACTTCGTGGCGTTCGCTGGCGCTCGGCAACAAAAGTCGACTTTTTGGCGGGGATGGCCATATAAAGTAAGTAAATTGTCTTAATTGAGAGGGGGAAATGGACACATCTTTTTATTGGGAGAACAGGTTGCATGATGCGGACATTATTGATTGCAAAGAAATTACATTTGACTATAATGTAAAAGACAAAAATCCCATACGGAATTGTCTTGAACTTATTATAAATAGCAGTCATGCTTTATATGATACAAGCATTAAGGGAATAAAACTATATAATTATAAAATCTTGTCTGATTTAAAAAATCCAAAAAATCTCTGGTGGAAAGAAGATAAGCTTGAAACAAAAGAAAACAAACTTATCTTAACAATTTATGGACACAATAATGAAGTCTTTGTTGTTAGATTTGACAAAGGAGAAACTATCAAATAATAAGTGTTTCTCTTAAAAAATATAAGTAAAAAAAGGAAAACAAAATGTTTCAATATAGAGTATCAAAATATAATCCTAAACTTAGAGATGAAAATCAAGCCTATGCAAAGGAAGAATGGACATCATATAGCGATATTGGCAAAAAATTCTCTGATGGGACACTTTCCGAAAAAGAGTACTTAAAAGTTGAGAAAGAGTATATTGATTTTATTTATGGTCTTTTTAATGAATTTAAAATTGAAAAAATAAAGATATTAAAACAAGAGCCTAAAAATATTTTTAAAAAGACGTCTTTTGATGTAGATGATAAATGGTTATATACTCTCATTCAGAAAAATATTAGAGAAGAATTTTGGTGCAAGTTTAAAACAAAGCAATTTGAAATTTATATGGGATATGATTTTTATTTACACATTGATTTTACAAATGATACTGAAAAACTCTTGGAACAATTAGCCAAGAAACACAATCTATTTTTAGAAAAAGATTGAATTTTTTATTTTTTAACGGAGTGTATATGAAAAGAGTTAATATTGCCTATGATTATGACTATGACGAAGAAACAGAGAAAACTATTGTCAATGGAAAAGTTGATATAATTGAATTGCCTGATGAAATAATTAAAAATATCGATTATTATGTGCAAAAGTTTTTTGACTGGGCGGCTAACAAATCGAATGGTTGTTTCCATTATGATATCACTCTAAAAAAAGATGTTTGTCAGATTGTAAGCGAAGATTTTGTCAGGTATATAAACAACGAACTTAAAATGCAAGCAAATGTAATTGAAGTAAATGTGGACATTAATCCCAATTTACCCATTGTTGAATTTTGATTTTCGCAAAATTAAACTGTTCTCGCAAAATATAGCTGAAGTCTTGGTGACGCTGCGCGGTTGTTATAAACGAAAAAACAAAAGTTAATTTTCTGCCGGTTGCAGCCATATAAAACGAGTCGTTTATCTTAATTGGGGGGGGGAGAAAAATATATGCAGATTGAAGAATTTTGTGGTTGTCTTGAAGGCTCGGATCAAGATTGGTTTACTGGTGATGCGGAGACTGGCGGCATTGAATATTGGAAATCTTTGAAAGAGAATGAAAAATCAAAGGTTAGGCACTTTATTTTTGAAAAGTATGGAGATATGCAATCGCCAACAGAAACTTGTGTTTTTGAACCATTTGGAAAATTTATAGAAATTCTTTCACTTTGTGGTGACAAAAATGATATTCTTTTCGTGAAAAAACTTTTTATGGAAACACAATCAAAAAATATGGCATTTTATATTGCCAATGTGTGTGAGTTTCCAAAAGATTTTCTTTTAAGTAAACTCGAGAAATTTGACAGTTTGGATGAATACGAACAAAGAATTATTGAGCAGATAAAAAACAGACCTAATTGATTTGATTTTCACAAAATCAAAGTGCGGTTGAGAAGTGTTTGTGATGGTGTTTGCTAAGAGTGAAAAAATCTGTTTTTTATCGCAAAGAAACATAGAAAAAGAATTTTTGAAGGAGTGGTGATGAGTAAATTTTATTGTGAAATATACCAATTGAAAAACATTTTAAGAAAAGGTTGGCTTATAAGTAACGCTGGCAATGTCAATACTGGTCGTGTTGAAAGTGATGCAGAGCATACCTTTTCTATGTGTATGTTGGCAATGGAGACTATGACGAAATCCGACAAATATAAAAATCTTGACCAACTTAAAGTTTACAAAATGATTCTTGTTCACGAACTATGTGAAATAGATGCAGGGGATCACACGCCTTATGATGAGATTTCACAACAAGAAAAATACAATATGGAACTTGCTTGCGTAAAAAGAATCGCCAAAGATTGTGAAATGCCGGAATTGTTGGTTTTGTGGAAAGAATTTGAAGAAAATGAAACTGCTGAAGCACAATTTGTGAAAAAGATGGACAGACTTGATGCAATAATGCAAGCAAAAATCTATTCAGATGAAAGAAAAAATAATGAATTGTTCAATGAATTTAAAAATAATTATAAAAAAATTGCAGATGAATTTGAGCTTTATCTTTAACAGTTGTTGTATTTAGTGCACAAAAATTATGGAAAAATGTTGAAAAATGCGAAATTTTTTGAGGAGAGAAAATTTATGAAAAGAGTAATCTTAACGGGTGCAAGTGATGGTTTGGGAAAAGAAGTTGGAAAACTGTTTTTGTCGGGGGGGGGAGAAGTTGTTGCTCTTTGCCGAACAAAGCCAGAATATGATTGCAAATTCATCAAGTGCGATTTGTCCGATGAAAAATCAATGACTAAGGCGTGCGAAATCATCAAAGAAAAATATCCTGAATTTGATGCGCTGATAAATTGTGCGGGAACTCAATGTATTGAGCCGACAAACAACACTCCTTATGCAAAATTGGACTATGTGATGAAAGTCAACACGATTGCGCCAATGTTTTTGATTTGTCAGTTGTTTGACCTGATAAAGCAAAACGAGGCAGACATCGTGAATGTTGGCTCAACTGTGGGTTTGAAATCTGGCCCAATCAATCAGGTTGGATACACAACTTCAAAATGGGCCATTCGTGGAACAAGTGCAAATATTGAGGCGGAACTCAAAAACACCGCTTGCAGAGTTATCCAATTCAATGCTGGTGGGATGAACACAAGGTTTGTTGAGAAATATAACGGGCAGAAAATTTCCGATGTAGATGCAAAAGAGTGGATTGACCCAAAGGATATGGCAAAAGTTTTGTTGATGACTTTGCAAGTTCCAAAAAACATTGAGATAAGTGACATTTGCGTGAACAGAAAAAGAAAGAAATAAAGCGGTGTTGAGAGGTTTCAATTCGTGTGAACAGGAGAGGATGTGGAAAAGTTTTATTCAAAGGAAAATTTGTTTTTGGCACCTGATGTGAAAATACGCTTTGGTCAGGAGAGCGAAATTTCAAACTTGTGGAAAAACATAATCAGTGTTCAGGAGCAGGAAAAAAGAGAAAAACTTGTTGACAATTTGCTGGAAATTATGGGAATGGACACCGAGAAAAACGGTTTTTTTGGCAAAGAGGACAGGGTTGATTGCGGCAATTTCCGGGCTTTTGTGCTTGATGACAAAAGTTTGTATTATATGTTTTTTGAAAATTTGAGAAACCTTAGCAATCAAAATGTGGGTGGAAAAATTTCGGATGGCTCAATCATAAATCAGGCAATCAGGGCGACAATCCGAGACTATGCCGGTGGCGATGGGGTTGACAGAGATGAGAGACTTAAATTGACCACTTTGACGGACGAGGGGCTTGCTCCGTCAATTTCAAGGCAGAAAGGGAAAAATTGTTTCTATTGCACCGAACGGGCGGCAATTTCGCACAATCTATGGCTGCTGACAGGCGCAAAGTCCTATTTTTGTTGGACAAACAGCGACAGTTTTGGTGCAGAAAATCCAGAATATAAAAACGACACACACAACTTCACCATTGTTGAATATGATGACAAATTCAGATTGTATGATTTGGCTATGGACAATTTTTGCTTTTTGGAAAACGACTGCATTGACAAATTGTTGTCAGGAAAAGGCTTGAAAGTGGAGCAGAGCAAGACAGTTGCAAATCCTGGAGTTTATGCACAAAATTTGAGTGAAAAGGCAAAATCAAAGCAAGATTAAAAAGAGACAACTGCTTGCTTGTTGCGACAAATTTGAAAGTCTTATCGAAAGGAGATTATATGAAGATAATTTATCAAACAGAAAGATTGATTGTTCGGCGATGGCAGATGAAGGATTATCGCGATTATTTTGAGTTTGTAAGCATTCCAGATGTTTCAAAATATCTCAATTTCCAGCCTTACAAAACACTCAATCAGGCAAAAGAAAGAATTGCGAATATGATTGCTGCGTATGAAACAGAGCCTGTTAAAGCGGATTTTGCAATTGTGCTTAAAGCAGAAAACAAAGTTATTGGAAGTGTTGCGATAAACAGTTTTAAACCAAGTGCGGACGGTGTGGTTGGAATTGGCTATATGTTGAACCCTAAATATCAAGGGAAAGGCTATGTGACAGAGGCTGTTGTTGGGCTTTTTAAGTATATCAAGCAGAACAATATTGCAAAACGGATTGAAGCAACTTATGATGTCGAAAATGTCAAGAGCGGAAATGTGATGAAACGAGCAGGTATGACCTTTGAGGGAATAAAACGAAAGGCTGGACAAAACAATTTACATTCAAGATACGATGTTGCTTTATATTCAATTCTTTTTGAGGAAATAAAAGACTGACAATTTGATTTTCGCAAAAACAACGAAAAGAAAGATTGAATATTTTTTGCTGATTGCGACAATTTTGACACATTTTCAAAAAGTGAAAATTTTAAGGAGAAAGGGGTGAAGAAAGAAAAATTTTTGACCGTTTTTGCAGTTTTTGATGAAAAAACGCAAGAAATTTTGAGGGGTATTCAAAGTCAAGTTTTGGCGCTGGGGCATTCGTGGACGCAAACAATGGACATCCCGTTTCACATCTCTCTTGGAAGTTTTCCTGTTGAGGACAAAGAAAAATTAAAGTTGAAAATCGCCCAAGTATGCAAGGAAAACACTTTGTTTGATGTTGAATTGAAGCGCATCAACCATTTTGGTGACAAGGTCTTGTTTGTTGAGCCAACTGTCAACAAAAACTTGTTTGATTTGCACAAAATGTTTGACAACAACTATGCCGATGGTTTTGATTGGCACGCACACGCAACCATTGTCTCTGGGGAGCAGGAAGATGTTGTCAAAGCAAAGACTTTGTTGAACAAAATTTTCAAGCCTATGAAGGCACAAATCACAGGCATTCAAATGGGTGAATTTTTTCCGACAAAAATGATTGTTGCGAAAGAACTTTGCAAACAGATGTGAAATTTTCTTTGCTCACTTTTGTTTTTTTTGTTGTGCAGTTTTTTTGATCACAAAAAAAGAAATCAGGGCTTGATGTTTGCTCTGATTTTTGCGCCTTTACGGATGAGCCATGTTTTGCGGCCATCTTTGATGAATGAGGTGGAGTGTTGAAATGTTGAAGCAAAATTGTCCCAAAATCTCACAGCGCGCAGGTTTTCAAGGCAGGTTGAAAAGGTGATTTCGCCGTCAAATTGTGATGAGATTTGTGTGGCAAAGTCAAGCGCGTTGCCGTCTTTTCGAAATGTCGGAAGAACATAAAATTCCGCAATTTCAAACTTCTTGCGTGACACTTGCCGAACAAGTGCCAGACCAGCAAAGTGATTTTCAATGTTTAGCAGAAAAGGAAATCTTTGTTCGTCTTCCCAATAGCAGTCAAACCACCGATAAATTGGGGTGCCATTTTCATCAAAATCTATTGTTTTGTCAAATTGTGACAACTCTTTGAGATATTCATTGAAATGCTGTCTGACACGTTCTTTGTCTTTTTCTGATATGATTTGCACTTGTCTGTTCACATTTCCTCCAAATTTCATTCAAGATGTATTTATTTTAGCACAATTTGCTGCGTTCTCAAAGTGTTCGTGCAGGGCAAAAAATGGAAAACACAGAAAAATGCAAAAAGAAACCGAGCATATGCTCGGTTCAATTTCATAAAATTTGACGATTTAAGGCGTGAAATACGAGGAACAGGTCACATGCCTTTGCCGGCGTTGTCGATGTGTTTGACAATGTTTTTTGCACCGTTCTTTTCCAATCGCGCTCTTGGAATTTCTGCATCATAGATTGAAGGAATGTCAATTTGTGGAATGATGAAAGGAAAGCCGTCATATTTCAGACATATTCTGTTAAAGTTCCTCTGAGTGCCGTCAGCATACAAAAATGGCGCTTCCTTGACCGGAATTGGCACAACAATGCTGCCATCTTTTTTTGCTTTCTTGACCATATCTTTGGTGTCGTCCATAGGGCAATATGTTGGCTTGCTTTTGTGCAAAATCAGAGCAAGTTTGTTGTCAAATCCTTTGACATCTTCAATGCTTTGTGTCAATGGCATGATAATCACCGGCTCAACAATATCCAAACAAGCATCCTTGCCATAAGTTTGTTTCATTGCGGTTTCCAATTGTCTGAAAGTGATTGTTTTTTTCTTCATTTTTTCATCCCCATTTGTTTTGATTTTCAGTGCAAGTTTATCACAAAAAACGGCTGTTGTCAATACCCAATTTCAAACCATTGCTTTGATGGGCGCGGGGGGGGGCGCAACAAAAAATGCAAGCGAAATTGCTTGCACTTTGTTTGTTTTGTTTTTTATTTGTTTTCAGCATTTTCTTTTGTTTGTTCAGCAGATTTTGCCTTCTTTTTTTCAAAGAAGTTGTGAACAAGTGCTGCCAGAGCGCCGCCAACAAGTGGACCAACAATGAAAATCCAAACTTGGCTGATTGCTGTTGTGCCGCTGCACAGTGCAAACAGGGCAGGGATAAGGCTTCTTGCTGGGTTTACAGATGTTCCGGTGAAGAACAGTCCCAAAAGATGAACAAGTGTGAGGCTGAGGCCAATCACAATTCCGCTGACTGCTTTGTTGTGTTCTTTGGATGTCACTCCGCAAATCACAAGCACAAACACAAAGGTGAGAACAATTTCGCTCACAAGAGCAACAACAAGTTCAGCACCATATGAGTTGGTGTATGGGGCAAGTGTTTCTTGAACTTCATTTGCGCCAAAACCGCAGTTTTTGCCAAACACAAGCATCAAAAACAGGCATCCAATTGTTGCACCAACAAGTTGGCTTGCAACATAAACCAAAAACTCTTTGAATGTGATTTGTTTTTTGATTAACATTGCAAGAGAAACTGCTGGGTTGACGTGACACCCTGAGACGTTGCCGATTGAATATGCCATTGCAACAATTGCAAGACCGAAAGCAAGAGATGTTGCCACCGTGTCAACCTTTGTTGCAATTGCCACGCCGCATCCAAAAATGACGAGCACGGCAGTTCCAATCATTTCAGCAATCGACTTTTTTGCTAATTCTTTCATAAAAAACCTCCTTTTAACACTTTAATTATAATATTTGTAATGTCGAAATCAAAATAAAATGATAAAAATTTGGCAAAAAAAAGCGAAAATTTGCATTTTTTATCGTTTTTTTCTGATTTTTTTTCAAAAAAATGCAATTATTATCATAATTTTTGTTTTATTCAAAAAATCCTGTGTTTGTTTCAGACATATTCACAGGACAGTGGATTTTTTTATTTTTTATTTCTAAAATGTTGCAAAAAGGTTGTTTTATATGTTTTTTAGACTTCAATTTTGAAACCATTTCTGCTCCAAAGCCAAAACGGAGTGTGAACGTCAATTGGCTGAATGTTTGTGCCTTCAAGAATGTTTTTCCATCTTTCACTTACAATTTCGCGAATGTTGCTTTTTGTTAGATCTTCTTGCGAAATCACGCCAAGTTTTACACTTGCCTGCAAAATATGTGTGTCGGGGGCAACGGAAATTTCTTGGCGATTTTTAAACTTGACACCGGTTTGCTGCATCATAACATAAAGCCAATAATTCAAAATTTTTGTGCCAGACAAATATGGAAACATTTTCTTGTTTTGCAAGATATAGTCCTTGATTTTCTTTATGTCATTCTCGTTTTCCGCAAACAGTTTTTTGACACTTCCATCAAAATGATTTTCAAATGTTTGGCAAAGTGTTCTCCAAATGATTGGCTGCTTGTTTGGTTGCAACGCAACCTGATGTTTTGTCAGTTTTTGTTTCAGTTGGTCGTCACTCATTTCCACAACTTTTTGTGGGCAAAAAACATCACAGCACTCTTTGTCAGCATATGTCTGCAAAGCGGACTCCCAAAGTTTGTAGGAATTCCTTTGATAGTTCAATGCCATCGGCAAGGTGAAATAGAGAAAATTTTCCTCGCTGTTTTTTGCAAGATTTGGATTGCTGTCCTCTGGCATCCGTTCGCCGCCCAACTTGCCTTCTTTGTGAAGAGCAATCAGATTTTTGACTTTTTCAATGACATCATTCATAGTTTGATTATATCACTTCAAGCGCAAATTGCAAACAAAAATGATTTTTGTGTTTGAAAAGCCGTTCTTTGCAAGCAAGTGTGATGTGGGAATGTTGGCTGCCACACGTGTGCAATGGTTGACACATAAAAATCAAAAAGCACGAGGTTTGTGAAGTGCATTAATGTTTCTTTGTTTGAGAGGGGTGGAAAAAAAGGAAAAAATTAAAGGGCTGATGCGAAAGCATATTTTCAATTTTTGCTTGATTTTGAGATGTTTGTATAGTATAATAAAACGGCGATAGCCAAAAACTATTTTTGAAGAACATAGGAGTGAAAATGGTAAACGAACAAGATGTCAAAATTTTCAGTGAAATGATTGGGAATATTTTTGCACAGGTCAGGCGGGATATTGTCGGACAAGCGGAAGTCATTGAGCAGACAATCATCGCTATGATTGCAGGAGGAAATGTTCTGCTGGAAGGCGTTCCAGGTGTGGGAAAAACAAGATTGGTGCGCTCGCTTGCCAGAGTGTTTGACTTGCCATTCTCACGCATACAGTTCACGCCAGACCTTATGCCTGCCGATGTCACAGGCACAAACATCATTGTTCAGGATGAAAAAGGCAATTCTGGCTTTCAATTTCAGCCTGGTCCAATCTTTGCAAACATCGTTCTTGCTGACGAAATCAATCGTGCAACTCCAAAAACTCAGTCGGCACTGCTTGAAGCGATGCAGGAGCATAAGGTGACTGTGATTGGCGTGTCAAGAAGTTTGAAAGAGCCGTTTTTTGTGCTTGCAACACAAAACCCGATTGAGCAGGATGGAACATATCCTTTGCCTGAGGCACAACTTGACCGATTTATGTTTAAACTCCTCGTGCAAAATCCTGAGCCGGAAGAGTTGAAAAACATCATCACAATGACGCAAAAAACAATGAATGAGGTTGCAGAAAAAGCGTGTTCGGGCGAAAAATTGCTCAAAATGCGCGAAACAGCCAATGAGATTCTTGTTGCCGATGCTGTTTTGGACTATGTCATCAGACTTTGTTCGGCAACTCATCCCGATGGGAAATATGCCAGCGAAACAGCAAAGAAATATTTGCGTTTTGGGGTCAGTCCGCGTGCTGCGCAGGCGCTTGTTTCTTCCGCCAAGGTGCTGGCGCTTATGAATGGAAGATTTAATGTGTCATATGGTGACATCAACAAACTTGCTTATCCTGCTTTGCGACACAGAATTAAACTTAATTTTGAGGCGATTTCTTCACGCATCTCACCTGATGAAATCATCACAATGATCATCAACGAAATTGGTGGCAAAAAGCCTGAAAGACTTGAAAAGCCCGAAAAATCGGAAGATGAGCAGTCCTCTTTGAGCCTTCCAGCCGAAAGAAACGAAAGCAAAAAGAGAGGTATGTTTGGGAGAAAAAGAGGATGAAATCCCGTTTTGATGATGCGTTTTTTGACAAATTGGAGCGGCTGGCTCTCAACTTTTCAACAACTTTGACGGGCTATTTTGGCGGAAAACATCGGATTGACAAATATGGTCAAACAGTGGAGTTTGCGGATTTTCGTCAGTATCAGCCTGGTGACGACATACGCCGAATTGATTGGAACCTTTTTGCTCGACTTGGCAAGCACTTTTTGAAACTATACACGGACGAAAGACAGATGCATGTTCGGATTTACATCGACTGCTCAAATTCGATGGGGTTTTATCCCGACAAGGCTGAGTTTGCAATCAATCTTGCTGTGGCGTTTGGATATCTTGCTGTTCGAAACAATGACAAAGTGTCTTTCCACCTGCTCAAAAATGGTGTCGAAATTGACCCTTTTGGATTGATTGTTGGAAAAAATTCCTTCTTTGGAGCAGTTGCAAAGATGGAAGATGTCACTTTTGAAGGAGAGGCAAACTTTGCTGGCATACCAAATGTCCAAATTGGCGTCAACGACGGGCTGGCGGTGGTCATTTCGGACTTCTTGACAGAAAACAATTGGCAAAAAGCGGTGGACTATTTCCTTTTTCAGAAGCAGCAAGTTTTGATTTGTCAAGTGCTTGGCAGGGAGGAGGTTTCACCGACCTACAGCGGCAAATTGGATTTGGTGGATTGTGAAGGCACTGGAAAAGGTGATGAGCGAAATGTCCAAATTTCCATCACGCGCTCGATGATTGACGCCTATAAGAAAGAACTTGGCAGATTTGTTGCACAAATAAGAAAATTTTGCGTTTCGCGTGACACAGCATTTCTTTCGGTTGGAACAACTGTTCCGGTGGACAAAATCATCTATCGTGAACTTGCCCGCTATGACATTGTGAGATAAGAAAAAAATCAAAAAAAGGAGGTTTTATGGATAAAATGTTTGAAAAATATCGCAAAAGACTGACATTGATTGGCATTTTCAAATCAATCGTGCTTGCGCTTGCGCTTGCACTTGTTTTTGTTGGCATTGTTTCAAGCATAACTTGGATTGTCAAAGCCTCTGTTGTTGTCACGGTGGCGCTTGCCGCTGGAATTGGTGGGGTGATTTTTCTTGTGGCATTTTTCCTGTTGTTTTTCAAACACTTCAAGCCAACAGACGAAATGATTGCCAAACAACTTGATGCGCTTGGATTTGATGAAAGATACATAACAATGTTTGAATGCAAAGAAAACAACTCTGTTATGGCAAAATTGCAGCGCGAAGATGCAAAAAAGACACTCTCTGGCATACCTGCAAAACTTTTGAAGTTTTCGGTGACACTTCCGATTGTGATTTTGCTTGTTTTCAGTGTGATGTTTGCAACAGGAACAACCACCGCTTCGATTATGCTTTCTTCAAGCAATTCGACCTCTGAAAAACCTGGCGAAAAGCCGCCGATTGAGGAAACTGAGTTTTTCACTGTGACATACAAAGTTTTTGAAGAAGGCACGGGCAGAATTGATGGCGAATTGACGCAAAAGGTGGAAAAAGGACATTACACCAAAGAGGTGACTGCCGTTGCTGCTGAGGGGTTCAAGTTTGTGGCGTGGACTGACAAGGACAAAAACTTTCTTTCCAATCAAAACAATCCGCGTGCGGAAGTGAATGTGCGTGAAGATATGACCATTTTTGCGCTTTTTGAGGAAAAGAAACCTGACGAAGATGATGATGAGCAAGATGGAAGTGGCAGCGGGGACAAAGACCCCGAACTTGGCGGCGGTGGCGAAAGCGGACAAGAGCCTGACGATGGCGGCGGCCAAGGCGGAAGTGGAGAAGGAAGTCCTCAAGGCGGTGAAAGTGAGGGGCGACAAAACAATAAAGTTATTGATGGAAATCAAGACTATAAGGAAAATTTTGACCGCGAAGGCTTGGAAAAAGAATTGCTTGACAAAGATTTGCCTGACGATTTGAAAGACATATTGGGAGACTACTATGGTGCTTTGAAACCATAGTTTGAAAAGGAGAAAAATTTGATTTTACGCTGGCTTTTGCCTGTTGGCTTTGTGGGGCTTGTTGCAATCGCAATTTTGCTGGTTGTCTATCTGCTCAGACCTCAATATAGACAAAAACGTATTTCTGGAACAGTTGTCTGGAAACGCGTTGTTTTGCGCACAAAAAAACAGCGTCTTATGGTCAGCAACATCCTTATTTTCCTTGTTCAAGCGCTTGTTTTGGCAATTATTGCCGTGGGCTTTGCAGAGCCGCGACTTTATTCACAAAAACAAATTGCGGGAGAGGGAGAATATGTTGTGGTTCTTGATGCGTCAGCAAGTATGAGGGCGAAATCGTCTGCAAGCAGTGACACTCGTTTTGAGAGGGCTGTTGCTGGGGCGAAAAGAGAAATTGAAGAATTTTTTTCGCAGTCCGATGACGGCACTGTGTCATTGATTGTTGCTGATGCTGAGCCAACATATCTGTTTTCCGACCTAAACAAAGATGATGAGGACAAAATTTATGGCGCTTTGCAGACACTGGAATGCTCGCTTGAAGTTGCCAACCTTGACGATGCCATCACTCTTGCCGGCAAGCATCTGGAAAGCAATCCACACACAAAAATTGCTGTTTTCACTGACACGGAGTTTGGAAATCTTGGCTCGGCGGTGGAGGTTGTTGACGTTTGCGACAACAGTCACGAGCAAAACATTGCCATTCTTGGTTGCACTGTGGGAAGGGTGCAAAATCAGTTTGTGTTTGAGTTGGTTCTGGGGGCATATGGAAATGTGACGCGAAAATGCAATGTTTTTGTGGACATCAAAAATGCGGACAACGGAGATGGTCCACGCGACTTGCATCTGGAAGTTCCAGTCAATTTTTCTGTCAGCGAAAATTCGTCTGAGCAGGTGCAGCGCATCAGTGTTGTGGCAACCGACGAGCAGTTTGGCGGTCAAGCAGATTGGTTTTTTGATGACTATGAACAGGCCGAGATTTCCATTCAAAATCTTGAAGATGCCATTCCGGATGATGACAGATTTCTTGTTTATGGTGGCATTCGTGACAAAATCAATGTGGAATATTGCAGCGAGAAGCCGAACGGTTTTTGGCAGTTGGGATTTGACAATCTTGCCAACAATATGAGCAAAACGCGCGACATCACATTCCGTGAAATTTTTGATGGTGAAGAGCCGCAAAATGCGGGATTTGATTTTTACATTTTTGAGCATTCAATTCCGACAGGGGTTTTGCACAGCCTTCCAAAAGACGGCATAATTTTGCTGGTTGACCCAGATGCCACTTTGAATGATGCGGGCTTGGGGATTTCGTTTGAGAAAAAAGTTTCTCTTGGGCAACTCACACATTGCACCGCAAAAGTGGAGCATCCATTGACGCAATATTTGCAGCCGGAAAGGATAGGTTTGACGGAAATTTGCCAAGTTTCAGTTGAGGAAAATTCGCTTTTTCAGCCGCTGCTTTTTGTGGATGACAACCCTGTTATGCTCTTGAAAGACACTCCTTCGTCCAAAGTGATTGTGATGCCTTTCAGCATCAATATGTCTGATTTCTATGGCGAGCAATTTCAGATTTTTCTGTATAATTTGGTCAACAACTTTTTGCCTGTCACTCTGACAAGTTCTGATTTTGAATTGGGCGACACAACGCAGTTTTATTGCAAAGGTGAAACGATTGAAGTTGAGCACAATGGAAATGCAGAAACATTTTCGCAGTTTCCTGCGCAGTTCACTTTCCGTGATGTTGGAACTTACACCTTCACCACCACTTTTGGACTTGAAAAACAGGACGAGGTGCGAAGGGTTTATGTCCATCTGGCAACACAAGAAAGCAATTTGTTTCCGCAGTCTGATTTTCGCATCAATCTTGACAGCAAGGAAGTTGCATCACAGTTAAACGGGCAGGACTTCTTTGTGTGGCTTGCAGTGGCATCACTTGTGCTGATGATGATTGAGTGGTTTTTGCAGTTTAAATATATTTTGTAACATAAAAGGAGGGGAAAATGAACGCATCTGTGACTTTCTCAACAAGTCCGTGGCTTTTGATGTTGGCACTGCCGTTGATTGCAGCGATTTTTTCCCTCGTCTTTGTTCGAAAAAAGAAGGGCGCACGCATCACGCCAAACCTTGTTTTGTCAACAACTCTTCAGTGTCTGGCTGTGCTTTGTTTTGTGTTTGCCATTTCGGGCATTCGCGTGGAATATGACGAAGTGAATGTTCCAAAAGAGGCTGTTGTGCTGGTTGACACAAGTTTCAGTGCGTCATCTCAAAGAGAAGGAATGGATGAGTTTGTCCATGACATATTGACGCAAAGTGTCGGGCGCTGCAAGGTTGGAGTTGTGTTGTTTGGTCGCACCCAAAAAGTTGCCATAAATCTTGCTGGGCACAACACAATGGACGAGGTTGAACGGGATTATCAAAACTATCTCACCGCGATGGCTCGTGCTCCAAAAGAGGATGCAACCGACATTGCAGCAGCGCTCAAGTTTGTTTGGAATTTGCAAAGCGCAACAACCTTTATTTCCAATCCTGAGCAAGCAAGAGTTGTCATTCTCAGTGATGGTTTGCAGACGGATGGTGATGCCATTAGCGCAATGAAACAACTCACGCGCAGTGGTGTGCAACTTGAAACGTCTTTCTATGCTGACAACTATTTTTCCGACACATCCATTTTTGAGGTGACTTATCCTCAAAACAACATCTATGCTGGCGACAAGTTTGACATTTCTGTTATGGCAAAAAGTTCGCACTCTTGCCAGGGGCAGTTGCTGATTGTTGACAAAGATGAGAAGGGGGATGAAATTCAAAAAAGTGTGTCGGTGACTTTGCGCTTCGGAACGCAAAAAATTTTGGTGCCATATTCGTTTAAAAGTGAAGGGTTTCATCAACTCAGTTTTCACCTGATTGTGCAGGATGAACAAGAGGAGCAAAACAACTTCTTTTGTTCATATTTTGAGTTGACAAAGAAGAACAAAATCCTTGTGCTTGAGGCCTTTGATGGTGAGGCGCAAACACTGAACACATTGCTTGAAGATGCTGCAAAGAAAGGCAACATTGACATTGAAGTGAAAGAGGTTGAAACCATTCAAGGCTTGCAGGCAAAAGACTTTGCAAAATACAACGAAGTTGTGCTTTACAACATCGCTGCAAGCGATATGGATGCTGGCTTGCAGACCGAACTTGAAGGCTATGTCAACCAATTTGGCGGCGGGTTGTTCACGATTGGAGGGTTTGAAAAGGACGAACATGGCAACATCAAAATGATGCCAAAAGAAAACAATCCAGATGAAGAAGTGCCTGTTTTGCACAGTTACAAAGAAAGCGACTTGCAGGGGTCTGTGCTTGCAGACTTGCTTCCGGTCAAGGTGGAGGCATTTAAACCATCTGTTGCGGTGGTGTTTGTGTTTGACATATCTTCATCAATGACGGGGCAATATTCCGGTGCGGCAATCTGCACAGCTGCTGAGGATGCAAGATACATTATGGACAATGTTCTTGAGCCAAAGGACTATCTCGGCATTGTCACTTTGCAGGAGGACTATTCTCAAACCTCACCGCTCAGTCCGATGACCAAGAAAGAAGAATTGAAAAAGTCAATCACCGAATTGGAAGATTTTTATGACTTTGATGCTTGCACAAAATATGCGCCAGCCTTTGAGCAAGCGACGCGTATTCTTTCCAACGCGCCTTCCGATGTTGCGCGAAAGCATATCATTTTGTTTTCAGATGGGATGCCGGGCGATTTGCTGGATGTCTATGGAAAAATAATTTCAGACGCAAATCAGACGCAAGGCATAACGCTGACCGTTGTGACATATTACAAACGAATAACTTATTATGACGGCATTCCGTATTATTTCAACCACGAATATGACCGCCCTGGCTATGAAATCAAACTTGACCGAATGAAATCTTTGGCGGGATATGGTGGAGGAAGTTTTGTGCTTTTGTCACGCGATAAAACTGCACACGGTGTTGCACCATATTTCAAAAAAGACCTCAAACTTGAACAACTTGATGACATTTGCTATCAAGATTTCAGTCCAAGAAAGGGCGAGGAAACCGGACTTCTTGAAAACATCACTGGTTTGGAACTGCAAAAACTCACTTTGAACGGCTATTTTCCAAGCAAGGTGAAACTGTCAGACAATGTCCACATTCCTCTGCTTGCAAACGGCGCACCGCTTTATGTCGAATGGACCTATGGCAAAGGCAAGGTGGGCAGCATCCTCATTGATTTGGAGGGCAAGTGGTCGGGCGACCTGATAAACACCGACACCGGCAAGACCATTGTTGAAAATATTGTCACTTCGTTGCTGATGACAATTTATGAGCCTCAAAGCACCACATTTGAAGTCACTCTTTCGGAGGAAAATTTGCACACACAAGTCAATGTTTTCAATCTTTCTGAGGAAGCGGAAACTGACACAAAGTTTGTTGCTTTGGTGCAGTTACCAGAGCAGCAAAGACCCGCAAAATTTGATTTGGGAGCGATTTCAAACGGCGGGCGTTTTGTGTTTGAAAATTTGCAGAGTGGGGTTTACACCATCAGCGTGATGAAAGTTCGTTTGGATTATGATTTCTTGGGCAGTGATGTGACAAGCCCTGCGGACATCCCAGAAAACGCGCTTTTGGAAACGGTGGTGCTGCACAAAGCATTTTCATATTCCAAAGAGTTTGATGGCACTGCGGACGCATACACAACGGGGAGGGATTTGCTTTCTGTTTTGTCCACGCGTGAGGCAACGGATGGGGTGGAAAACAGCAAGTTTCTTTATGATGCCAAACAACTTTTCGAGCCGTATGGCAACATTCATCACATCAAAGAATTGCGCCGAATTTTGCTGATTTTTGCGATGGTGATTTATTTGCTTGGGATTGTTCTTCGGTTGTTCAAAATAAGGTCTTTCAATCATAAAAAGAAAAAAGTCTGAAAACCGTTTTGCTTTCAGGCTTTTTCAATTTTTTGAAGGCGAAGGTTTTGCAAAATGTCCAGATATGACATCGTAGACCGCTTGGGTCAGTTGCCTATAAGAAATTTTTCGCAATCAAATTTTCAAGAGTTTGAACAGTTTGGCTTTGTCCTTTTCTTCATAATAGCCGCCAACAACTTTCGCAACCTTGCCACCTCTGCATAAAAGCAAACTTGGCAACTCTTTCACTTTGTATTTTGCAATTTTATCGCTTTTTGTCACCAA
The DNA here is from genome assembly GCA_947625165.1 of uncultured Clostridia bacterium. Classification (GTDB taxonomy): domain Bacteria; phylum Bacillota; class Clostridia; order Christensenellales; family UBA1242; genus Caccovivens. Next base: position 26,225 of record CANQNH010000001.1, read on the forward strand.
ACATCTGTAATACTTTTTGAAAGTTGAATTTTGCAAAATTTCTTGATATGGAATTGATTTCAAAAGGCACATAATGCTGTCTTCATCAAAAATTTCAACAAGGCAGTCTTCTTTGGCTATGATTTTTTCCAAATCTTTAAATTCAACCATAACATTTTCGTTGATTATATCGCCACCAAATCTGTCAACAAACAAATCTTCTGGATTGCGTGGGTCATCGTCAATGGCTTGTTTCAGTTCTTCATATTCTTCTGGCGTTCTTGCAAGACCAATCGCACCAATTGGGCAAGACCTGACACACGCACCACATCCAATACATTTTTCGTTGTCCACTTCAATTTTTTTTGTTTTTTCGTTGTAGGTGAAAGCACCAACAGGGCACACGCTTATTCCGCCGCACGCACTGGCTTGGTCGCATATTTTGTGATTTATTATAATTTTCATACGCACTCTTTGCAGAGATTACGCATCAAACTTTCAGCCTTCAACAACCTCAATTTTTGTGATTTTTGCACGGATTATGGCTCGCACTTTCATATCTTCTGGCAGGCGCTCGGTTTCCTCAAAGAATTTTGCCTTTTCAAAGAGTTTGCCGGCCTTTTCAATTTTTGCAATCGCACAGATTTTATATTGCGTTGACCAGCCATAGTCCTTTTTGTTTTCTTTGACAAAATGCAAAAAAATGTTTTTGTTTTCTTGTATGTTTTTGAAACTTGTGCAAAGTTGGACAACAGGTATCACGATTTCATCTTCAAGGAAGAATGATGGCTCCACAATTGAGCCTCTTGGCATCCCATCTTTGCTTGCAGAAATCAAAAGTCCGTGTCCGATTTTTTGAAGAGTTGAAATTTGCTCGCTTGAAAATTTGATTTTTTTCGCGCTATCTAAGCAATTCCCCCCCCCCTTGTTAAGATTTTTTAATTTTTCCATATTATTTCCCTCCTTTTATTATGGAATTTAACGAATTTATGAAATAGTCTATTGCAGAGTTTGTCGTGTTTTCATCTATGCTGATGCGAATTGTATTTTGTGGATTTTTTATTCCCATACTTGTCAAAACATAACTTGGCTCGCTGCTTTCACTGTTGCAAGCAGACCCAGTGGAAACACAAATTCCATTTTTTTCCAACTCAAACATCATCTGATTGCCGCTGTGTTTTTCAAAAGTTATGCTGGTGGTGTTTGGAATTCTTGTGACGCTTTGGCAGTTGATTGTCAGCCCGTCAATTTTTTGCAGTTCGTTTTCCAGATAGTTATGAACTTCCACAAGTTTGGAAATTGTTTGACTTGAATTTTCTTTGATGTGGGAGCAGGCTTGCCCAAGTGCAACAATTCCAACAACATTTTCCGTTCCTCCGCGCAAACCAAATTCCTGATGCCCGGCAATGAGCGGGGTGAAGGCTTTTGTGTTTTTGACGAAAAGTGCACCAATGCCTTTTGGACAATGGATTTTGTGCCCAGAGAATGAAGCAAAATCAGCACTCAACTTTTTCAAATCAATATTTGTCTTGCCAAGACCTTGCACGCAGTCGATGTGAAACAAAAAGTTGTGTTTTTTCTTCAATTTATTGATTGTTTTCACAACATTTTCATCAACAAGAATTGTGCCAACTTCGTTGTTGGCAAACTGAATTGAAACCAAACAAGTGTTGTCGTCAATTTCTTTTTCCAACTGCTTTGTGTCAATTTTGCAATTTTTGTCAACATCAAGATAAACAACCTCGCAGCCGCGCTTTTCAAGAAGTTTGCAATATTCCAAAATGGAACTGTGCTCAACTTTGGTTGTGACAAATTTTTTCTTGTTTGGAAATTGATTTATTGCAGAATTGAAGGCTGCACAATTGCTTTCAGAGCCGCCGCTTGTGAAGATGATGTTTTTGCTGTCGCAATTGACGAGGCTTGCAAAACTTTCTCTTGCAACGCTGATTGCTTCTTTCACTTTTTTGCCGATGGCATACAACGAACTTGGATTTCCAAACTGCAAGTCCAAATATGGCTTTATTTTTTCTTGCACCTCAGCGGACATCTTTGTGGTTGCGTTGTTGTCAAGATAAACAAATCTGTTCATTTGCATTTCCTTTCAATGATATTATAACATAAAGCACTTGATAAAGCATAATGAAAATCTTCAAAATGGATTATAGCAAAAATCTTATAAAAAGTCAAAACAAAAAACACATCAAAAATCTTGATGCGCTTTTAATTTGTGGCGGAAGGGGTGTGGGCGAAGGGTTGCGGGTTATTTGCCGCTTTTTCTTGCAAGTTCCAACATTTCGGCGAGTTTTTCTGCACGCTTTTTTGCCTCTTTGAGAAAATCCAAGTTTGCCATTTTTTCATAAAGTCTTGGCTCTCCACAACTGTCTTTGTGCAGTTCAAGCATAACCACATTTTTGTATGGCGTTTTGGCAAGATTTTTGATGATTTTGTCGTAGTCAATCTTCCCGTCAAACGGAAGTCTGTGCAAATCTCTTGTCCAATCATATCCAAATGTCCAATCCATCAGATTGTCGTGAAGGTGTATCGCCAAAATGCGATTGCCATATCTTTGCAGCAGGTCAATTTTTGGGATGTATAATTGGTGATGCCCTGCATCATAACAAAACCCCAAATTTTTGTCGTCAATGTTGTCCATAACATATTTGAAATGCTTAAATGATGGCTGGTCCAAATTTTCAAGAGCAATTTTCACTTTGTGTTTTTTTGCAAAAGCAACAAGTTCTGAAACGCAGTTCAACCCAAATTCATTTGGTGGCAGGGCAAGTTCATCCGCACCGCCGCTGGTTGCGTGCAAAACAGCAATCGGAACTTTATATTTTGCGGTAAGTTCAATTTGTTCCTTCAAATTTGCCATAAGAGATTTGTTTTCTTCACCTTTTGACCACAAATTGTTTGAATTTGTCAGATGAACATATGGCACTTTCAGTCCAAGTTCTGTTGCAATTTTCAATGTTTCCTCTGCCTTGCCAACTTTGAAAGCCACCATAACATTCTCAAAACCTGCTTTTTTGATGTTTGTCAAAACTTCTTTTGCGTCTTTTCCACACTCATTGTTTGTGTTAACTCCAATTTCCAACATTTTCAAAACTCCTTTGTTTTTCCAATATATTATATCAAAAGTTGTTGGCAAATCAAAACAAAAAACGCATCAAAAATCTTGATGTGCTTTTAATTTGTGGCGGGAAGAGTGGGGGTTGCATAAGAACTTACAACAAAAAACTGATAAGATGTTCTTATCATTTGCACTTGGCGGAGAGCTAGGTTGTCATACGTACTAAAATTATGCCATCAAAGTATAAATTTACTATATTGCACCAATTCCAACTTTCGCTTTTTGCAAAACACCAGCCAAATTGGCTGGTGTTTATTTTTAAAGTTTCGTCTATCTCTCATGCTCTATCGGAGCTCCTTCCCTGTAATGTGCTTCCGATGGAATTTGCCCCGGCAAAAATTTTTGTGTGTCCAAAAGGCTGTAATAGTTCGACTTCTTCATTGCAGCACAAACTTCCTCCGGCGTCATTATGTTTTGCACAGTTCCATCACTATCTGTCATCATATCAATAAGTAATGATTCAGTTGGCATGGCTTGAAATATGATGTCGGTTTTTTGTGGATACATTAAAAATCCAATTTCAAACATGACACTTTTCCCAATATATCCATCTCTGTTGCAGACATATACGACATCACAATTCAAAAGAGCTGACAAATAAGAATGTTCCAAATCCCTAGGGCGCTTCTCTGCGTCTTTTTCGAGCACTAAAAATCCCTGAATGCTTCTTTCATCGGATATCTCTGTGTCAATTGGCACTAAAACTTTAAAACCATTTTGTTCAAAAACTCTTTTAGCTCTGGCTATATCTTGCATATGCTTGCCAAATGAACCGATTATGCCGACATTTTTGTAACATCGGTGAAATCCATCACCATCATATTTAATTTCTTCAGCTTTTCTCATATCACCATTATAGCATAAAATAAAATTTTTTACAAGGTTTTTTAAAAATTTAATGCAAACAAAAAGTCGCTCGTGCTGTGATGCCGAATGACTTGCCTTTGACGGAGAAAGTTTTTCCATAAAAACTTTCAAAGAGTTAAACAAAAAACTGATAAGGTGTTCTTATCAGTTTCACTTGGCGGAGAGTGAGAGATTCGAACTCTCGCGGCCTGTTACAACCCTACTCCCTTAGCAGGGGAGCCTCTTCGACCTCTTGAGTAACTCTCCAATTTTGCAACTTGTTTTTTTACTTTTCACAAGGCGGCTCGTTTGCCACCAATGCTTTCAATTTCGTTGCCAAATCATCTTATCACAAAAATGCTTTTTCTGTCAATGGTTTTTGGAATTTTGTTGCTTTTATGCCCAAATTTCAGTTTTCGCTCCTTAAAAACTCAAAAACTTTTCTCGTTTTTGCACTTGGGCGGACATAAAAGCTTTTGTTGTCACTGCATTTATGGGGAGGGGAAAACTCAACATTCTCTGTGCAAGTGGTGTTTGCATTTCTTTTAAGAATGTTTGTTTTGTGTGCGAAACAGTTGCGTTTCTTGGCGCATAAATGTTATAATTCAAATATGGATACGCCAGAAAATCAAGCAGTTTCAAGCGAGCAGCAGTCGCAATCGGGCGGGGGTGACATTCTCCTGCAAAGTTCTTCAATGAATTTTAAGTTGGACAATTTTGAAGGCCCGCTTGACCTTTTGCTGCACCTTATTAAAGAGGCAAAACTTGACATCTCTGAGGTGTCGCTTGCACAGATAACGGGGCAATATCTTGAATATATGCAGGACATCAAAAGTGTTGATATGGACAGCGCAAGCGAGTTTATCACTGTGGCGGCAATCCTTCTGGAAATGAAATCCAAAAACCTTCTGCCTGTTGAAAAAGAGCAAGAGCCTGATGAGGAAGATGACGGCGCGATGCTCATCCGCAGATTGAAGGAATATGAACTTTTCAAAGAGGTCGGCAAGAGCCTGAAAGAAATTGAGGACATTGGAAAACTTTATCGCGCTCCGGGCAAAGAAACGGAAAAGGTTAAAATCATAATGAAAGATATGGTGCTTGACCAACTTCTTGACGCTTTTGCAAAGCTTATGACGCGTGAGGAACTGAAAAAAGCCGTTCAAAACGAGCAGCCAAAGAAGATTGTCAAGGACAGGTTCACGGTTGCGGAGAAAATCATTTCAATTCGAAACTTTGCAAAAGAGAGAAAGCGCTTTGAGTTTGAAGAACTTTTTGATGACCAAATGACGAAAAGTGAACTTATCAACACTTTCTTGGCGCTTTTGGAACTTTTGAAACTGCAAACTGTGAAGGTCATCCAAAACGGAGTTTTTGGAAACATTGTGATAACGGCAAACGAGGTGTGAAATGGAAAAGGAATTCAAAAAAAACTTGAAAGACATTGTTTTGTCAGTGCTTTTTGTTGCAGGTGAGGGCATTGAAAAATCTTTTATTGCTGAAAAACTTGACATCACGGAAAAAGAACTTGACAAGGTGTTGGACGAACTTAAAGCCGAGTTCTGTGACGAAAAGGGCATTCATTTGATATTTTTCAAAAACAAGGTGCAACTTGCGTCAAATCCTCAATATGCTGACCTTATTTCCGGCGTTTTGAACCCTATTCGAGAAAAGTCCTTGACAAGAGCGGCCTTGGAGACATTGGCAATCATCGCTTACAAGCAGCCAATCACAAAACTTGAAATTGAGGACATCCGTCAGGTTGGGTGCGACTATGCCATTCAGGTGCTTTCCGACCAAAATATGATTGAAGTTGTTGGGCGAAAAGATGCGGTTGGCAAGCCACTTCTTTTTGGCACAACCGAAACATTTTTGAAGCGTTTCAATTTGACCGATTTGGCGCAACTGCCTGACTATGACGGTCTTTTGGAGAGAATTAAGGTGATTGAAACGGGCGAAGAGGAAAAGAGTGACAGCCTTTACAACGAATTTAAACTTCCAGAAGAGGAGGAAATTCCTGGCTTTTTGAAGGATGAACCAGATGTTCAAACTGTGACGGGAGCATAAAAGTTTGTGAAAATTTGGCGGTCTTTTTGACAAGTTTTTATCAACATAAAGAGCCTTTGTTGTGGCTCTTTTTTCTTTTTTTTTCATATATTTTTTCTATTTGTTTTTTAATGTTTTTCGCACTTTTCTGATAGAAGTGGACTTTGTGAATTTTTGCCTGCCAAATGCGTCAAAAATTGGCAATTTTCAGGTGAGAAAAACATAAAATAGGGCATATGGACAAGCAAAAATCATATGGAAAAAACTATCAGCAGAAAAAACTGAAACACAGGCTGTCTCCAAAATTTGTCATTTTCACCTTTCTGTGCTGCTGCTGTGCTGTTGCGGTTTTTGTGCTTTTCGCCGAGTTTTTGTTTGACATTTAAGTTTTTTGGGGCAAAATCCAATTTTGATTGATGATTTTCTGAGTTTTCATAAGAGCGATTTGAGTTTTCGGTTTTAATGGTGGCTGATTTGACAATATGATTTGACATCTTGATTTGTGAGGGGAATTTGAAATTTTTTCAAAACAAAAAATTTGCCATTCATCCTGTTGGCATCTTGATTTGGTTGTGGCTTTTGCTTGTGCTTGGCATTTTTGACGCTGTGTCATATCTTCTTGCCATCGTCATTCACGAGGCGGGGCATTTTTTGGTGGCAAAAAAGTTGGGTTATCGCTTGTCCACTTTTTCAATTTCACCATATGGTGTTGCGTTGTCATATTTTGGACAAAATTTTGACCAAAAAGACGAAATCAAAATCGCGCTTGCAGGTCCAATTTTCAATCTTGTTTCCGCCTTTTTTGTGGTGGGAATATGGTGGATTTTCCCGTCTGCCTTTATGTTTTCCGATGTGTTTGTGAAAATCAGTGTCTGTTTGGCACTGGTCAATCTTCTTCCTGCCTATCCTCTTGATGGTGGCCGCGTTTTTGTGTCGGCGTCATCTCAGATTTTTGGAAAAGAAACAGCAAAAAAAATCGCTCTGATTTTCAATTTTGTTTTGACAATTTTTTTCTTTGTGCTGTTTGTGGCATTTTGCTTCATAAATTTCAATCCGACCTATTTTCTGTTTGCTTTCTTTCTTGGGCTTGGAATGTTGGACTTGAAGTTTGTTTCAAAATACGAAAAAATCAACATCTTTCAAAAACGATTGAAAAATTTTGTCAAACCGCAAATTTTCTGCGTCAATTCAACCGTCACACTGAAAGATTTGCTTGCAAAAATGCAAACTGACAAAACAGTGCTGTTTTGCGTTTGTTTTGACAGCGGAAAAGTTGTCAATCTCAGCGAGAAAATGGTGATCAAACTTTGTTTGAATTTTCCATATGAAACCACACTTGAAACAATCTTCAAGTGAGTTCTCTTTTTCTTAGTTTTGTGTCAAAAATGGAAGAAGGCGGTCGATGTTTTTTCGCTCAAACTGATAGAGTTTTTCCGCGATTTCATCAAGTTCTGCCGAAACATTTTTGTGGTCATCTTTGTCTTTGATGAGGGTGATTATGCCCATAAATGTGCCCATAAGCATCATTTCTGCGATGTTTCTGCTGGATTTGTCCATCATCGTGCCCATATTGATTGCACTCCAAAGTTTTGCCTTCTCAATCCAGTTGTTGTCCTTTATGTCCTCAATTTTCTCCGCTTTCGCAAAATTTTCACACTCTTTTGAAAGGCAGTTGTATTCGTCCTCTTCGCGTGAGAGTTCCTCCACAAAATCGCCATCCGACACCTTTGGCAAAATGTCCTCAATGGACTGAATTGCTGTGCGCGTGTTCTGATAGATTGCGTTCAAATATTTTTCAAGGTTTTCTTTCTCTTCCATATCTCTCCTTTTTGTCTTGTGCTTATTGTGGGCAGTTTTTCGACAAAATATTCAAAAATTTTCCACTTTTTGACCATTCTTTCAAGAAAAATTTTCTGCTTTTGCATACAAATTTGAAACTTTCTCAAAATATGCCTATGAGAACATCAACAAAAATTTTGATTATCGTCACAATCGCTCTGGCAGTGCCAACCTTTGTTTTGACGCCAAATCTTCTTTCGGCAATCGTTCCAACAGGGAAGGGTTTTGAATTTGCATTCACGCCGCTTGCTTGGGTGGACCTTGCATTGCAAATTGTGTTTAACATCCTTCTGGGGATTGTTTTTCTCCGATTTTTGAAAACGCAAAGGCTGTCAAATATGATTTTTTTATCGATTGCGCCGCTCACATTGACATACGCGGTTGGGATGACCTACATCGTCAGCGTGAAAAATATGACAGGGGTCACCGCGGAGGCTGTGCGCGCAACTCTCAACATCGCAACAACCGAGAAGGCATACAACAATTTGCTTTGGGCGGGGCTTTTGACGCTGGTCTATCTTGTTGCGCTCTTTGTGATTGTGCTTTTTGCGTGCAGGCCGCTTGCCAAAGTGGAAAGAGCAACACAAAAACTTGGTGATGGAAGGCTGAAAATGGACGACTATAAGGTTGGCGGCGGGAAACAATTTCAGCAGATTGAAAACTCGCTTAATAAGATAAATTACAACATCAAGGAAAAAGAAAACAAAATCAAACAAACAAATTTGGAAGCACAGAAATTCATTCCAAAGCAATTTTTCAAGTTTCTTGGCAAAACAAGCATTGAAGAACTTGAACTTGGCAATCAGGTGAAGAAAAACGCCACAACACTGTTTTGCGACCTTAAAAGTGCCACAAACATAAGCCGCAGTTTGAGTTTGGAAGAAAATTTCAACTATATCAACTCCTATCTCAAAACGGTTGCGCCGCTCATTCGAAGATATGACGGTTTCATTGACAAATATCTTGGTGACGGAGTGCTTTCGGTGTTTTCCAAGCCACAAGATGCCATTGAGTGTGCACACGCGATTTTTCGCGCTATTGATGTGAAAAACAAAAGCCAAAAAGAACTTCCTGCCATTGATGCACGCATATCAATCAACACCGGAGAAATCATTTTCGGAATTGTGGGAGATGAAGAGCGCAAAAGCCCGACAATCATCAGTGATGTCGTGAATTTGGCGGGAAAGATGGAGGAAATCAATATGTTTATTGGCACAAAACTGCTGATTGCAAAGTCTTCACTGAACGAACTTCCGCAAAATTTTGAGTTTGAGCATCGTTATTGTGGAGCGCTTTCGCTTGAAGATGGGGTGCAAGTGCCACTGTTTGAAAGTTTGAACTATTATCCAAAAAACAAGAGGGAAAAACTGAAAAAACTCAAAAACAAGTTTGAGGCAGGAGTGAGGGCCTATAACGAAAAAAATTATAAATACGCCAAAGAATGTTTTGAGTTTGTGTTGCATTATGTCCCTGACGACAAGCCATCTTTTGTCTATTTCAACCGAGCGAGTGACAAGTTGAAAAGTGTTGCATCGTGAGAGAGAAAGCGGCAAAACTCTCACTTGTTTCACATTTCACATCGACTGCGCTTTTCACAAAGAGTGCGCGATAAAGAAAAGCAGCGGAGGCGGAGTGTGGAAGAAAAGTTTTGTTTGGGGAAAGCGTTTGTCAGCACAAATTGACATTTGAACTCAACAAACCATTCCTCATTTGAACTTGCCAACCATCAAAAAAGGTGCGGCTTTGAAAAACTGATGTGCAAAACTTGACATTTGGGATGAAAATTGTTTAAAATCAATACAAATGAAGTTTCAGAAAAAGCCGAAAAAATATAAAAGATGCCCAAGATGTGGGAACAAGTGCCTTCCAAATCAAGAAAGATGTGAGGAATGCGACTTGCTTTTTTCGCGTCTTGAATATGCGTCAAACAAGGCAGCAAAGAAAAAACTTCGCCATTTTGACAGTGACTATGTGATTTACACTTCCACTTTGCCTAAAGATGTGAATTTTTGGAAACTTTTGGCATACACGCTGTTGCTTGGCATTTTTGGGGGACATTATTATTACACGGGCAAATATGTCAAGGGGATTTTAAACTCCGCTTGCTTTGTCTATCTCGTTTTCTGCACAATTTTCAACCAATTCACAAGCCAAACAGAACTGATGTTTTTGCCGGTTGGCATCTATGCTTTTGCATATCTTGTCAGTGTGGCATACGTTATTTCCAGGAAATTTAAAGTGCCAGTGATTGTCGACACCGTCAAATTGGAAGCGGAAAAGAGCGGAATAAAGGCGGAATATGACGCGCTGAAAGCTGAAATAAAGGAAGAAAAACAAAAACTTAAGGAAAGCAGAAAACAGCAAAAGAAACAAGCAAAAGAACAAGACAAAGAACAATCAAAAACTGAAAGCAAAAAAGAAGAAATGGGCAAAAAGACTGAAAAAGACGGAAAAACCGTGAAAGTCCAAAGTGGTGAAAAAAGCAAAAAGAACGAAAAAAGCGAAAAGAATGGGAGAAAACAATGAGAGTTGTTGTTGGAATTTCGGGCGGAGTGGACTCGTCAGTTGCGGCATATCTTCTCAAAAAACAGGGCTATGATGTTGTTGGACTGTTTATGATAAATTGGGAAGAGGGAGATGAATGCACCGCAGAAGAGGATTTTGAAGATGTCAAGCGTGTGTGTGCAAAGATTGGCATCCCATATTTTTCTGTGAACTATGCAAAGGAATATTATGAAAGGGTGTTTCAATACTTCTTGGACGAATATAAGGCAGGAAGAACGCCAAATCCGGATGTTTTGTGCAATCGTGAAATCAAATTCGGGCCATTTTTGGAGAAAGCAAAGGCGCTTGGTGCAGATATGATTGCAACGGGGCACTATGCCAAAACATATGCCAAAGATGGAAAGACCTATCTTGCCAAAGCAAAGGATTTGAGCAAGGACCAGTCATATTTTTTGAATCAACTTTCGCAATATCAACTTTCTTCGGTGCTTTTTCCGCTTGCTGACATTGAAAAGAAAGAAGTCAGAAAAATTGCAAAAGAACTTGGTTTGTCAACTGCTGAGAAGAAAGATTCAACTGGGATATGCTTCATTGGCGAAAGAAACTTTCGCAAATTTTTGAAACAATATCTTCCAGCGCAGGCGGGCGACATTTGCACGCTTGATGGCAAAGTTGTTGGCAAGCACGAGGGGTTGATGTATTACACGATTGGGCAACGAAGAGGGCTTAATCTTGGCGGGCGGTCGGATGGCAACGGTGAGAGATGGTTTGTCTTGAAAAAAGACCTTGAAAAAAACATTTTGTATGTCAGTCAGGGCGAGTGTGAAGAATTGTTTTCAAGCGGGCTTACTGCAACAAATTTCAACTTCATTCCAGAAAAACCAAAAGAAAAAGAATTTGATTGCTTTGCAAAATTTCGCTATCGTCAACCAGACCAAAAAGTGCACGTTGTGGTCACGGGCGATGACACAATTAAAGTTGATTTTTTCGAAAAACAGCGTGCCATAACTGAAGGGCAATTTGTTGTGCTATATTTGGAAGATGGCACTTGTCTTGGCGGTGGAATTATTGACACAAAGTGGTGAGCATTTTTTACAAAAGTTTGCATACCACCACAACTTATGGTGTGGTATGCAGTGCATAATACACCACATATTGAAAAAGCACAAATTTTGTGCTTTTCTTTTTTGTTGATTTTTCTTTTGGGAATTTGATGTTTTCAATCAAGATGCAACTTTCTTAAAATTCTTTATGATAATTATTAAAAAAATTTTTATACAATTTTTCTATACAATAAAAAACAAACTCTATTTTTCTTGAGTTTGTTTCAATCTTTCTGGCGCAGAGGAAGAGATTCGAACTCTTGGTGTGATTTCTCACACACAGCCTTTCCAGGGCTGCACCTTAAACCTCTCGGACACCTCTGCATCGGTTTTTGCAATAATACTTATACCACACCTAAAAGCAAAAAATCAACCTTTTTTGTGTTTTTTTTCAGTTTTAGTTTTTGTTTTTTTTTAATATGTTCTTTTGATGATTTATTCGCCTTTTTTTCAACTTCCGCTTCTTGCAGTCGATTTTCTTTTTGTTTGTTTCTTTTAATTTTCTTTTGCAATTTTGGTGGTATTGTTTTGCGTGATGTTTTTTGGGTTGATTTTTGTTTTTTTACGTTGATTTTTGATGATTTCTGTTCATTTTGAAAAATCTCAAATTTTTTTTTAAAGGCTATTGACTTTTGTCGAAATTTTGGTTATTATATCATTGAGTGGAGGAGAGATATGGGACTTAGATATTGCTATGAGCCAAATCAAAGCGAGAAAGATTTGATGTACGAAAACTATGCCAAGCGGGCTTTGTACAATGGCATCAGCCCTGTTGGAAAAGATAAAACGATGTTCCTCACATCAGGAGTTTCCTGCCGAGATGAAGATGATGACATCCTTGAGGCTGATGTCAGAGAAGAGGCAACCGAATTTTTCTCATCAGTTCGTCAGGAAAACAAAAATGTTGAAATTCTGCTTCTGCAAATCGGCTTCAATCAAAATGTTGAGGTCTATGGAGAAAAACCAAAAGCACCAAAAACTTGTGCTGATGGTGACGGAAGAGGTATGTGAAAAACCTTAATTTCAAACAGCACTGCCAAAATGGGCAGTGTTTTTTTGTTGCCAAGAGTGTTTTGTTGCCAAGAATGCTTTGAAGTTGGCTTTTTGTCGACTTTCTTTATGTTCTTCTATGATGATTTTTTGTTTTGTTTTTGTGCTTTGCTTTGATTTTTCTTTTCTGCAAAAATTTCATCGCTTTTTGTTTTGAAAAAGTCTGGGATGTGTGATATATTTGATTGGACATACAAAAATGCCGAAGAAGAGTGAATGAGGAGGGCGTGATTGTGGAAAAAATCGAAAATTTTGCAAAGAGATGGAAAATTGAAAACATATCAATGAGAGATGACTATGTTGCAAAAGTTGCACCATTTGTCAGCAATCAAAAACAGGGCAAACTTGTGCTTGTGACCGCGATGACCTCAAACAAAAGCGGGGTTGGAAAAACAACAATCTCAATCGGGTTGGCTGATGCCCTCAACAAACTTGGGCACAGAACCTTTCTGGCACTGCGAGAGCCATCAATGGGACCCGTTTTTGGCATAAAGGGTGGTGCGACAGGTGGTGGAAAAAGCCAAATTTTTCCTGCTGACCAAATCAATCTTCATTTCACGGGCGATTTCCACGCGATTGCTCAGGCAAACAATCTTCTTGTTTCGGTGCTTGACAATCACATCTTTCAAGGGAACGAATTTTGCGTTGACACAAAGAAAATTTATGTCAAAAGATGTCTTGACCTCAACGAGCGCAGTTTAAGAAGAATTTCATATTTTATTGGCGAAGAAAAAGTTGAAACGGGGTTTGTCATCACTGCGGCAAGTGAGATTATGGCAATTATGGCGCTGTCACGGGATTTTGAGGAGTTGAAGCAAAATCTTGGCGGCATTTTGGTTGCGATGACCAAAAGTGGAAAACCTCTTTTTGCGAGGGATTTTGGAGTTGTTGACAGTTTGGCAATTCTGCTTAAGGATGCCTTCTGTCCAAACCTTGTGCAGACGCTGGAGGGCAGTCCGGCGCTTGTTCACCTTGGGCCTTTTGCAAACATTGCACACGGGTGCAACAGTGTTGTGGCAACAAACTATGCTCTTGCCAACAGTGAAATTTGTGTGACCGAGGCGGGCTTTGGCAGCGATTTGGGTGCTGAAAAGTTTTTTGACATCAAGTGCAGAATTTTGGGCAGAACGCCAGATGCTGTTGTGCTTGTTGTGACGCTTAAGGTTGTGAAGGAGCAAGGCGGCGGCGACATTTTGAAAGGTTTTGAGAATGTGAAAAAACATATTGAAAACTGCCGAAATGTTTTTGGGCTGGAAACGATTGTTGCGCTCAACAGGCACGGTGATGATGATGCACAAGAACTTGGACTTCTTGAAGACCTATGCAAAAAAGAGGGTGTTGTGACGAAAATTGCCAATGGCTTTGAGGAAGGAAGTTTGGGATGCACAGACCTTGCAAAAAGTGTTTTTGCAGTGCTTGCAAGCGAAAGAAAAAGCAAGCCAAAATTTGTCTATTCTCTTGACGACACCATTTGTGAAAAAATTGAAAAAATTGCCACAAAGGTGTATGGGGCAGGAAAGGTGGAATATTCAGATGCGGCAAAAGAAAAAATTTCGTTGGCAAACAAACTTGGATTTTCAAACTTCTTTGTGAACATCGCAAAGACGCAATTTTCGTTTTCTGCGGACAAAAACCTGCTTGGAGCACCAAAAGGCTTTGTTTTTCACATCACTGACATTGAGATACGCAGTGGAGCAAAGATGATTGTTGCGATTGCTGGGGACATTTTGCTGATGCCTGGGCTGGCAAAAAAATCGAACTATCTTGGAATGAAAATGGATGCTGATGGAAACATCAGTGGGATTGTCTGAAAAAAAGCGAAATTTTTTGAAAAACAAAAATTGCCAAATGGAAAAATATCAGTCAAAAAATTGCTGATTGAAGATGACTGCCGGATGAGTTGGCATAGCCTTTTTTGCGCGCATATGAAAGGCCTTTGCTTGCGGAAAATCTTGCGAAAAAAGCAATCGTGACAGTTCGATGCACGGAATGACTTCTTCATATTCTTTAAGGACAAATCCAGATGTTTGTTTCTCGGCCTGAAGAGCGGCTTTAAACCAAAAAACCGCTTTTTTTGTTTCGCCTTTTTGGTCAAAAATGTGTGCAATTTTGCAACATACTTCGCTTGTTGGAAGAAAAATTTGCACTGCTTGAAAAAGAGCGGAAAGTGCTTGCTCTGGCTGGTTGAGTGCAGAGGAACAATCGCCTAAGAGTATGAGTGCGCCGAGATGGTCGGGCGGAAATTTGTCTGCCATTTTGAGATATTTTTGCAGCGCTTCAATGGCTTTGATATGTTTACCGTTGTAATATAGTTCTCGGGCGTAATAATACTGCTCGCGAGGGGTGAATTTGACATTTTTTTTGAGCGCGGATTGATAGAGTTTGAGGTTGCGCGCGGGGTCCGGTTTGGCGTGCTTTTGATGCAAAATTTCAATGTCAAGATATGCGATTTTGCCGCGTGGAACAATCACTTCGTGCACAAAACCTTCCCATTTGAAATTTTTTTCGCGCTTGACAAGACGCTCGCGGAAATATGCCAGGTTGTCATAGACATATTTGCACATAAACACATCTGCATCTTGGCTGGAGTTTTTCAGGTCGCACAGTTTTTTGATGTTTTCGTCTGTGATGAAATCGTCCGCATCAAGCCACATTTGAAAATCTTTGGTGGCATACGAAAAAGCTGCATTTCGTGCCTTTGAAAAATCATCACACCACTCAAAGTCAAAAACTTTTTGCGTGTGGGCAAGGGCAATCTGTTTTGTTTTGTCCGTTGAGCCTGTGTCAACAACGATGATTTCGTCCGCAAACTTTTTTGCACATTCCAATATGCGCGCAAGATGATGCTCTTCGTTTTTCACAATCAAACAAACACTTATGGTGAACATAGTTTTGTCTATTCATTTGCAAGAGAATTTGTCAATTTTAAAATTTTTCGCATTCGTTTGGAAGAATTTTTGTGTTTTTCGGTGGTTTATGTTCTCAAAGCGTTTGCCACATTTTGTTTTTTGGCGTATTCTGTTTTTAAGATTTTTTATTTGGAAAAATTTTGAGTTGAAACTTTTTCAACTTTGTCCGATTTGGCTTGTTTTTATTTGAAAAATTTGTTGACGGCTCAAAAAAAATATTTTAAATTTTTTAAGTTTTTATTTTGAAAGTGGAAATCTTTATGATATAATCAACTTGAAAATTTTTGATTTCGGAGGGCTCTCTTATGAAAAAAGTTGCTGTTATCACCGACACTAACAGCGGCATATCGCAAGAAGAAGCAAAAAAACTTGGCTGTTTTTTGATACCTATGCCTTTCATCATTGACGGCGAAGAGTTTTTTGAGGGTGTCAATTTGACACAGGAAAAATTTTATGAAATTCAGCAAACTGAAAAAAGAATAACCACTTCGCAACCAAACATAAACAAAATTGTTGACCTTTGGAAAGACATCTTGAAAGAATATGACGAAATTGTGCATATTCCAATGTCCAGCGGCATCTCACAAAGTTGCGAAACTGCGCTCGGCTTTGCACAACAGTTTGACGGAAAAGTGCAGGTTGTGGACAACAGAAGAATTTCCATCTCAATGAAAGGCTCTGTTGCTGACGCGATGAATATGGTCAAGGATGGAAAGTCCGCAAAGGAAATCAAGCAGTGGCTTGAAGAAACCGCTTTGGACAGTTCAATCTATCTTCTTGTTGACACGTTGAAATATCTCAAACAGGGCGGAAGAGTGACGCCAGCCGCAGCCGCGATTGGCACACTTCTTGGAATTAAGCCTGTTTTGCAAATTCAGGGCGGAAAACTTGACAAACTTGCAAAAGTGAGAAACATCAAAAGCGCAAAAGAAACAATGATTGAAGCAATCAAGAAGGATTTGGAAGGAAGATTTGCCAAATTTGTTCGTGAGGGGGTTATGCACATTTCTGTTGCACACACCTGCAATTTGGATGCTGCCAAAGAGTTTGCAAACGAAATCAAGGCAACTTTCAAAGATGTTGTTTTTGATTATGTTGATGAACTTTCGCTTTCCGTTGCGACACACACAGGGCCAAAAGTGCTTGCTGTGGGATGCTATCGAATGTATAAATGATTTTGAGGTGAAATTTGAAAGATTGCGTTTTTTGCAAAATTATTGAAGGGCAGTTGCCTTCATACAAAATCTATGAGGACGATTTTGTGATGGCGTTTTTGGACATTTCCAACGATGCCTATGGTCACACCTTGATTGTGCCGAAGAAACACTGTGACACAATGATGACTTGTGACAACACCACTCTTTGTCGCGTGATTGAGGTGGTCAAAAAGGTTGGAAATCACTATGTCAAAGATTGCGGCTTTGACGGCTGGAACCTTGTGAACAACACAGGCAAGGCGGCTGGCCCGCACTTGATGCATTTTCATATTCATCTTGTTCCAAGAAAGTTTGGCGACAATGCCTTTGAATTTCCTGTGCTTTCCGGTGGCGGAGAGGACTTGCAAAAGGTTTGCAACACACTGAAATTTTCCGAAGAGACAGTTGCAAAAGTGGATGACGAAAACAGCGTGGTGCTTTACACAGATGGTGCTTGCTCTGGAAATCCAGGTGCTGGCGGCTGGGCGGCAATTCTTTCATATAAGGGAAAGGAAAAGGTGCTCTCTGGTGGGGAGAGCCAAACCACAAACAACCGTATGGAACTTTTGGCGGTGATTATGGGGCTTGAAAGCATCAAAGGAAGTCAGCCTGTGGAGGTTTTCAGTGACAGCGCATATGTTGTCAATGCGTTTTTGCAGGGTTGGATTGAAAATTGGAAAAACAACAACTGGAAAACATCTGGCAACTCGGAGGTGCAAAACAAGGATTTGTGGCAAAGGCTGCTGTTGCTGACAGAAAAACTTGATGTGCGTTTCCACAAGGTCAAGGGACACAGCGACAACGCGCAAAACAATCGGTGTGATGCTCTTGCAAGAGAAGAAATTTCAAAACTGCAAAATTGAAGGCAAAAGCCTTCTTTTTTATTCTTCTTTTTTGCTTCTCTTATGACGGTTGCTTGGACACGAGATTTCGTTTTGGCAATCTCTTTCAAAAATGGGCACTACTTCAAAAAATGGGTATTGACAATATGACGAAAATATGGTATAATTTCCTTGTTTTAGGGGGCGAATATGAACCAGAATGATTTTGATTGGAAGAACGGCTCAATTGTGATTGGATGTCTTGGCAAAAATTTTGTTTGCCACTCGGGTGAATGCTCGGGCGAGGGGCTGTTTTTCGAAAAGGTGTCTGACATATTGTTTTCCACGGAAAAGTTTAAGGAAACTGTGTATAGATATATGTATGCAAAAGCGCGCTCGCAGGGGCTTAACCTTTCAGACAGAAATGATTTCTATGAACTTGTTCAAGGTGACGAGCTCTTGTCCGTGCTTATTGAAGACGACTTTTTGATGTCAAGCAAAGATATGACAAAAGAAAATATGGAAAAAATCCGACCTGTCGCAAAATTGCTTGCAAACCTCTATGCTGGAAGCGGAAAAGAATTTAAAGATCAAGAAACAATGGGTCTGCCACAAAAAATTATTGTGCCTGTTGACGACGACTATGTTTGCGTTGGAGAGAATGACACGGTGTCTTTCTTGGCTGTGAAAAATTTCGGCAAAGGAGTTGCCACAATGCTTAATGTTGGACCATACGGAAGTATGGTGGCTGTTTGTGCCAATTTGTTTGATTGCCTTTCAACACTTGGTGATCGCTTGCTTGAAATCAAAGAAGGCAAAACACCGTCCATTGGAGAACTTCGCTTTGCTGACGGCAAAGAGTTTAACAAGGAAAATGACAACTATATCGCCTTTTGCAATCTTGTCAAAGTTGGCCTTGGAGAAACATTCACCAAAATGAGAGAAGAAAATCATGGTGCTGATGGAAAAACTTTTTGAAAAAAGTCAACTTAAAAAAAGTCCACATATATTGTGGATTTTTTTGTTATTGTGATTGTTTTTGTGATTGATTTTTTGCTTCTTTTTTGAATTTTTTGCTTGCTCTTTCATTTTGTTTTATTTTGTGTTTTTTTATTTTTTCATTGTTGCCATTTGTGTTTTGTTTTTGCAATTTTGTTTTATTGTTGCTTGGGTCTTGAAAAGTGATATGTTTTTTTGAAAAAATTTCCTTTCAAGATGATGTCAAAATGCAAGAAGGATGAGGGTGATTGCTGTTGAAAAAACTGCGTGCATAAACTTTTGGAAAACAAACAACTTGACGGGCATATTGACAGATTTCAGCATTGTCAGAGATTGCAAAATTGTTGATATTCCGCCAAAACTGACCACAAACGAACACATTGCCACCGCAAGATGCAAATTGCCAAGTTTGGACAACGAAAGCGCTCCTCTGGTGATTTCCACAAGGCCCTCCAAGAAAGCGGAAACACTTGCAGGAAAGAGCGAAAAAATCGGCGAAAAACATTCAATCACGATGAAAAAAATTGTGATGATGCAGCCAACCGAAAGAATTGACAGTGTTGAATTTGTGACGACATCGGCAAGGTTGAATTTTTGCGGCTGTTCTGCTTTTGTGGCTTGACGATTTGATTGTTCTGCCTTTGGGGCTGGGGTGTTGGGCAGTTCTGTTTTTGCTGTTTGGGAGTTTTGTTCTTCCGCCTTTATTTTGAGGTTTCGAAACATAATACCGTTCAGGGCGGCGCCGAAAAGATGGCTGAGAAAAAGAATGTAGCCAAGTCGCGCACTGTGGAACATTCCAACTCCAACCGCACCAACGATGAACATTGGCCCAGAAGTTGAGCAAAACGCAGACATCTTGAATGCATCCTCTTGGGTGATTTGACGCGTCACATAAAGGTCGGCAACCATCTTTGAACCAACAGGATAGCCGGAAAGCACCGCCATTGTGAAGGCGTAAATTGAAATTGGCGGAGTTTTGAAAAGAGTTTCGCTGACCGCCGAAAAAGGTGCGGTGAGTTTTGGCATCACATTGAGCGAAGAAAGCACTTTTGTGAAAAACATAAAGGGCAAGACGCTTGGCAACACATTGAATGCCCACGCAGAAACGCCATCAAGGGCACTTTTGATGAATTTTGCAGGGGCGGAAATCATACAAACAAGAAAAAACAAAATCAACGCTGTGAAAAACAATGCAACGAAATTTTGCTTGTCAAAAAATTTTGAAAGTCTTTGTTTGAATGCTTGTCTTATTTTTTCTTCTCCTTTTTTAGCGTTTTTTTCTCTTAAAGATTTGTTTGTTTTGTTTTTTGTTTGACTTTTGCATCAAAGATTGTTTAAAATGAAAATATACTTATTTTCAACCGGTGTTTTGGACAACTTTTGCTTTATTTTATTTGCCAAAACATCAAAAAAGAAGAGGTTTTATGTTTAAAATTGAAAACATCATAAACAAAGCAAAAAAGCGACAAAAAACGATTGTTTTTCCTGAGGTCAGTTTCTCCGACCGCACCTTTGAGGCTGTCAAAATTTTGCAAAAGAAACATATTGTCAAAGTGTTGCTTGTCGGCGACGCAAGCGCTTTGATTTTGCGCAATAAAGCCTTTGAAAAATTTGAAATCGTCAATCCGGTCACCTTTCCAGAGCGCGAAAAACTTGTCAAGGCACTCTATGAAAAACGAAAGGCAAAAGGGCTGACTTTGCAGCAGGCAGACGAACTTGAAAAAGACCCATACTATTTTGCCACGCTTCTTGTTGAGTGCGGCTATGCGGATGGAATGGTTGCAGGGGCGGAGTGCTCGACAGCAAACACAATCAGACCAGCGCTTCAAATCATCAAAAGCAAAAACAAAAATGAGCCTGTTTCGTCCTTTTTCCTTCTTTTTGGAAAGAACAAATTTTTGAAAAATCAACCTCTTGTGCTGGCGGATTGTGGTGTGATTGAAAATCCAGATGCGGACACTCTTTGCACAATTGCAAGCCAAAGCGTTGAAAGTGCCAAAGAGTTTGGAATTTTGCCAAAAGTGGCGTTTTTGAGTTATTCCACCAAGGGCAGTGCAAAGAGCGAGGCTGTTGACAAAATGAGATTGGCAAGCGAAAAATTTGCAAAGATGCATAAGGATGTTGTCTGTGACGGCGAATTGCAATTTGATGCTGCGCTTGTGCCAAATGTGGCACAAATCAAAGCACCAAACAGTGCGCTGAAAGGCAGTGCAAATGTGTTGATTTTCCCTGACATTCAGGCGGGGAACATCACCTACAAGGCGTTGCAATATGTTGGGGGATTGAATGCGGTTGGCCCAATTTTGCAAGGCTTGAACAAACCTGTCAATGACCTTTCAAGAGGGTGCAGCATAAATGACATCGTGCTTGCTGCGGCAATCACCGCTCTTCAATGTGAAGACACTCAAAGCAACCCTGAAAAGAAAGAAGAAAAACAACCGCAAAAGGTGAACGCAGAGCCGTCGAAACAGCAAAAAACCAAACCTGTCGCGGCGCAAAAAGTGGCTGTGGAACAAAAAACGGCCGCACTGTCAAAGACAAAAGCAAAACCTGAGCCGAAAAAATCAACAAAAACACAAAAATCAAAAAATGAGGAGAAAAAGAAATGAAAATTTTGGTTATCAACGCAGGAAGTTCGTCATTGAAATATCAACTTCTTGATATGAAAACAGAAAAGGTGCTTGCAAAAGGTGTTTGTGACCGTATTGGTCTGCCAAAACCGGTGATTGAATATAAGCACAATGGACAAGTGCAAACTTTTGAAGGGGCAAAAAACCACGACGAAGCAATCTCAAAAGTGCTTGAAATTTTAACAAACAAAGAATATGGCGTTTTGAAGA
This sequence comes from uncultured Clostridia bacterium, assembly GCA_947625165.1. Lineage (GTDB taxonomy): Bacteria > Bacillota > Clostridia > Christensenellales > UBA1242 > Caccovivens. The sequence goes on from CANQNH010000001.1 coordinate 47,485, forward strand.
GCCTTGACGAAATTGAGGCTGTTGGACACCGTGTTGTTCAGGGTGGTTGGATTTTCAAAGAAAGCGTTTTGGTGACAGATGAAGTGTTGAAAAACCTCAAAAAACTTGACGACCTTGCACCGCTGCACAATCCTGCAAACGCGAAAGGTGCAAAGGCTTGCGCAAAGGCGATGCCAAATGTTCCACAAGTGCTGATTTTTGACACAGCATTCCATTCAACAATGCCAGAAAAAGCGTTTATGTATGCCATCGATTATAAAGATTTTGAAAAATACAATGTCAGAAAATATGGTGCGCACGGTTCAAGCCACAGATTTATCACGCTTGAAACCGCCAGAGTTTTGAACAAAAAGCCGGAAGATGTCAATGTGATTGTTTGCCACCTTGGAAATGGCTCTTCCATCACTGCTGTCAAAAACGGGCAGAGCGTTGACACATCAATGGGGCTCACTCCACTTCAAGGCGTTGTGATGGGCACTCGCTCGGGCGACATTGACCCAACTGTTGTGCAATATCTTGGCAAAAAGAAAAAACTTGATGTTGACGGAATGTTGACCTATCTCAACAAGCAGTGCGGTCTTTTGGGCGTTTCCGGCGTTTCAAGTGACCAGCGCGAAGTGATTGCAAAGGCAAAGGCGGGCGACCACAGATGCCAACTTGCTCTTGAAATGCTTGCATATTCGGTGAAGAAATACATCGGCAGTTATCTTGCTGTTTTGGGCAATTGTGATGCAGTTGTTTTCACGGGAGGAATTGGTGAAAATGGCGCAGAAACCCGTGAGGCAGTTTGTGAAGGGTTGGAGAATTTGGGCATTGTGCTTGACAAGAAAAAGAACGCCAATTTCCATCGTGGAGAGATTGAAGAAATTTCAACAGCGAAGTCGAAAATCAAAGTTTTCATCATTCCAACAAACGAGGAACTTATGATGGCGCGTGACACAAAACGCATTGTTGAGGGGCTTAAAAAGCGTAAAACAAGGGCATAAAAGCCGAAAAAACGCAAAAATTTCAAAAATCAAGTGAATTTGACTTGACAAAGTTTGTTTTTTGCGATAAAATATTGTGTAATCTGAAAAGTTTAAATTGAAATCGCACAAAAAGGAGAAGAAAAATGGCAGTTCCAAAGCATAAAACTTCAAAACAGAGAAGAAACACTCGCAACAGCGCAAACTTTAATGCTGAGGCACCAACTCTTGTTGAATGCCCAAAATGTCACGAACTTAAAAAACCACACACTGTTTGCAAAAACTGCGGAACATATAAAAACAAAACTGTTGTTGAAGACAAGAAAAAAGACACAAAAAAATGAAATAAAACACCTTTCCGGGTGTTTTTTTTATTGTCTTTTTTTAGAGGGGATTTGTTCTGTCGAAATCATTTGTCTTGTGTGAAGTCTTTTCTTTTAAGGTGATTTATCCGTTTAAAATGATGTGCCATTTTGAGATGTTTTTTATTTTCTTTTGAGCTGTTTTTGGTTTTGTTTCAAACTGAACCCGCTTTTGTGATTGAGTTTTTTTGCTGTTTGCCGCCAAATTGCTGACAAAATGAGCATTTTTCTTTGATTTTAATGGAATTTTTTTGACTTTGGTGGAGCAAGTTTGCTATATTATACTATATATTGTGCTTTATTTAATATATATGCGAGAAAACAAGGAGAAAAATATGAAAGTTGTTGTCGATGCTTTTGGGGGAGATAATGCACCACTTGAAGTTGTGGAAGGTGCTGTGCTGGCGGTTTCAAAAAACAAAAAATTGACCGTTGTTTTGACTGGTGACGAAAACAAAATCAAGGATATTTTGGGCGAAAGGAATGAGCGCATTGAGATTGTTGACGCCAAAGATGTGATTTCAAACAACGAAGCGCCAACGCTTGCCATAAGACAAAAAAAAGACAGTTCGCTTGTGCGTGCTTTTGATGTTTTGAAAGATGATGACAAGGTTGTTGGGCTTGTTTCGGCAGGAAGCACGGGTGCTGTTTTGACGGGCGCAATTTTGAAAATTGGAAGAATTAAGGGCATTTCAAGGCCAGCCCTGTGTCCAATTCTGCCAACAATCAAAAACGACAAAACTGTTATGATTTGTGATAGTGGCGCAAATGTGGACTGCAAAAGTGAACATCTTTTGCACTTCGCGATTATGGCTTCGGCATACTCTTCAATTATGACCGGTCAAAAAGAGCCAAAAGTTGCACTTCTCAACAATGGCACGGAGGAACATAAAGGCAACGAATTGACCAAAGAAACTTATCCTCTTCTTCAAAAGTTGCCAATCAATTTTGTTGGGAATGTTGAGGCGCGGGATGTTATGTCGGGCGATGTTGATGTGATTGTGACTGATGGTTTTGCGGGCAATGTTCTTTTGAAAAGTGTTGAAGGGGTTGCAAGTGGAATGTCAAAACTCATCAAAATGGAAGCAAAAAAGAATGTGTTTTCAATGCTTGGCGCTTTGATGATGGGAAAGTTTAAGGGCTTGAAAGCGAAAATGGACATCAACAAATATGGCGGAGCACCATTCTTGGGCTGCAAAAAACTTGTTGTCAAAACACACGGCTCGGCAAACAGAGAGATTGTTTGCAACACAATTTTGCAGGTTGTCAAACTGCACGAGAACAAACTTAACGAGCAAATTGAAAAACTCGTGCTTGAAATGAATGGTGAGGTGAATGCAGAATGATTGAGCAAAAACTGGACTTTAAGTTTTCTGACAAAACGCTTTTGACAAGAGCACTGACACACCCTTCAAAGTCAAAAGACAACTATCAACGCTTGGAATTTTTGGGCGACAGCATACTGAATTTTTTGGCAGGGGAATATCTTTTCAAACACAGCGACAAACACGAGGGCGACCTCACGGTTTTGCGCGCGCACTATGTTTCGGAAGAGCATCTTGCCAAATGTTTTGACGAGATGCAACTTGGCGAAGATGTGATTTTGGGCAACAGTTTGAAAGGCAAAGTGACAACGGCAATCAAAGGGGACATCATTGAGGCAATCATCGCGGGGATTTATCTTGATGCCGGTCTTGAAAGTGCAAGAAAATTTGTGGTGGGCAAGTTGCATATTGCCGATTTTGAAACTGCCGAAGATGACAATTTCAAATCGCAACTTCAAGAACTTGTGCAGGCAAATTTCAAGTGCGCGATGAAATATGAAACCACAAAAGCGGAGGTTGGTTTTCAGGCAAAATTCTTTATGGATGAGGACTTGATTGCAACCGGCTATGGTGCGGACAAAACAAAGGCAGAGCAAAATTGTGCATATGTTGCCATCAAAAAACTTTTTGAAGAATGATGATGTGAAGTTTGAGTTAAAATTTCCTCAACATCAAAAAAAATAGCAGGTGAAAATATGTATTTTAAAAAAATTGAAATGATTGGGTTCAAATCGTTTGCGGACAGAACTGTCATCGAATTTAATGGCGGTTTCACAGGCATTGTTGGCCCAAACGGCTGCGGAAAAAGCAATATTTCGGAGGCGATCCGCTGGGTGCTTGGTGAACAAAGTGCCAAATCTCTTCGTGGTGACAATATGCAGGATGTCATCTTCAAAGGCACAGAAAAAAGAAAAAGCCTTTCATACTGCGAAGTGACACTGACTTTTGACAACACTGACCGCTTTTTCAACATCGCCTTTGACGAACTGTCAATCACGCGAAAACTCTATCGCTCGGGCGAGAGTGAATATCTCATCAACAAAAACACTTGCAGGCTGAAAGACATCAACAACCTCTTGTTTGACAGCGGAATTGGAAAAAATGGCTATTCTGTGATAAGTCAGGGCAAGGTCAGCGAAATCGTGGACGAAAAGCCGGAAGAACGCAGAATTATGTTTGAAGAGGCGGCTGGAATTTCTAAATTCAAATCCAGAAAAGACGAGGCCGAGAAAAAACTTGCCAACACAAGAGACAACCTTGTGCGTATTGACGACATCACGGCGGAAATTGAAAGGCAGATGGGCCCGCTGAAAAAACAGGCTGAGGACGCAAAGAAATATCTCCAATTTCGTGGCGAACTGAAAGATTTGGAAGTTAATGCCTATGTTTTTCAGTATGAAAATTCGCACGTGGTCAAAGAACAAATCAAAGCCAAAATGCAGGCGATTGAAGAAGAAATGTTTGCGCGTCAAAGTGATTTGGAACGACAAAATCAGGAATATTCTCAACAAATGGACCTTTTGTCTGAGTATGACAAAAAGATTTCTGGCCTTCACGACAAAGAGTTGCAACTGACGGTTGAACTTGAAAAACAAGAGGGCGAAACCAGAGTTGTCCGCGAGAAAATCAACTTCACAAACCGCGAAAACGACAGAATAAACCTTGACATTTCAAATGCTCAGGCAATTCTTGAAGCAAGCGACGAGCAAGAGGCTGCGAAATCGCAAGAGAAGAAATCGCTGCAAGAACGCTTGGATGCGCTGAACCTTTCGTATGAAGAACTTTCTGAAAAACATCTCCGCATTGTTGATGAAATGTCTTTGAGCGAAACGCAGACGGGCGAATCTCAACAGAAAATCATTGAAACTTTGGGCTCGCTTGGTGATGTGAAGAGCAACGTTTCAAGGTTGGAAACAGAAAAAAATCTTCTTCTTGAAAGCCGCAAGAATTTGGAGAAAAATCTTGCAGATGTGGAATATAAACTTGAAAATGTTTCCAAACTTCAAAAAAATAGTGAAACGGTTATCGCTTCCTCAAAAAGTGACTTTGACCGCATCAAAACAGAAGCGGAAGAACTTGCAGGGCGCATATTTGTTGGCACAAACAGTGTTGCCGAACTTGAAGTTGAAAGAAACAACCTTTCAACTCAAATCAAGGTGTATGAAAACCGCAAAAAACTTTTGACAGAAATGCAGACTGAGTTTGAGGGCTATGCACCGGCTGTGAGAAAAATTTTGAAAGAAAGCGAGCGCAATTCTGACATTCGCAGCAAAATGGTTGGCGTGCTTGCAAACCTCATCAAAGTGCCTGCACAATATGAAACTGCGATTGATATTGCACTTGGCTCTGCTGTGCAAAACATTGTGACATACGATGAAGATGGCGCAAAGGATTTGATTTCTTTCCTCAAACAGAACCAATATGGCCGCGCAACCTTCCTTCCAATTTCAAGTATGAAAAGGCGTGACCTTGATGAGCGCGTCGTGGCAGGAAAGAAGGGTGTTTTTGGCGTTGCCAGCAAGTTGATTTCTTATGACAGAAAAATTGACAATGTTGTCAGCAATCTTTTGGGCGGAACGGTTGTTGTTGACAATATGGACACAGCAATCAATCTTGCAAGAGAAAATCGTTTTTCATTCAGGATTGTGACAATCGGCGGAGATGTTGTCAGCACGCAAGGTTCACTGACGGGTGGAAGCAAAAAGTCAGAATCTGCAAATCTGATTTCGCGTCAAAGGGAGATTGAAACGCTGACAAGCGACCTTGAAGATATGCAACTTAAAGAGGTTGAACTTCGAAGAAAAATTGACTATCTCAAAGCGGACTTGGAGGGCTCACGAAAGAATGAGGCAATTTTGCAAGCGCAGAAAAACGAACTTGACATCAAACTTGCAAAAGAGCAAGAAAAACTTGATGCAATCAGCAAGGAGATTGCCGAACTTTCTGACGAAAAATCTGCTTTTGAAATGGAAAAAACCACTGTTGAAAACAAGTTGAAGATGATTGAAGGGGAACTTTCGCAAGTCAACTTGATGCAAAATGCACTCAGTGGCAACAAACAAGATGCCGACATTCTCATCAAGCAGAGGCAGGAGAGATACAACAAAATTCGCGCTGAGCGCGATGAAATTGTGGCAAATATGACCACAGTGAAGGTGGAAATTGCATCTTGCGAAGAGAAATTGAAGGCAAATGCTGACGAACTTGACAGAATTTTGCTTGAAAAAGACAGACAACTGTCAAACATTGAAGCGCTCAAATCACACCTTGCTGAAAATGAGAAGTTTATTGCTGGCGCAGAAGAGATGATAAGGCAACAAATTGAAAACGCAAAACCTTCTGAGGCAAAAAACAACCTGCAGAAAATAAGAAAAGAGCGTGAAGATTTGGAAAACAGCAAAGTTGCAATCTCGGCGAACATCAAAAAACTTGATGACGACAAGACAAACACTGTTGCGGAAATTGCCAAAGTCAACGACAAGAAATATCGTGAAGAAACCAATTTGCAGCGTGTTGACACAGAACTTGAAGCGATGCAAGAGCGGATTTATGAGGAATATTCTCTGACATATCAAGATTGCTTGGAGTTTAGGCGTCCAGATTTTGACATCAAAGAGGCGTCAATTTCGATTGGCAAGTTGAAGAAAGAGATTTCTGCACTTGGGCCAGTCAACGTCCACGCCATAGATGATGTCTCAACGCTTTTGGAAAGATACAACGAAATGACAACGCAGGCAGATGACCTGAAAAAAGCCGAAGATGACCTTGTGAAAATCATCAAGGACCTTTCGGGCGAAATGCTGACAAAATTTAATGACGAATTCAACAAAATCAATGACAGTTTCAAAGTTGTGTTCAGAGAGTTGTTTGGTGGCGGAAATGCGAGATTGGAACTGACTGAGGCTGAGGACTCACTTGAAGCCGGCGTTGAGATTATGGTTCAACTGCCGGGCAAAGCGGCAAACAAACTTTCGCTTTTGTCGGGCGGAGAGAAAACTTTGACAGCAATTGCACTTTTGTTTGCAATTCTCAGATTGAAGCCACTGCCTTTCTCGCTTTTGGACGAAATTGAGGCGGCTCTTGACGATGCAAACATTGAAAGATTTGCGCTTTATTTGAAAAAACTGTCGCAAACAACACAATTTATTGTCATCACACACAGAAAGCCGACAATGGAACTTGCTGACAGCCTTTATGGTGTCACAATGGAAGAAAAGGGTGTGTCAAAGATTGTTTCTGTCAAACTTGCAGATGCAATCAAGCAGTCGGATGAGGAAACGGAAAACTCTTCATCTGCACAGAAAGAGCAGGTTGAAGTGTGATGCGAGTTGCTTTTGAAGCGCTTTTTCTTCAAGCATAAACAAATGGAGTTTTGAAAATGGGACTTTTTAAGAAAATTGGAAACGCACTGAAAAAAACAAAAGATGCTTTCAATCGGAAGATTGACGCTCTTTTAAGTCACGGCGAAGTTGATGACGACCTCTTTGATGACCTCACGGATGTTTTGATTTCGTCTGACATTGGTGTGAAGGCGTCTTTGGAGATTGTTGAGGATTTGCGAAGTGAGTGCCACAAAAGAAAAATTCGCAAAGCGGAGGATGTTAAGGCGGTTTTGAAGGAAATCGTCGAAAAACTTCTCACTGATGCACCTGCCATTGAAATTGAATATCCTGCAATCATCACAATCATCGGTGTGAACGGAGTTGGAAAGACCACAACAATCGGCAAACTTGCACAATATTTCAAAAATGCAAAGAAAAGCGTCACACTTGTTGCTGGGGACACTTTCCGCGCGGCTGCATCATCGCAGTTGAGTGAGTGGGCAGAGCGGACAAAAACAAGAATAATCAAGCACGCCGAGGGCGCTGATGCGGGAGCGGTTGTTTTTGATGGCATCGCAAGTGCAAAAGCAAACAAAACAGATGTGCTGCTTGTGGACACTGCTGGCAGGCTTCACACAAAAACAAACCTTATGGCAGAGTTGAAAAAAATTGAGAAAATCATCGACAAAGAATATCCTGATGCGCACAAATACAACCTCATTGTGCTTGACGCCACAACTGGACAAAATGCTCTTGTGCAAATCAATGCTTTTGCTGAATATGCACACATTGATGGCATTGTTTTGACCAAACTTGACGGAACTGCAAAAGGCGGGGTGATTATTGCGATTGAAAAGGAATATCATCTTCCTGTTGTGTTTGTCGGAACGGGTGAAAAAGTTGAAGATTTGGACAAGTTTGATGCAAAAGATTTTGTTGACGAACTTTTCTAAAATTTTTGCATAATACACAATATGTGTGGTGGTATGCACTGCATAATACACCAAATGTTTTGTTTTTGTGCTTGACCATATTTGATTTTTTTAGGCAAAAACTGACAAAATTCGGCATATAAATTCTTGGAAAGGAGTTTGTATGGTTTTTGAAAGTTTTGCCTATTTTTTCAGTCGCATATGTTTGTTTACAAACTTTGTCAACACTGCTCAGGGGTTTCCAAAGCCATTGACTTTGGAGGAAGAAAAAGCCGAATTTGAAAAGATGAAAAAGGGCGATGCAAAAGCGCGCGAGAAACTGATAAGTCACAATCTTCGTCTTGTGGCGCATATTGTGAAGAAATACACCAACTCTTTGGAGGCCGATGACCTTTTGTCTGTGGGAACGATTGGCCTTATCAAAGCGATTGACACTTTTGACTATGGCAAAAAGGTGCAACTTTCCACATACGCTGCAAGGTGCATAAACAATGAAATTTTGATGCTTATCCGTGCAAACAAAAAGCACAAAAATGTTGTGTCAATCAACAGTTTGACAAGCAATAATGATGATGACAAGGACTTGGAACTGAAAGATGTTTTGTCAAGTGATGATGAAGAAATTTTTGTGCAGGTTGAAACCAATATGACAATGCAAAAAGTCAAAAAAATCATCAATGAGAAACTGAGCGAAAGAGAACAAAGGGTGATTAAATTGCGCTATGGCATTGATTGCCCAAAAGCACTGACACAAAAAGAGGTTTCTCAGGAACTTGGAATTTCGCGTTCATACATTTCTCGCATCGAAAACAAGACGCTGGAAATCATAAGGGCGGAGTTTCCTCAAACCGCAAACTTTGAGCAGGCAAAAAGAGAGAAAAAAAGTTGAAAAACTTTTTTAATTTTCTTGACACAAAAACTATTTGTTCTTAAAATATAATTAAAGAAGAAAAATTGTTTTTTCTCATAATTTTTTTGCAATAATTTCAACAAAACTCTTTTTTTGTGAGGTGGATGAATGGACAAGTCAGATTTTTATGAGGTCGTTGAGAAACTTATTGTTCCTCTTTTCACGGGCTCATATCTTGCTGGCGAAATGGAGTCCACTTCTCGCGATTTGGAGGTTGCACTTGGGCGCGGAAATTCTGTTCTTCTCAAGCCAACAAAAACGGATGACTATCGTCTTATTTTGAGGCGTGGGCAAACTTTCAAATCTTTTGAACTCAACCTTATGCGCGCCATAATTCGCGAACTTGAAGAAATTTCAAATATGGAAATAAGTGACAAGATGTATTTGGGGCAACTCAACAACATCGCCATTGAAAAAGCGCTTATTGAAAGCATCACCGAAAGTGCAACCAGCACCATTCTTGGCATCATCAACGGGTTGGAATCTTGGTCAGCGCGCACATATGAGGGGGCAACTGTTCAACTTGGCATTTTTGTCAATCTGGGAGCGCTCACCGACAACACCAACACTGTTTCTTTCAGAGATGTTTTGACTGATGGATTTTTTGCACTTTTCTCTGACGGAACAAGTTCTTTCATCGAATTTGACAGAGCGGGGAACCTTATGGGGCACGTCAATGTTCGCAACGCCAAAAATGTGCCAACTGTTGCACCGAGAATGTTTGAAAGAGTGGCAAGAGTTTGCAACGACAAGCGTGTGGGCATTGTGCTGACTGTGAAGGGCGACATTCTTGTGTTCTTTGCAAGGCAACTCATTTTTGCAAAACGAAATGGAAATTGGGGTGTTTATTCGCACGAAGAAATCATCAGACTTTTGCAAAACAACGCAACCTACACCGCCAAAGAAATCAGGCGCTCGCTTTATAACACTGCTTTGGACTGCTCGTTTGCCTATAAGGGCGCAAGCATCGCTTACATCAACAAAGACAAAACTTTGGATGCGCTCAATCATATTGATGCGGGCGACATCGTTTCGGAAGAGCATTTCAATATGAAAAAGCAAATGGAACTTGATGAGGCGGAAAAACTTTACAACCTTGGCAACGCGAAGGAAATCATCGAAAAATTCAGCATGACTTATGACGACTTCCTCAACGCGAACGAGTGCTATAAAACCAAAACGCTGAGAAGAATTATTGCTGGGAAAAAACTTTATGAACTTGACCGCAAACTTGTTGAGGAGATGACCTCCGTTGACGGTGCAACAATCATCGACTATGACGGCACAATCATCGCAGTTGGCGCAATCATCAAAATTGAGGCGGGAAGTTCTGGTGGTGGGCGTCTTGCCGCAACCACAACAATGGCAAAATATGGCACTGCAATCAAAATTTCGCAAGACGGCATTATGCAAGGTTTCAGCGCGGACAAACGCGGAGAAGTGCGACAAATTTTCAATGTGTGACGAATGTTTTTCAGGCGCTTGACAAGTCGGCGCAAATGTGATATAATGTGAGAAGTCAGTTGGTCAGATGGTCGCTGTGCGTTTGTGATGAACGCAGAGAGGAAAGTCCGAGCATCAAAAGAACAGAGTGCCTGTCAACGACAGGTGAAGGCGACTTCAAGGACAGTGCAACAGAAATAGACTGCCACTTTTTGTGGTGATGGTGGAAAGGTGAGGCAAGAGCTCACCGGGCGAAAGGTGACTTTCGCTGCTCTGTAAACCCCACTCGATGCAAGGTTAAGTTTGAGCATATGTGTTGTTCTTTCACGCTCAACAAAAGCACCGCTTGAACCTGTTGGCGACAACAGGTCTGGATAGATGACCGTCAAAAACAGAACTCGGCTTATAGACCAGGTGACATATATGTGGTGTAGTATGCAGGTGCATAATACACCATATTTTGTTTTTTTGCAAAAATTTGTTGTCTATTTTCAATTTTGAAAGGCAATAATTTTGGAATGAGAAAAAAACGATATATTGAAAGTGCAACCAAACTGATTGTCAATCGCATCAAATTTCACGCACCGATTTTGTATGATGACGATGTGGATTTGGACATCCTTTTGAAGAATGGCATTGAGATGAAAAAACCAATTTTCAAATTTGAGAAAAATTTGAATGGAGCGCTTTTGAAGGCTTTTGAACTTGCTCAAAAAGATGTTGATTTCACGCTGGTTTTGTGCAGAAGCAGTCTTGGAAAAACAAAAGAAAAGGCTCTGCAAAAAATTGACAATTTGTTTGTTGTTGACGAATGCACGCCAGCCAGACTTTTGCAAAGCATCAACAAACTGAACATAAACTATCCTTCTTCGTCAAACTTCAATCTGGATTTTCGGGAAAAGTTTTTCAAAATTGGAGGAAGGGCGCTCAACCCTCATTTTGATGATTTTTGTTTGCGTCAAGTTGCGATTTTTGACAACATTTTTGTGGACTACAGCGAATTTGTTTTGAATGGAAACAATCATTTTGCCATTTTGCAAAACAAAAGCGAGTTGGAAAAGAAAGTTGAAATTGAACTGAACATTCCACTTGAAAAAGGTTATTATTTTTTCAAGCGTCTGCCAAAGACAATTCTTGTTGAAAATGTTTTGACAAAAACAAAAAGATATCTCAATTTTGTCTGTCGAAACGCCAAATTTTCGTTCTCTATGGTTGACGGGCTTGAAAATTCGGTTTTTTGCTGTGTGAATGTGAAAGCAACGCTCACTTTGAAGCCAAATGAGGATGGCTTTGTGTTCTTCAATTTTGGAGAAAGCAAGTTTTCTTTGGGCACGCAGGCGGGGATTGGGCTTTTCAAACAGATTGCGTGGCAAAAATCTTGCGAGATTTTCAATCTGCAAATCAAAACAAAAAATCCAAAATTTGACTATCTTTTCAATCACACTCTTCCGCAAAAAATTTGGATAAATTGGCTCAATGGCGAGGTTGACGAAAAATTGGAGGAAAAATATCTGACCTACAAACGCCTTTTTTTGAAAGAACAAAAAATTGAGCCTCGTCCGAAATGGGAAAATGCAAATTCTGACAAATCGGGGCTGACGCTTGTCAATTTCAAAGAAATCGGGTTGAAAGAAGTTGGCATCTTCAATGGTGAATATTATAAAAGAATCTTCATCGTCAAGGGTGACGAAAGATTTTTGCGCGTGGGCAAGACTTTTTTCTATAACATCAACGGCATAACGGAAAATTCGCTCAAAAGCAAGCAGCCGATTTCTGTTTGCTTTGGCGTTGACTGAAAAATGCTGGCGTTTTTGTTTACAAATTGTCTGCAATTTGATATAATTTGTTGAAAGGAAAAAAGAATGGAAAATCTGTTTGAAAATTTGCATACAAACCAAAAACCTTTGGCAGAAAGATTGAGGCCAAACACTCTTGATGATGTTGTTGGGCAGAAACATATTTTGGGAAAGGGAAAAATGCTTCGAAGGCTTGTTGAGGCTCATCGCGTGCCAAGTGTGATTTTTTATGGCCCACCTGGAACAGGCAAAACAACGCTTGCACGCATCATCGCGGACACTTCAAACTCCAATTTTGTCAAACTTAACGCAATCTCAACCGGCGTGGCAGAGGTCAAGGCGGTTATGGAGCAGGCAAAAAAGGACTTTGAACTTTTTGGAAAAAGAACCTATCTTCTTCTTGATGAGTGCCACAGGTGGACAAAAGCGCAAAGTGACAGTCTGCTTGCAAGTTTGGAAAATGGCTACATAAATTTTGTCGGTTGCACAACGGAAAATCCAAGTTACAGTATGACCAGAGCCATCGTGTCAAGATGCAGCGTTTTTGAATTTAAACCGCTCGACCTTGACGACATCAAAGAGGTGCTTCAAAGAGCAATCAACACTGATGAGGTGCTGAAAAACTTTAAAATTAAAATTGACGATGATGCGCTTGCCTATTTTGCAACAGCAAGTGGCGGGGATGTTCGAAGTGCGCTGAACGGCCTTGAAATTGGTGTCATCACAACTCCTGTCAACAAGGCCGGAGAAATTTGCATCACCAAGGAAATCGCCTCTGAATGCTTGCAAAGAAAGGCGCTGTCGTTGAACGATGATGTTTATTATCACATTTTGAGTGCTTACTGCAAAAGTTTGCGAGGAAGTGACGCCACCGCTGCGTTATATTATGCCAACCGACTGATTGAGGCGGGTGTTGAGCCACAAATTTTGGCAAGACGGCTGATTGCTCACGCATCGGAAGAAGCGTTGTCCAATGTGCAAGCCATTTTATATAGAAATTGTGCGTGAAATACCGTTAGAAAATAAGAAATCACTGCTAAATACCGACAAAAGCGAACTTGCGTTGATACACGAGCATATTCTCGAATATTGCGAGCAACCGAGAACGATTGAGGATATAAGGCGAGAGATAGGGTTTGACACAACAACGGATTCAATTCGCAGGTGCATTCTCAATCCGTTAATGAAAATCGGCAGGCTTAAATACTTTTTTGAATATAAATGCCACGCCGGCCAGAGATATATAAACGCAGATATCGAAGTCACAAAGCAGATGATTGCCAGGGTAAAGGATGAAAAAAACACACTGGCGAGAGAATATAAAAACAAAATTTTAAAGTTTTGCAAGACACCGAAAGGGCTCAGGGAAATAGAAAAGCATAT
>CANQNH010000002.1 GCA_947625165.1 uncultured Clostridia bacterium
CCCTCGCAACCAGCTTGGAAGGCTAGTGTTCTACCACTGAACTACACCTGCAAACGCCCTATTAGTCTAGCATAGGAAAAAACAAAAGTCAAGAAAAAACGCAAAAAAAATTAAAAAGGGCGAAGAATTTTAGGAAAAAACACTTTCAAAAAGGGTTGTGAGTGTGATAAACTTAGACAAAACGATGGAAGAAACGGTGAAAAATTCAAACGAAGAGATGGGCGAAAGGACGAAAGAAAGGAAAAAATTGCTGAACTCGCGCCCGATATTTTATGGATTTTTGGCTTTGCTGCTTGCGATTTCAACAGCAAAGTTTGTTTTTGAAGGAAGTTTGAGATACATAATTTTTGACATCGTGGCATTTGCCTTGTTTGTTGCCTATTGCATTTGGAAGAGAAGATACAAAATTTTGGCGCTTGTTTTTGCGGTGTTTATGTTTGGATTTGGCTGGTTTTTTGTTGGAATGGCAACTTTTGAAGGGAAAGAGATTGCCGGGAGCGTGAATGTTGTTGGCAGAATATCTGACGACATCAAGCACTTGCGTTATGACGATGATGCAACGGTTGTTTTGAAAGATGTTCGCGTTGACGCGAAGTTGATTGGAAATGTGAAGTTGACGATTTCAGATTTTGGCGATTTGCAGGTGGGAGATGTGATTTCTTTCACGACGCAACTTGAAAAAGTGAAAATGTTTGAACTTGGCTCTTTCAATCAGTCTGCCTATCGTGACAGAACGCCATATGTCGCACAAATTTCTTCCAAAGAAGTGACTGTGCGTGAAAAGGATGTTGTCGCTTTTGATGAAAAGTGTCGGATGGCGGTGAAAGACGCTTTATATAAGAATATGGGCGAGGAAAATGGCGCTTATGCTTATGCGGTGCTTTTCGGCGACAAAAACGATTTGTCATCTGAAATTTACAACAACTTTGTTGCGGCGGGCATTGTGCATTTGTTGACAACATCTGGACTGCATATAAGTTTTCTGCTTGCAATTTTGGCTTTCTTTTTGAAAAAATTACACCTAAAAACGCTTCCAAACTTGGCAATATGCGTTGGCTTTTTGTTGTTTTATTGCTATCTTTGCGGCTTCACGCCTTCCGTTTTGCGAGCGGGAGTGATGGGAGTTGTGTTGTTTTTCACAACACTCAGCGGTAAATGCTATGACGGGCTGAACTCTCTTGGACTTGCGGGCGGAATAATTTTGCTTGTGTCACCGCTTTCTGCACTTGACATCGGCTTTTTGATGAGTTTCTTTTGCGTTATGTCAATTTTTATGCTTGCACCAATTCTGACAAAAGCATTCAAAAAATTTCTTCCAAAATTTGTTGCATCAAGTTTTGCAGTTTCCATTTCAGCAACCTTGGGCATACTTCCTTTTGGAGCAGACTTTTTCGCCAATTTCAATTTTCTGTCCTTTTTCGTCAACCTGATTGCAGTGCCTGTTTTCAGTTTGATTTTTCCAATTTTGTTTGTGTCGGCATTTTTGTGCACTTTTATGCCATTTTTGAGTTTTTTGCTGAAATTTTGCGGTTTTGGACTGATTTTCATCAAAAATGTTGCAATTTTCTTTGGGCAAACGCACCTTCAAACAACTTTGAAACCGATTGACATATTCTTGAAAGCGGCGTTTTTCGTCACACTTTTTTCGTTCAGTGGGTTCATTCTTCAAAGCAAAAGGGCACGCCTGATTTCATCTGCCACAATGCTGCTTCTTTGTGGGCTTGTTTTTGGGCTGTCCTATGTCCAAATGCCTGTGGGCGCATCAATCGTTTATGGCTATGACAACTCAAACAGCACTCTCATCTTGACAAACAGCGCCAGCCAAAGCGTTATTGTTGATTTTGGTGATGAAGAATATTGCCGCAAATTGCTCAATTTGTTGAATATAAAAAACATTTCCACCGCTTTTGTTTTGCAGAAATCAACCGTGCTGATTAACTCCGCGCGTGAGGTTGGAGTGGAAACGCTTATTCGCTGCGATGATGGGCAAGGTTATGACGAAGAGACGCTCTTCTCACTCAACACTGCTGGGCAAGTTGGCGGATTTTCGTTTAAATATGTTGCCTATGGCAGCACACTTGTGGGCTTGGAAATTATTTTTGACCAAACAAGTGTCTTTGTGCTGCGCGACCGAAACGCAAGCGAAAACGCGCTCAAATGGGTGGCAGCAGAAAAATATGATTTTGTTGTGCTTGGCCGCCACGCAAACTATGCAAAATTCTTTGCAAATTCCAAAATTTTGGCGTATAGTGAAACTGAAAATGCCAATCTTTTTTCCACTTTTTCAAAAAATGGGAATGTCAAAATTTCTGTTTTTGACAAAAAATATGAAAGGAGGTGTTTGGATTGAAAACACTAAAATCAAGATTGCAAAAAAAAGTCGAAACCTGCTATGTTGTTCAGGGCGAGGATGTTTTGCTTTATGACAAAGCGCTGGAACTGATTAAAAAGGCGGCAAATCTTCAAATTGAGGATTTCAATTTTACTGTTTTTGATGAGGACAATTTTTCGGAAGAAAAGGTTCTTGACAGCTTGCAAACACTTCCAATGGGCAGCGAAAAAAGAATTGTTCTTTTGAAAAATGTGGCAAAATTTGGCGAAAATTTCAAAAAAAGCCTGCAAAATTACACAAAAAACCCTGTTTTAAGCACAATTTTGGTTATTTTTGATTTTTTCAATAAATTTGATTTTTTGATAAGTGAAAAAATCAGTGCAAAGCGCCTTGACGACAAAAGTTTGCAAGAAATTGTTGTTGCAGAACTCAAAAAATATGAAAAAACGATAACTCCAAGCGCTTGCCAAAAACTTATTGAAGCGTGCTGCAACTATTATTCTTTGATAAAAAACGAACTTGACAAATTGGCAAGTTGTCTTGACGATGAAATCACGGACAAAACGATTGACAAACTTGTTTGCAAAGAAACGGAATTCACGGCTTATGAACTGACAGAGGCGCTGTCAAGAAGAGATGCGGACAAGGCGGTTGGACTTTTAAATTTGATGAACAAGGACACGAAAACATTTAATTTGGTTCTCAATCATTTTCGCAGGCTGTTTTTTGCATCAATAAGTGATTTGTCAGAAAAAGAACTTGCCGACCTTTTGGGAGTGAAAGAATATGCTGTTGTGAAAGCGAAACAACTTGCAAAAAATTTCACAAAGTTGCAACTGAAAAATATTTATGAAATGTTGAATGATGTTGATTTTTATATAAAAAATGGGCAAATGCAGGTTGAAAATGCGCTGTTTTATTTGATTTTTGGCATTTTGTATTGCTAAAATATGAATATGTGGTGATTTTTTGTAATTGGTTGGAATTAAAAAATAAATAAAAAACAAAAAAAATAAATTTCGCAAAAATAAAAAATTGAGCAAAAAAACAAAAAAATAAAATTTCAAAAATAAATAGAAAAAAACAAAAAACAAATTAAAAACCGAAAAAAACAAATAAAAAGAAAATAACAAATTGCAAAAAACAAATTTTATATGAAAAAACTAAGCCAAATATAAAATCAAAAAATAAAAATGTAAAATCAAAAAATAAGATTGAAAAAATAAATTGACAATTAAAAACAAATAAAAAGATACAAAATTAAAATTCAAATAAAAAATAAAACAAAAGAGGTGAAAAATGGACACAGAACAAATTAAACAGGAATTTTTGGAAATTTTCTATGACAACATTGAGCGTGAAGGGGCGGAGGCGCTTCTTGAATTTTTGGAAAAGTCGGATTTTTTCACTGCGCCAGCATCTGGAAGGCGTCATTCAAATTTTGAAGGCGGGTTGTGTTTGCACAGTGTCAATGTCTATAAGCGATTTTTGAAACTCCTGCAAAATGAATATGGCGAAAAGTGGACAGATGTCATATCTGCTGAAAGTGTGGCAATCATTGCACTTTTGCACGATGTTTGCAAGGTCAACACCTACACAGTTGAGATGCGAAATGTCAAAGTTGACGGAGAGTGGACACAAAAACCTTTCTATAAGTATGGTGACACACTTCCATATGGGCACGGGGAGAAGTCTGTTTATATGATTTCTGGCTTTATGCGTTTGACGCGTGAGGAAGCGATGGCAATAAATTGGCATATGGGTGCTTTTGACAGTCGCGCGGTGCAAAATGGTGGCATTTTGTCTGATGTTTTTTATCGCTATCCAACCGCATTCCTTTTCCATATTGCTGACTATATGGCAACTTACCTTGACGAAAAGATTGTTGATTGAAAGTGAGTTGCTTTTGGCTGAATTTTTTGATCGAATTTTTGCGTTAAATTTTGGATTGTTGTTATTGACAGATATTTGATCGTTTTACTGACGAATATTTGTCTTTTTTTGCAATGTGCAAAGATTATAGAAATGATCTAGAGAAAATGACATATAAATAAAAAGAGAAATTTTGTCTTTATTTTTTGCGAAAATCAACAAATTTTGTGCTTTTTTGCGAAAATGCGACTTTTTATTAAAAATTTTTCAAAAAAAGTGTCAAAAATGTGAATTTTTTTTAAAAAGGGTATTGACACTCGTTGAAATTTGCGGTATAATAAAGGCATCATAACGGAGGTGTTATATGAAAATCGAAAAGGAATATCTGGATGAAGACGAAATTCGTTACATCCTCAGAGCGCCTGAGAAGAATGGTTTTGATTTGGTTGTGCCATTTGAAGATGGCAAACGCTTGCTTTTTGTTCGTGATGACGAAACGGGAGAACTTTGTGCTTTCTTCCAGAAAGGACCAAAGGAGAGATGCCTTTTTGTTAGAAAAGTCACAGACGAAGGCAAAAAAGATGGAGCAAGGATTTGGCTTTCAAATGAAAAAACTGCAAAAGCAACAAAAAACCCGTCTTACATCACCTATGCTGAACTTGTTGATGCAGCTGGAGCAGACCTCGCTGACGAGGTGAGAACACGTTTGGCACTTCCACAATTCACAAGACAAATCGGCAAGGTTCAAGAAAGACTTGATGCCTTGAAGGCAAGAAATTTGCCAAAAACAAAAAAAGAGGAGGATAAAAAAATGAGCGGAGTTGTTGATTACAACGGAAAAGGACAAGAGGTTAAAGAGCCTGTCCGTCAAAGAGTGAAGGGGGACACACCTATTCAATATAATCCTGTTGGATTTGTTGATGGTGCAAAACCAAGAGTTGACAAGCAACTTGATGCAGTTGTTGCAAAATTCTTGGAATTGAGAGCCAAAAATGGTGACAATTCAAAGAAATTGAACGAAAAACAAGTTGAGACCTTGGCAAGTCGTGCAGTTCGCGAAGTTGTTGCTGCTGCAAGGAACAGTGATGAAAAACGTGTTCTTAGTGCAAACATTTCAGTTTTGACAAAATATGCAGAAGGCAGGCTTAAGGGCGAAAAGGAAAAAACAGCACCTGCAATCAAGAAGGAAAGAGGTGTTGAAACCATTATTGGTGCAGTCAGCCATTTGCTTGAGGACAAAGATTTCTCTTTGAAATTTACTGCAAAAACTGGCAAGTTTGGCGAAACACTTTACACCTTGGATGGCAAGGGTGAATATCGTCTTCCACTTGGAGATAAAATTGGCACACCTGACAAAAAGGCAGGAACTCGCACAGTTTCTCTTGATGACATCAAAAAGGTTGGAGAAGTTTATTTGAAACTTGGGCTTATTGATGCATATTCTGAGGCTGTTGTTGATTATATTATGAGTTCATCTTTGGCAAAGAGAAAACAGTCTTTGACAAAGGAAGAAAGAGAATATGTTGTTGGCAGAGTTAAAGAAACTTTGCAAGCCAAAACTGTCACAATGGACAATGCAAATGTTTTGAGTGAAGATGAAAAAACAAGAGTTGAATTTGCAAGTCCAGAATGGGTTTACAGAAGAGATATTGAAAAAGTTGTGACTCAACTCACAAAGATTAACAACTATGATGAGCGTGTTATCGCAGCAAACACTCTTGCAAAAGAATTTTTGAACAAGAACAAAGATCTGAAAAAAGCAAACGGAGCAACAAGAGAGGCAGCTTTGAGACAGTGGAGAGGCTACTTTGTGAAAGAGGCTCAAAAGCAAAATCCTGTTTTCACAACCACTTTGGGAGCAATCACTCCAACACCTGAAAGGGTTGTCACCGAAGAGGAAAAAGCAAGAAACGAACAGGATGCAAGAAACATTGCTGGACATCTTGGAAACTCTGATGGCACAAGAAAGCCAAAATCTCTTGAAGAGCTTGAAAAAGAACAAAGAGAAAGAGAAGCTGCTGAAAAGGCTGCCGCTGAAGAGAGAGAAAAGAAAGAAAAAGCAGAGCGTGAGCGTGAAGCAAAAGAAAAAACAAAAAAAGACAAACGAGCAAAAACAAAAGCAACAGTGAAGAGAATTTTGAAAAAACCTCTCACTTGGATTGCTTTGGCAGCAGTCACCGCACTTGCAGCAACAGAACTCACACTTGGACTGTGGTCAAAACCTGATCAAACAAAAGAAGCAAAACAACAAGCAAAACAACTTGCTGGTGAAACAAAGATGGAAGCAACAGTTGGGGAAGATTTTGACCTTCAAAACTTCAAAATCACTGATGCAAAGGGCAGAGAAATTGTGACATCTTACAATCAAAAATTCAGTCTTGTTGGACACTTGCGCCCAGCAAAACAGAACTATGACGAAGTTGAGATGGAAACATATTTCACAGAACTTGGTGCAAGAGCTGCTTTGAGTGTTGCTTCAAAAGCAAACCTTAAGGGTGAAGATGGAAAAATCACAGTTCCATTTGTCACAGAAAGCGGAAAGACAACACGAGCAGAATTTGCAAGTGACCTCACAAAGTTGGGATACAGTGAAGAAGAAATTTCGAAAGCCACAGAACTTTATGAAGATGCGTTCGCAAAGACATATAACGAAAACTATGATGCGAAGAACTTTGAAAAGCAACAAACTCCTCCAGATGGCGGACAAGACGGACCAGGAGGCACACAAGGACAAGAAACAAAGATTGACTTGAAGGGTGAAACAGCAAAGGCTATTTACGAAAGTGCAATTGAAAAGTATGATCCAAACTTTGACATTGAAAATGCCATTGTTGATGGTGAAAATGTTTATGCAACCGGAACAGGCACAATGCTTGACGGAACACCTGTTGATTTGCTTTACACACTCAACATCAGCGGACTTGGAACAGAAGCTGTTGACAGCGAACAGGAACTTAAAGATGCTGTTTCTGCTTTGGATGCTCGCACAATTGGCAACACAAGAGCCGTTGGTGCAGAGTATTACCTTGACACACAGCAAGGACATTCTTCAAAGACAATTGACAGATACAGAAATGAAGTTGACTCTGAATATTACATCGTTTCAAGCGAATCTCCTGAAAAAGTTTCATCAAAGGGAACTCCAGGAACTGCGATTGTTGCAATGAAAGTTGATGGCGAAAATGTTGAGAAAGTTGATTGTGGCGTTGTCTACGCTCCATCAGACCTGATGAACAGGGCCGGGCTTATCGTTGTTGGTCTTCTTAAACAAGAATATGGCGAGAGATACATTCCTCAAACAGGTGTTGTTTACTATCAAAACAGCAATGAAGCAAATGCACAGGCACAAGCTGCAGAAGATAATAAAAACAAAAACCCAGACAGAGTGATCTAAGACAAGCCAAAGAAACAAAAAAGTCGGAATTTAAAATTCCGGCTTTTTTTCATAATAATTTGTGTTTGATAAAACAATTTTTTTGTATTTTTCGAATTAAAAAAGTTAAAAGCATTGACAAAATTTTGAAAATATTATAAAATGTCAAAGTACGCGGATGTGGCGGAATGGCAGACGCGCAGGTTTCAGGTACCTGTGGTGGCAACACTGTGGAGGTTCGACCCCTCTCATCCGCACCATTTTTACAATTGTCATTCGTCTTAAATTGATGAGTGGCATTTTTTATAGATAGTACGACAAAAAACGCCATACGGCATATTTGAAACAGTTGGTTTGTTGAATGTTTCAGTTAGAGAAATTGTGTCTTGTGAAAACCATTGCATAGGATTGTGAAATTGAATTTATTTATCAATAAAACTGCTAATATAGAAAAGATTTTTTCTTTTTATCTCACAAATTGACCACTTCGTCAGAAATCTCAATCACTCGCTTGTCATGAGAAACAACAATCACAATGTCGTTCTTCTTCACCTTTTGCATCATCCGCAAAACGGTTTGCACATTTTTTGCATCAAGGTCGTTGGTCGGCTCGTCAAAGATGTAAACATCTCCTCGGCGCGAAACCGCTCGGACGAATGATATGCGTTTTTTCTCGCCACCAGAAAGTTGGTCAAGCAGATTGACGCTGTCGTTGTTTGTCCGTTTTGCAACTTTTTCAAGTTCAAACTTTTGGATGTTTTTCTTGGCAAAAGAATTTGCTTGGGCGTTTGGATAGGCGATGTTTTCGATGACGCTTCTGTCAAAAATTGTGCAATTTTGCAGCGTCAGATTGATTTTGTTGGACAGATAGAACAGCGAACTGACTTTGAGTTTGTCGTTTATGATGATTTCACCGTTTTTATATTCCTTCAGCCCCAAAAGACAGCCCAAAAATGTAGTTTTCCCACTTCCACTCGGTCCACAAATGCAGGTGATTTTGCCCGCCTCAAAGGTGGCGTTCAGTCCTGTGCGATGGAACTGTCCAATTTCAATTTCGATGTTCTTCATTTCAATCTTTTTGATTTTGTGGCCACGAAGATAGTTGATTTGGCTGCGTTCTTGTTTAAGGCGCTCCTGCTGATTGAGTTTGTCATCTGCGCTCGGCGAAAGTTCGTTTATTCGGCAAACGCGTGTTGAATAGTTGACCAGCAAATTGAGGTTGTAGCCCATATCGTTGATGGGCGAAAACAGGCGGTCAAGATAGGAAAGCAGGAGCACGATTGTGTCGATTTGAATTGCTGCCAGCGAGTTTTTCACAAGCAGATATGTTGCCAGAAACATAAATGTGTACTCCAAAACATACAGCACTGCCCAGTAGGCGATGTGAATATTCATTCTTTTGGCAACAATTTTGTTGTATTGTTTATGTTTTTGGCGCAAAAGTTCAATTTCGTGATTTGTGGAATTTATAAAAGAAATAAACGGCAGATTATTGACGCAATTTGATATGTTGTTGTTGACTTTGGAGTTGACTATGTCCATATTTTTGAACAGTTTTTTGTCCATTTTTGTTCGCCACATCGCAACGGTGAAAATCAAAACTGCCATCGCCAGCGCGCAAAGCCCAACGATATAGTTGATTGAAAAAAGATAGATTGACGCAATAACCGAAGAAAAAACATATGGAATGATGTTGATGTTCAAATTTTTTATGTAATCAGCGACAGCATCTGACGAACTTTCAACGATGAAAATAATTTCGCCCGTTGTGTGCTTGAGGTCCATATTTTTTCGTAAAGCCAAGATTTGTTGGAGGGCAAATTCACGATATCTTGTTTTTGCCAAGCCTTCGCTGAAACGCTGCATCATATTCCGAGAAAATGTGCTTAAAATCAAAAAGAATGCCATCGCCGAGAAATTGATTGCCGCAACACCAAGAAAACTGAGTGAGTTGGGCAGTGTAATTCCAAAAAACACGGCATTGTTGCCAAGTGCTTTTGCTGTCAGACAGGCCAAGACCTGCGCAAAGCCAAGGTAACTGAACGCACGTGTTAAACAAAGAACGAAAATGCCAACAAAGAAAAATTTTTCTCTTCCTTTCAAAACTTTCCAAATGATGCCAAATGCTCTGAAAACTTGCTTCATAAAACCCTCTTTTCGAGTGAATTATATCATAATAAATTCAATTTCTCAAGCAAAATCAAAATTCGAAATTTTTTGTTGACAATTGTGTTGTTTTTGTTTAATATGAGAAATATATTGCAAAAACAAAGGAAAAAAGATGAGTGACGAAATCAATATACTTTATTGCTTGAACGATGCTTATTTGTATCCCATGATAAATATGCTGTATTCTATGCGGCTTTACAACCAAACCAGAGTGAATGTTTTTGTGCTTACAACATCTTTTTCTGAACAATCCGAGCAAAAACTGATTGAACATTGTCAGAAATTGAATGTCAATGCCCATATCCAAAGAATTGAATTTGAAGCTGAAATGAAAAATGCTGGGCACTATTCTGTTGATATGTATTTGCGGATTTTTGCTTTTAAATATTTGCCTTCAAACATACACAAAATTCTTTATGTGGATGCCGATATGTTGTTTTGTGATGATGTTGAGAAAATTTATGACAACAACATCTCAAATTGTAAAATTGCTTGTGTTGCAGAGCCGTGTCAAAAGAAATTGAAAAAATTAAAACATCGTCTTGGAGTTGAGCATCTTTATTTCAACTCTGGAATGTTATTGATGAATTTGGACAATATCAGAAAAGGATGGAACGAAGAAAATGTTTGGAATTATATTAAAAGATACACACCGCTTTTGACATATCCAGACCAAGACATTTTGAATGTAATGTGCAAAGAAGAGGACTTGATGTTTTTGAATGGAATTTGTAACAATATGATAAGACACAATTCTTTAAAGAATAAAACCAAAGATACTGTTCTTGTTCACTATGTTGGCAAGAAAAAACCTTGGAATGTGCAATTTTTGAGAAAACACGAAAGGTTGTTTTGGAAAGTTTTTAAAACAACAGGAATAACAGAATTTTGCCCAATGAAATGCAAGAAGCTTAGCGGGGGGGGGAGAAAGACCTCTTCGAATTGATTTTTGCAGAACCATTGTTCAAATCTTCGCTAGAGACGACTTTCAATCAATGATTGCAATGTGAAGTTTGCCGATTGAGATGCCATTCACAAAAAGTTCCAAGTCTCCAAAGGCTTCGGCATTAATTGTGAAGTTGTTGTGGAAAATGCCAGCCACTTTTTCCACGCTGATGCCCACAACTGAATTTATTTCAATCGGGTCGGAATTTGTGCTTGTGTATATGTGAAAGACACATTCTGTGCCAGCCTTCATTTTTATGACATTGTTTTCAATGATTGCTTCGCCGCCAATCAGTTCCACAGAAAAAGCAAGCGCAGTTTCCTCTTTTCCGGGCTCGTTTTGGTCTGTGTTGTCGCTTGGATTGTTGCCTTCTTGCTGATTGCCTGAATTGCCGCTGCTTGTGTCAGGGTTTTTCTCTTCTTCAGGCGGGTTCTCTTTATCTGGTTGTTGTTTGTCAGGCGGTGTTTCATCGTCTGGCTGTTTGCCTGTTTCCGGCTCTGTGTTTGGTGGGTTTGGATTTTCTTTATCGGGATCTGTCACATCTTCTTTTGGAGGATTTGTTTCGCTTTCTTCGTTATTGTTTTTGTCCTCCTCTTTGTTGTCTTTGTCATCGTCATTATTGTCTTGCGAAGGATTGTTGTTGTCAGTTTCTTCTTCCAAAACGGTGACAACACATTCTGCTTGCGCGGTTTGTTTGTCATAGCGTGCAACCAAAGTCACTTTTGTGCTTCCAACACTGAGCGCTTGAATGATTGTGCCTCTGATTGAAATGATTTCGGGATTTTCAACCCTAAACTCAATGTTTGCAAACGGAATTGAAACGGAATATTCAATTTTTGTGTCGGTGTCATCGCGATACATTCTGATTGAAGTTTGAGTTTCGATTGTCAATTTTTCCTCTTTGTTGCAAGCAAAAGAAAAAATTGCGAGTGCCGCAATCATAAAGACAAAAATCGGACAGATAATTTTTCTCAAATTTTTCACATGAAGATTATAGCACAAAGTTTGTCGAAAAAAGAAAGATTTTGAACATTGTTTCAATTTTTTGTCGAATATTTTTGTTTGCTTTGCCAAGTGACGCCACTTTGACGGCGAAAGTTGAAACAAACTTGTCACTTTGTTTCCGAAAATTGATGCTTTGTGATATAATCAAATTTGACAAGAGATTTTGATGGTGCAAGAGAATTTTGAAAGAAGTGAAGGGTGAGCGTTTGGTGAAGAGTGTGAGAGAAGTTGAAATTTTTGATGTTTCATATGATGGCGCGGGAGTTGGAAAACTTGACGGCAAAGTTGTTTTTGTGCCAAAAACTCTGCCAAACGAAAAAGTGCAGGTGCGTGTTGAGAACACAAAAGGGAAATACTTGACCGCGACTTGCGAAAAGGTGCCTGTGGCATCGGAGAAAAGGGAAGCGGCAAAGTGCCCATATTTTGAAATTTGTGGCGGTTGTGATTTTCAACATTGTGGATATGATTTTGAAAGGCAGTTGAAAGAAAAAATTTTGAAGTCGGAACTCGCAAAAGTCGGATATCTTGGAGAACTGGAATTTGTCAAATCGGACAAAAGATTTTTCTATCGCAACAAAATCAAGTTGGAAGTTGAAGGGGACAAGATTGGTTATTTCAAGCCGAAGAGCCACAACTTTTTTGAGGTCAAAACTTGTCCAATTGCAGATGAAAAAATTTTGAAAACGCTGCCTTTGATTGAAGAATTTTTGCGCGAAAACTGCTTTGAAAATTTGAAAAATGTTTACATAAAAAGTGTTGATGAAAAAGTTGCAGTTTTCTTTCTTTTTTCAAAAAATGCAAAAAAAATGCAAAAAAATGTCAAAAAAATTGATATTTTTCGCAATTTTTCGATAATTTTTGCTTATGGCGACATTTTGGAAAGCGACAAGACTGAGGTTGAGTTTGTTTTTGGGCAGAAAAAATTTTTCAAAAAATTCCGCAATTTTCAATTTGAAATTTCGCCGCAAGGGTTCTTGCAGGTGAATGACACGGTGGCCGCAAAACTTTATGATTTTGTGGTTGAATTTTGTCAAAGCAAAAATGTTGTGAACGCCTATTCTGGTCAGGGGCTTTTGACGGCGATGATTGCTTCAAAGGCAAAATCTGTTTTTGGAATTGAATTGCAAAAATCCGCTCACACTTGCGCTGAAAAGTTGAAAAATGGGTTGGCGATTGAAAATATGCACAATGTCTGTGGAAAGGTTGAAGAAAGGCTTGCTGGCGTTTTGGGAAAAGAAAAAATTGATTTGATTGTGCTTGACCCGGCGCGTGAGGGTTGCAAAAAGGCGGCTTTGGAAGAGATGGTTTCCAGCAAGGTGGGAGAAATTGTTTATGTTTCCTGCAATTTTTCGACTTTGGTGCGAGATTTGAAGGTGCTGCAAAGTGCCTATAAACTTTCATCGGTGCGCGTGTTTGATATGTTTCCTTGCACGGCAAATATGGAAACTGTGGCAATCTTGAAGCGCATTTGAAAGGGCATTGTTTGTCGTTAAAAAGCGGGTGCGATGCCGGTTGTGCTATCTGCGAAATTTGTCGCATAAGATATTTAAAAATTTTTAACCAATTATTTGTTGACTTTTTGTGCGTTTTGTGTTATTATCTTTATAGAATTTTCTTCACGCAGTTTTTGTCAGCAAGTTGATGTGAGGAAAATCCGTGAAAAAACACTTGAAAAAAACAATTTTTTGTCTTTGCAAGTGGGCTTGAATGGTGTGCAAAGGCAAAAAAGACACGATATTTGCCAAACAACAACAGAGATTTTTGCTTGAAAAGACTTTTTTGGCACAAAAATTTTGAATTTGGAGTTGTCGGTGACAATCAATTTAAAAAAAGTAATGCAAATTTTTATGATTTTCTTGGTCGCACTTGTGACCGGCGTTTCTGTCGGCAAAATTTATGTTGACCACATTGAAGCAATTATGATTTCCGACAAAACTGTGGAAGATGTGAAGGCAAGTGAAGAAGATGTTTTGAAACTTGTCAACAGCGCAAAGGGCAAGACTGTGAAAAACTGCGGGCTTAAACCTGTGGAGATTTATCTTGTTGCCGAATACAATTTGTATAACGCGCCAGAATTTTATAAGATTATGACCGGCATTGTTGAAAACAGCGCTGTGAAACCACAAAATATGAAAGGCGAAAAACTGAAAAAAGATGGAAAGTTCTATTACAACAAACTTAGCCCATCTTCTGGTTTCCCTGCACCAACACTTTGCTCGCGTGTGGAATATGAAATCGGTGCTGCAACGGTGGATGTCTATGCGACAGGCTCAATTTCGGGCTCTTCGCCGGCAAAAGACATCAAGGGCACTTTCAATGCAAATGCAAAAAAGACATACACTTTGGATGAATACAAACAAATGTTCAACACAGAGCCAACAACTGCTCTGTCCTACATCATTTCGTCAGTTTCTTGCCCGGATGAGAATTGCTCCACAATCAAGGACAACGGCAATGACACCTTCACTTTCACAATGAAATTTGATGCCACACACACAATGTATGCAGGCTTGATTTATTCCTATGAAATTGCCTTCTCGTCAGGAATGGGACAGCCAAAATGGGTTTCGCTTGAAATGGAAGTCACTATTGACAAAGACTTCAATTTTGTTTCAATCAACTATGACGAAGTTTACAAGATGTCGTCAGTCATCGGAGATGTCACTGTTCACGATGATTTCACCGAGTTTATGTATTTCACAAATGTTCCTTCTGTTGCAGACAGTGTTGGGGAGGTGATTGGATGATTGAGCGCGAAATCGAAAAAGCAAAAACGCTTTTCCCAAAAATGTTCAGGACATTCGCGGCGTATGTCATTATGACGCTGTTGGTTTTCTTTGGCTATGTTTTGATTTTTGGTGGCCCAAAATATGTCCTTCCAGATGAAGGCGATGCGGGCGCTGAAGAGGACAACTATTTTGGCGAGTTTGTGCAAAGTTTGACCGCCCTTGAAAACATCAAAGGAAATGATGTTAATCTTGTCCTCAAAACTGCGGACGAAAAAATTGATTTGTCTGTTCAAGGTGATTTTTGCTTTGACAGAGCAACGGGGCTGGCTCTTGATTTGGACCTTGGATATAACGGCCAGATGTTTGATGTTCAGGCAACATATCTTTCTCCAAACCTCTTTTTGACGATTGACGGAACAACCTATTTATTCGACACGTCAAAAGTTGACATCCAACTTCCGAAAACTGAAGAGGAATTTGATTTTTCGAAGATTTTGGACTTTGTCACAAACACTCTTGGAATTGACCTTGACCCATATCTTAATTCACTTGGAGAGCTTATTGGTGTTGACCTCAAAAACTTTGACCTCAATTCGTTTATGAACGTGCTCAAAATCACTCCAACGCTCAATGAGGAAACGGGTGACTATACATTCCGCATTCAACTTGGGGAATATATTGATGCCACAATTATGTGTGACAATGCCTTTAACATCACAAATGTGTCAATGAAAGACATTCTTGTGAAGAACAATGTCATTCAGTTGAGCGTTCCGTTTGTGAGTATGAACAAAGAGGAAAACGTTGTCACCTATGACAGAACAAATGATGAAGTGGATTTGACAGGCTTGGGAATTTTTGCGGGCTATGCTCAGAACACCTTCCAAAACAACTTTGTCAATGTGAAACTGCTGGTTGATGGCGTTGAGGGTGCTCCGTATGCGGCAGATGTGAATGTTGACCTTGAAAACAACATCTTCAAATTTTCAACAGAATATCAAGGATTGAATGTTGTGGCAACCTATGCAAACGGAAACATCTATCTTGATGTGTTTGCCAAAGAGGGCGACAGTTCTGAGGTTGAGGGTGGTTTGAAAGTGAAAATCCGTGCCAAAGATTTTGACACTTGGAAAACAAAACTTGAAAAACTGCTTTTGACGCAAACAGGCAAGGATTTCAAAGGGTTTTTTGAACAATGGAAACAAGATTTTGCAAGCAAACATCCAGATGTTGACCTTGAAAATATGACTGCAAAAGACATTGTGATGAAAATTCTTGCGGGATTTTTTGGAAATACAGAGAGTTTTGACACCTATCTTCCACAAAGCGCGACTTTGGAAGATGAAAAATATTCTCTTGGCTGGAACTGTGGTGCAAATCTGACCTTTGAGGCGAAAACAGATGAACAAGAAAACAAAAATCTGACAAAGATTGCGTTTGCGTATGGTGATGTGACGGCATCTGCTGATTTTGAGATTGTTGATGCGGGATTGAGCGTTGAGGATGGGGAGTTCTATGAACTTTCAAATCTCCTTCCTGTTTTGGATGTTGTTGACGGCATTTTGGCTGAAAAGCAGTTGGGCGGGGACATTGCACTGAATGTTGAGGGGCAAGAGATTTCTGGCAATTTTGTTTTGAATTTTGAAAATGACATCTTGGCGAAAGTGGAACTTGAAAATGGCATTCTTTCACGCAAAGTTGGCGGCGAAATTCAAAAGCAAAAAGTGGTGATTGTTCTCAGTGGCCGTGATGTTGTTGTGACGATTGGTGACATTTCTGTGAAAGGCAGTTTGGATGCCATTGAGGAATATGAGGCAAAGATCGTGCGCTTGCTTGGACTTCAAAAAGTGGAAGAAACAAATCCTCCACAAGATGAGCAGGAAAAAGACTTGGCACACAAGATTTCTGATGTGATACAAAAAGTTTGCGACATTTTGCAAAAATTCTCTTTGGGCGAGGAAAGAGATGAAGAAAACAATTTGACCGCTTTGGCTGTGGTGAAATATCTCTCAACTCCACAAATCTTTGGCAAAGTTTCAATGGACGAAGATGGAAGAATTTGCGTTGCAGTTGGTGATGCAAGCCAAGAAAATTCTGGCGAAAATGTGGCAGGCGGGGAAAAGAATGGTGCTGTTTTGAAGTTTGGTGCAAACTTTGACGAGATTGAATATTCCGTTGCTGGCGAGGACCTTTCGGATGTTCTGGAAAAAGCGCAAAATGTGAAGGATTATTTCCTTGCTGGACAATATGCTTTCAAATTTGATGCAGAATTTGACGGTTTCACAGTTTCCGCAAAAGTGGAAATTGAAAGACCTATCACACCAGTGCAGAGCGATGAGGCAAATCCTGAAACTATGGCAACTGGCACAAAGGAAGCGGAAGAAAGAACAACAGACGGCTTGACAGTTGTTGTCAGTGACATATATATAGGAAAGACGGATGCCGCAGGGTTGAATGGCGAAGGAATGACACCAAATGTCAATCTCACACTCAGACTTCAAGATGGCGTGCTGTTTGTGGACTATGGCGAAAACAAAATGAAATTTGTCGGAACATCTGCTGACGGCATTTTGAACAAAATTTTGGAAATTCTGAAAGCCAATTTTGCCGAGCAGCTTGATGCTGAGCAAACTGTTGCTGATGCGGACGAAGGACAAGACGGTGAAAAGCCTGCTTTGTCTGACCAGCAAAAAGCACAACTGAAAGCCAAGTTTGTTGAAGTTTTGACGACCTTGTTTGGTGAGGATTTGACAACCAAAACCACTTCAGAACTTTTGAATATGCTGAGAGTTTCATTGAGCGGAACAACAACTGACGATATGACCTTTGATGTTGACTTCAAGAATGTTGTTGACGGCGTTGAAAAAGGTGTTTCTGGAAAAGCACAGGTTGTGTTTGAGGACAAAAACATCAAAAACATTCAACTTGCACTTGACGATTTCAAAGGGCTGAAACTCAATCTTGACGTTTTGCCATTTGCACTTTCAAAAGATGTGAAAACAGAGGAATATTATGACCTTCTTGCAAAACAGACTGGCAAACTGACATTTGAATATAACTATCAAGTTGAAACTGCTGTGGAAGAGGAAGTCAAGATTGTCCCTGAAAAACTGACCCTTGTTGCAGATGTTGAAGTGGATCTTTGCGACCAGATGTATCTGAGAATTTTCTTCTCAGATGTGCTTGGCGAGGAAGTTGAAATTTTGATAAACAACAACATTGTTGGTGCCAGAGTTGGAGAAATTTCTCTTGAAACCGATTTGAACAATGCAAAAGAATTGTTTGAATATGTCAAAGATTTGTTTAATTTGACCATCAAAGGTGCTGAAAACCTGGGCGGAGATGGACTGAAAGATGTTGATTTTGATGCTCTGTTTGGGAAGCTGGAAACAATTGATTTTGCCAAGTTGTTTGAGCAAATCAAAAACTTTGACTTTGCGGGCAATCCATTCGACTTTGATGGAGATGGGAAGAACGATTTGACAATTTCCGGCGATGCAATTTCATTCAACTTTGTTCAAGACATCAGCAAAAAGGCTCAGGAAAAAGAACAAGAACCTTTGAGTGAGAAAAAGGTTGCTGGCGAAGCCGCTTCTGCTTCTGACGAAGAAAAAGACGCAAAGAATTTGTCGTTTAGCCTTGCTTTAAGCACAAATGTTGAGCAAGAATTTGAGAAAGTTGAACATCTTGCCAATGCCAAAGATTTGAAAGCTGACCTGCCAAAGATTAAGAACTTGATTGACTATTTCAACCAAAAAGTGTTTGAATTTAAGTTTGGCATCAACTATAACGGACTTGATGTTTCAGGCACGCTGAAATATCTCAAAGGCAGCGAACCGTCAAAAGATGAACTTGAAATTGTGCTGAACAACCTGTTTGAAAATGGCAGTGTCAACAGGCCGGAAGGCGGCGGCAAAGATTTGGTTGTCAGACTGCACAGCGACATCCTTTATGTTGGCTATGGCAATATGAAAGTGCAAGTGCTTGTCGAGAAGAAAGAGGGCGCAAATACCTTTGAAAACTTGAAAACAACTCTTGAAAAACTTTTGAATGACGGCTATGGTGTTCGCCTGCAATTTGGTGTGTTTGAGAAGTTCTTGAATATGCTTGAGACTTTCAGTTTGAAAGACTATTTCACCAAGACCAAAATTGACATCCGCCGAAGTGAATATGAATATGCAATCGAAGGCAGTGAAAGCGGGGCGAAAGGCGACATATTCACAATTGGTATATACGAACAATTTGAAGTTATGAAGCCGACAAAACTGTTTGATGTTGAAATAAGGTTTGACCAAAATGGACTTTTGAAATCGGCAAATCTTTTGCTTCCAGAGGTTGTGAAGGTTGAGGGTGGCACAGAAGAAGTTCCTGTTGTGAAAGCAACGGTTGAATTTATGCTTGTTGAAGAATCCACAATCCCTGAATTTGACCCAAGTGAGTATGACACAACAAACTATAAGTCCAACATTTTGGAAGGCTTGTTTGACAGTTTGAGATACGATGAGGGCGTTTATGCCTTCTCAAGTGATTTGGCAGTGCGCTATGGCATCAACGATTTCTATGGCGACCTCACTGGACTGCTTGTGCCATATGAGACCGTTGTTGACGACAAACCTGTCACAAAACTTCGCCCAGCGTTGTCGCTGTACACCTCTTCGCTTGGACTTGACACATTCATCTATTTGATTGACGATGTGCTCTACATCGACATTCAAGGGCTGCAAATCAAAGCGCCAGCGAGTGTTGACAGCATAAATGAAATCTTGAATTTTGTCAAACAAGAACTTGGCATTGATGTCAACAGTATGTTGAATAAGGAAGAGGAAACAACTGACCAAGCCACAGATGGAACACCAGAAGAAACGGGCGAAGCATCGACAGTGGAAATCATTTCAACCGACCCACAAACAGAGGTTGATTTGCAAGACGCCTTGTCACAAGAGGGCGCGCTTGATGCACTTGCCGAAACCTTTAAGGCTCTCATTCCTGCACTTGACAACATCTACGCACAGTGGATAAAATTGGAAGAGATGGTTGCAAGCGGCGATGGTGCATCAGTTGAGTTAATGAAAAATAACAATGTTTACTATGGTATTCAAGTTAAGTTTAAGGACAGCCGAGCAGCCGAAGGCGAGACGAAGGAAGATATTTTGGAATATCAAGAAGGCTCATACTTCTCCGATATTATCCTGCAACTCTATATTCAGGACTATATCGCCGAGAATGCAGAGAGCGGAATGCTTATTCCAACACAACTTGTTGTTGGTGCAAACATAAACGATCCAAACACAAAGGCACACAATGCAACATATTACAAAGACCACTTGCTGAAAGCAGAGAACGGCACATCAGAGACGGTTATGGAGTTTGACATAACCACAGGCTTGAACTTTGCGGTTTATCTGACCAACATTGAAGTTGGGGTTGGCACGCATAACACAGAAAGATTTGTTGGCGGAAGGGCTGATTTGAAACAACAAGAAGTTGCACAGACCTATCAAGTTGCCACAAAGGATGGTGGCACAACCGCTTTGCAAGATTTCAATGACTATCACGATGTTTTGCAGTTTGCCGCCACGGCATATTCTTGGGCAACGGGCTTCCACTATGACCTCAATCTTGCCGGAACGATTGAAGGCGAGAAGCTGAATGAGGATGAAACAGTGACATCCACACAAACAGCAATAAGCGGCGGCATCAAAGTTTCGGTTGAGCAAGAAAAAATTGTGGAAGAAGCAGATGAAACAGGAAAGATAACGGAAAAGACAGACGGCTTCTCGCTTGACGGCAAGAGACTGAATGTTCAGGGCACAGATCTTGACATAACTCAAAGCAAAAAGGGACAGAGTGACGAAGGTTGGACACAAACAATGAGGCATCTCATCAATTTGTTCTATTCCACAGATCAAGACGGGTTGTTTGTCACCTATACTCACGATGGTCCAAAAAATCAAAATATTGCTGCTGGAAACAAAATTCGTGCAAGGATAAACAATGTTCATATGAGCGATTTGATTTCGTTCATAGTTGGCTTTATCGGTCTTGACCTTGACCCATCGTCATTGAAGGGGTGGGAACTTCAAAAGAGCACAACCGATTTCAGATTTGTTCAAGCACTTATGGGCAAAACGGAAGTCAATGCAGATGGCACAATCTCCAAGGTTGACACAATTTTGAGCGAGATAACGGCCTACACCAAACTTCTCAAGAGCATTGTTTTTGAAAAAACAGAAGAAACCGAAGATGGCCACAACTTGAAACTGACAATCACTGTTGACACGGGCTATCTTGACGAGATGGAAAAGGCTGATGGCGAGGCGGAAGAGCAAGAGCCAAAGCCACACACTGAAAAACTTGGAACAATCAGCCTGAATGTCAATATGACGAAAGACGGATTTGAGAATGTTGGAACTGAAGAGGCTCCAATTCAAAAGCAGAAGTATAAGGCTCAACTCAATCAAATTCTTGTTGAAAACCTTCAAATTTCCGGAATGACAATAAACTTCACAGTCAATGTTAAAGAATATGTTTTGAATGGTGCTCACTATGAAACAGCCACAAGAAAAGTCCTTGACGCAAATGGCAAACCTGTGCAAAACGAAGATGGAAGTGAGAAGACGGAAGAGTATGAATATATTGTCGGCACTGACAAAAACTTCACTTACGACATCAATCAGCAACATATGGTTCTTGGCAGCCTGCCACAATTCCTCAACATCGCAGTTGACACCGTGAATGCAAAAGAATTTTTCTATCAGGGAACGATTTCAGCTGAGCTGCTAAATATTATTGTCAATTTTGAAACAAGTCTTTATATTAAAGTCGAGAAAGAAGAGGGTTCAAAACCAAATATTTATGTGTTGGCCCAAATCACACCTACACAAAAAGGTGGACTTTTTAAAGACTCGTTGCTGGAAGGGAATGGTAAGGTGAGAAGGTCAATTTTGGAACTTAAAAATGGTGTTATAACGGTAAATAATGAATATACCTATAATGATAGTTTGGATTGGGGGAGAGAAAAACACAGTTATAACAATGTTTCATATAGATTGGAAGAACTTTCTGATTTTGAAAAATTGAAAGATTTGATATACAAAGTGACAATGCTCTCAAGCGGCGTATCCGAGACTTTGAATTTGGTGCTTGATAGAATAACTTTCCCAACGCCAACCATTGAAAAGGTCATCACCGACTTTACATCAGTTGAACAGGATGGAAAGAATATTTACACAATGCAGATTGATGGAAATCATCTTATTGGACAAAATGATGCAAAAACATTTGGCTTGCAGTTGATTGCTGGTGACAAGATGAAATGCGAAGTCACAAATAAAGAACTTGTTGACAAATACAACACAGGTTTGGATGAAAAGAAGAAAGTTAAGTCCTACATCCGAGAACACGAATTTATTGAAGAAGTGAAAATTGATGAGGCAAATCCTTTTGACATTGTTGGGATAATTCAATTGTCGATGAAATTGGCTTCAATATCACAAGACTTCACATTCACTCCAATCACCGCAAAAGATGTGACACTTGGGGCTGACCCAAACAACAAGGATGTTGGCAGAACTGTTCACAGCAACCATAAGTATAGGCTTGACTATTTGAACAGCATCGGAACAATCCTTGCTTGACGCAAAAAAAAGAAGGAAATCAATCCTTCTTTTTTTGTTCTGTTTCATCAGTCAGCAAAATGCAAAATTTGAAAATTTTGGTCTTTTTTTTGAATTTTGTTGCAGTTTTTTGTTCTTTTCTTTCATAAAAAAAAGAAATGGCATTTTTTATGCCAATTCCTTTTTAATTCTTTCAATCGCTTCATCATCAAGGCGTGCAAACAATGGCTTTGCAACACCAATCTTGTGAGTTCTTTCAAGGTCAATCTTGCTGGCCTCTTCCCACATATCAGGCGCGTTTGGAGTTGATTGCAAAAGCAGTTGCTCCGTCCAAATCTCTGTTGTGCGGTTTGGCATTATTGGACTTGCAACAATCACAAGGCTCTTTGCCATATTCAAACAAAGATAAAGCACTTTCTTTGCGCTCTGCAAATCTCCGTTTTTAATCAGTGTCCAAGGCGCTGTCTTTTCAAGATAGGTGTTTCCAATGGACGCATATCGCAAAATTTCTTTGTATGCCGCTTTAAACTCCGTTTTGGCAAACAGGTCGGCAATCGTTTCAGGGCAGGTTGTGATGGCATCAACCATCTCTTTGTCGTTTTCATCAAAACTGTTTTTGATGTCGTCAAAATCAATTCCAAGTTGCCCTTCAAAGTTTTTGTTTATCATATTCAGCGTTCTGTTGAAAAAGTTGCCATATTTTCCCACAAGTTCGGCATTTGTGTTGGATTTGAAACCCTCATAGGTGAAATCGCTGTCTTTGTTTTCTGGAAAAATTGAAACCAAATATGCCCTCAAAGCGTCAATGTCAACATCACAATGCAGCAAATTTTTGCAGGTGTCCACTCCGATATGCTTCGATTTCGAAAACTTTTGCCCTTCAAAATTCAAAAAGTTGAAACCAACCACATTTGTCGCAAGGTTATATTTCTTGCAAGCAAGTTCCATACTTGGAAAGAAAACTGCGTGAAAATCAATGTTGTCTTTGCCAATAAAGTTGTAAATCTCACACTCGTCGTTCTGCCAACGGTCACGCACCATCTCTTCGCCGCCAAGTTCCTTTGTGATGGAAATGTATCCAATCGGTGCGTCAAACCAAACATAAAACACTTTGTCCTCAAAATCTTTGAGCGGAACTTTGATGCCCCAAGGAATGTCGCGGGTGATGCAACGAGGCTTCAAACCTTCCTTAAACCATTTGTTTGTCATACTGAACACGTGCGGACGCCAGATGTCTTTCTTGCTTTCCACCCATTTTTCAAGTTGTGGTTGCAGTTTGTCAAGGGTGATGTAAAGATGCTTTGTTGTTTTTCTGACCGCATCTTTGCCGCAAAACGAGCATTTTGGAGAAAGAAGTTGGTCAAGTTCATAGGTCTTGCCACATTTGTCGCACTGGTCGCCATACGCTTTGTCATAGCCGCAATATGGGCAAGTGCCGTAAACAAACCTGTCGGCAAGAGCAATTTTGTCGTGTTCACAAAACAATGTGTCCGTTTCGCGAATTTCAGTGTAGCCATTTTTGTGAATTTCATTGAAGAAGTCAATCGTTGTGTCGTGATGAATTTTTGTGTTTGTTCCGCTGAAAATGTCAAAGTCGATGCAAAGACGCTTGGCAATGTCTTTCATTTTTGCGTTCATCATCGAAATGTATTCGTTTGGGTCAAGCCCAAGTTCTTTTGCGGAGATATAACTTGTTGTTCCGTGGTCGTCCGTTCCGCTCACATAAATGCAGTCGTCACCATAAGTTTTGTGAAATCGTGTGAACACATCGCCCGGAAGCCAGCATCCAACAACATGTCCAAAATGTGGCAGCCCGTTGACATAAAGCAGGGCAGAGGTGACCAAAATTTTTTTCTTTTTCATAATTTGTTTTTTCCTTTTATTTTTTCAAAAATTTCCTAAAAATCAAGTTTTTTTCATAAAAAATGCGTTTTTTTCGAATTTTTTTGCATTTTTTCGATATTTTTGCATTTTCTTATCAATTTTTCAAATTTTTATTTTTGTCATTTTTCAAATTTTTCGTGCGTATTTCAGCACATTCGAGTGGACTTGATTTTTTCAACAATTTTTGAAATTGGCAAAGTTTCTTGCTGGCCGTTTTGCATATTTTTGAGAGTGTATTGCTGTTGTTTCACTTCGTCCTCACCAACAATCAAAACATACTTCAAATTCCTGCGGTTTGCTTCGCGCATTTTGGCTTTGAAACTTTTGCTCTCATACAAGCACTCTG
Source organism: uncultured Clostridia bacterium (assembly GCA_947625165.1). GTDB lineage: Bacteria > Bacillota > Clostridia > Christensenellales > UBA1242 > Caccovivens. The sequence continues at coordinate 24,273 of CANQNH010000002.1, forward strand.
CCTTGATGCCTTCGAGTTTCAGATTTTCGGCAAGTTTCAATCCGTCAGCCAGTGTTTCGTCAAAGGTCACAACTCCAACATCAATTTCACTGAAATTTTCCAGGTTGAAATAGTTTTTTTCAAGCAAGAAGTCAAACAGGCGGGTCACACCAACGCTCATTCCAACACCAGGCATTTTTTTTGTGGAGAAATAACTGCACAAATTTTCAAATCTTCCACCGCCACCAACAGCCAAGCCAAACTCTTTCAAAAAGCCTTCAAAAACCGTGCCGGTGTAGTAGTTGTGTCCGCGTATGACAGAAAGTGAATATGTCACCTTGTTGCTGCCCAAGATTTTGAGATATTTGTCAACCTCTTGGAGTTCTTGCAAACCTTCACCAAAAGTTGCATTTTTGCAAAAATCTTGCAATTTTTGCGTTATTTCGTCAATTTTTCCGCTAATTTTTGTCAATTTTATGATTTTTTTGCAATTTTCTTCGTCAAGACCAAGTTCTTTCAATTCTGTTTCTGCATCGTTTTCAGAGATTTTGTCAAGTTTGTCCAAAACAATCAAAATGTCTGTTGAGATGTCGGTTTTGCCAATCTCTTCAATAAAGCCTGAAATGATTTTTCGGTTTGAAACCTTGATTTCAACATCCAAGTCAAGTGCGTCAAAACATCTTTCAAACAAGTTGACACACTCTGCATCTGCCAGAAGAGAAATCTCGCCATCACCAATGATGTCTGCATCACACTGGTATAACTCACGGAAACGCCCTTTTTGAGGTCTCTCTCCGCGATAGACTTTGCCAATGGCATAGCGCTTGAAAGGAAAAGTCAATTCGTCTTTGTGCATTGAAACAAAACGTGCAAGCGGAACTGTGAGGTCATAGCGCATGCAAACATCGGCATCACCTTTTGTGAAGCGATAGACCTGCTTGTCTGTGTCACCGCCACTTTTTGCAAGCAAAACATCTGAATACTCCAAAATTGGTGTGTCCAGCGGCAAAAAGCAGTTGTTTTTGAAAACATTTTCAAGTTTTGACAACATTGATGAAAAAGCAATCTGCTCTTTTGGCATAAGTTCCCAAAAACCTTTAAGTTTTCGGGGGATGATGAGTTTGTCGTTTTGGCTCATAAAGAAACTCCAATGAAATGATTTTGTTTTTTTCTGGCAGTGTGTTTGCCGAGGTTTTATATGTTCAATTTTGTGCTGTTTTTGATTAAAGAAAACAACATTCAAGATTTGATATTATCACCAATTTTATAACAAAAATCGCGCATTTGTCAAGCATAAACATACAACAAGTTATGCACTCTTATTTTCCACTTATCCACAAATTTATAAATATACATTCAAATTTATGAATATTCAAAACGGCAAAAATGGGCATTTTTGAGGGAAAACCACACAAGTTATCCACATTTCCACATTTTTGTGGACAAACCCTTGCCAAAAATAATTTATTTTTTTTTAAAAAGTGGGATATTTGAGTTAAAAATTAAAATTGCAATTTTTTTGCCATTTTTGTCAAATTGGGGAATTTTTCAGTTGTCCACATTGTTGATAACTTTCTTTTTTCTTATTATACATTTTTTGCATATAAATTCAAAGGATTTTATTTGAAAAATTTTTGTTTATTTTTTTGTTTTCTTCAAAAAATGCGTTGGTGTTTTGTCGCTTATGAAGAACAATTTGTGCAGCGCTCTTGTTGAGGAAACATACAAAAGATTTCTGTCAAGTTCGTTGTGATAGGTTGTTTCGTTTGCGAATGGAATAATCACGCAGTCAAATTCAACTCCCTTTGCCAAAGAAGGCGTGGTGATGATTTTTTTTGAAACCATTTTCCCTTTGTTGAGTTCTTTGAATTTTTTGATGAATGGGTTTCCCTTTTGAAGCAGCTTGACATCGTCCTCTGTTTTGCAAATTATGGCAATGCTTTGGCCGCGGTGTGATTTTTCATATTTTGAAACAATCTCTTCAATTTTTTGCGCAGTGTTTTTTGTTCTGAAAAATTCAACTTCCTCACCGTTGCGGTTGACATTGTTTGCAACTCTTCTGCCCAAAATTTTTTGCGATAAAAGAGAAATTTGCATTGTGCTGCGATATGAGCGAGAAAGATGTTTTATTTTTGAGTTTGTGCTTTTCGCAAGATTTGTCAAATATGTGTCTGGGAGGGTGCGGTCGATGCTTTGGTTTATGTCGCCAAGAAAAAGTTTGCCGCAATCCCAAATTTTGTTGAAAAGATGAAAATGACAAGGAGTGTAGTCCTGCATCTCGTCCACAATGACATATTTTGCGTCAAAATTGTGCTTCAGCCCAAAAAGATTTTCCTTAATCAGCAGCACGGGAGCGATGTCATAGGCGCTGATGGTCTCAACCTCTTCCAATCCAATGCTGCCAAGAAAGAGATTGTAAATTTTCAGCAGGTCGCTTGTCACAAATTTGTTATACAAAATTTTCTTTGCTCTCTTTTGCAAATCTGCACGAGTGCTTTGCGAAAGTCTGAATTTTTCTGTGATATATTCAGCAAGCACATCAACGCGTTTGTAAACAGGAAGATTTTTCATCCTTTCAAAAAAGATGTCTTCAAGTTCTTCTTTTGAAATGACAACATTCCCAAAAACAAGTGGTTTTGGAACAAACAAATTGCACAAATCTTTTTTCAAGAACTTTTTCAGGTCGTTGAGAAACTCGAAACTTGATTTTATCGCAATATTTTCAAAATCCTTTTGTGACTGTTTGCTTATCACGCGCTCCAGCATTTGCTCACGAGTTTCAAAATCTTGTCCAAGCAGGCGCTTTGCAAGAGTGGCAAAGGTGATTGTGAAGGATTTTTCTTCGCCAAGAGATGGCAAAACCTCACTGAGATAGTCAGAAAACAACTCGTTTGGAGACAAAATCAAAATGTCCTCGCTTTTGAGAGTGTTTCGATATTTGTATAGAAGATAGGAAACACGATGCATCGCAATTGATGTTTTTCCAGAGCCTGCCACTCCTTGCACAATCGTGTTGGAAAAATCGTCCGAACGAATGAGCACATTTTGCTCTTTTTGAATGGTTGAGGCAATCTCGTGCATCTTTGAGGTGGCATTCTGCGAAAGTTGTTCCATCAAAATGTCATCGTCAATCAACATTTTGCTGTCGATGTAATATGACAACTCGCCATTTTCAATTTTGAATTGGCGTTTCAATTTCAAATCGCCTTCAACAACTCCATCTTGGCAAGAATAGGAAGTTTTTCCAAGCGTGTCATCATAATAAAGCGAGCATATGTCGGCACGCCAATCATAGACAAGATTTTGATTGTCATCTTGAATTGCACCAAGTCCGATGTAAAACGGCTGAGCATTTTCCTGCCCGTTTTCTTTGAAATCAAATCTTCCAAAATATGCGTTCTTTTTTTGTTTTGCAAGTCTTTCGTTGTTTTTGCTTAGGAGGATGTTTTGCTGCTCGATGTTTTCAATCTGTTGGTTGACATTTGCAAGTTCGTCTTTGGTGACTTCATAATAATAGGTTGTGAAATATTTTTTTGCTTTTTGGATTTCTTCTTTGTTTCTTTCAATATTTCTCAAATTCAAAGAATGCTTTTTGTCGATAACTTTCAAAACGCTTTCCAAAACTTTTTTTTCTTGTTCCAAAACTTCTTTGTCCATCCAAACACACCTCTGCCAGATTTCTTTTGAAAAATCAAAAAATTTGATTTTTTTATGTTTTTTGCTGTTTTTTTTAATTTTTTTCTTATTTTTTTATATTTTTTGTTATTTTTAATTGTTTTTTTTATTTATTTTTTTTTCAGTCAAGCAAATAAATTTAATATAGTTTTTTATTTCTTTTATTTTTTATTTAATTTATTTATCTTTTTTATTAACAAAATTTTTTGTTTTTTTATGAGATTTTTATTTCTTTATTTTTCTTTTTAAGATAAAGAAAGAAGATGGTCAGTCTTCTTTCTCATCAGTTGGGTTGGAGTTTTCTTCTTGTTCATTTTCAAGTTCCTCTTCTTCAACTTCAACGCTTTCTTCACCATTTTCTTCAGCGGTGCTGTCCAAAATTGCTTGTCCTTCTTCGCTGGCAAATTCAGTTTCTTCTGCGGAGAGTTCTTCTTCCTCTTCCTTTTCTGTCAGAGCAACGCTTGTGATTTTTGCATCGTTTTTCAATCTCATAATTTTCACGCCTTGGCTCACTCTTGAAAAATGACTTATGCCGTCAACAGGGGTGCGGATGATGATGCCGCTGTCGGTTATCACAAGAAGGTCGCACGGGCTGTCGATTTGTTTGAGAGAAATAAGATTTCCGGTTTTTTCATTGAATGTGCCTGCCTTTATGCCACTGCCGCCACGCTGTTGCAAACGAAATTCGCTGACAGAAGAAAGTTTGCCATAGCCTTTTTCAGAAATTGTCAAAATTTGAGCATCCTCATTTACGATTGCCATATCAACAATATGGTCGTTTGCCGCAAGTTTCATACTGCGCACGCCTTGACTGTCGCGGCCAACTTCGCGGACATCAGTTTCGTTGAAGCGGATGCACTTGCCACTGTATGAGCCAAGAAGAACATCGTCTCTGCCGGTTGTGATGTTGACGCCGATGAGTTCATCGCCTTCCAAAAGTTTTATGGCAATTTTTCCGCCTTTTCGAATGTTTTCATATTCTGAAAGCGGTGTTTTTTTGATGAGGCCATTTCGAGTTGCCATCAAAAGATTTCCTTTGCTGTCTTTCTTGACAGGAATGATTGTGTTGACTTTTTCTCCAAGTGAAAGTTGAAGAAGGTTGATGATTGCACGACCTTTTGACTGTCTTTGTGCCTCTGGAATTTCATACGCTTTGGCGCTGTAAACTTTTCCAAGATTTGTGAAGAACAGCAGTGTGTCGTGGGTTGATGTGACAAACATCTTCTCAACAAAGTCTTCATCCTTTGTTTTGTGAGCGGTTATGCCCACTCCGCCGCGATGTTGTGCTTTATATTCATCTGTGCCCATTCTCTTCACATAGCCAAGGTGTGTCATTGAAATGATGACATCCTCTTCGGCGATGAGGTCCTCAACATCAATTCCGCCCAAATCCATTGAGATTTCGGTTTTTCTTGCGTCTCCATAGGTGTTTTTAACCTCTTCCAAATCGTCACGCACAATTTTCAGCACGCGCACCGGCTTTTCCAAAATGTCTTTCAGGTCAATTATTGTTGCTTCCAAAATGGCAAGTTCGTCTTTCAGTTTCTCAACTTCAAGGCTTGTCAGTTTTGAAAGGCGCATTTCAAGAATGGCATTGGCTTGAGTTTCGTCAAGTTCAAATTTTGTTGTCAGGTTGACGCAAGCATCGTTTCTGTCTTTCGAATTTTTGATTGTTTGCACAACTTCATCAATGCTGGCAAGCGCAATCACAAGACCCTTGACAATATGCTCGCGCTCTTCGGCTTTTTTCAGGTCAAATTTCGTTTTTCGAACGCAAACTTCTTTCTGGTGTTCAAGATAATAGAATAACATTTCCTTCAAATTCAGCACGCGTGGCTCGCCGTTGACAAGGGCAAGCATAATCAAGCCGCTTGATTGTTGAAGCATTGTGTGTTTATATAGCGAATTGAGAACAACTTGTGCATTTGCGTCTTTCTTGATGTCAACCACAACGCGAAGTCCATCGCGGTCACTTTCATCGCGAAGGTCACTTATGCCGTCAAGTTTTTTGTTTTTGACCATATCTGCAATTTGGGCAACAAAACGCGCTTTATTGACGCCATATGGAAGTTCGGTGATGACAATTCGTTGTCTGCCGGTGGCAGTTTCGTCAATTTCTGCCCTTCCGCGCACCAAAATGCCGCCGCGACCTGTTTTATAGGCGTGTTTGACTGCTGTGCGTCCCATAATGATGCCGCCTGTTGGATAGTCAGGTGCAGGGATGATTTTGATGAGTTCGTCAATGTCGATGTCTGGGTTGTCAATGAGCGCTTGAACGCCGTTTATGACCTCCGTCAAGTTGTGAGGAGGAATGTTGGTTGCCATTCCGACAGCGATGCCGTCTGCACCATTCACAAGCAGGTTCGGAAATCTTGATGGCAACACTTTTGGTTGCATCAAGGTGTCATCAAAGTTTGGATAGAAATCCACAGTTTCTTTTTCGATGTCTTGCAGCATCAGTCCGGCAATTTTTGAAAGGCGGGCTTCGGTGTATCTCATCGCAGCGGCGGGGTCACCATCCACAGAGCCAAAGTTTCCGTGACCGTCAACAAGAGGATAGCGAATTGAAAAGTCCTGTGCAAGTCTGACAAGTGCGTCATAGATTGAACTGTCGCCGTGAGGGTGATATTTTCCCATAACTTCGCCGACAATACGCGCACTTTTCTTGTGCGGACTGTTGTAGAAATTGTTGAGTTCTCCCATCGAATACAAAATTCTGCGGTGAACGGGTTTCAATCCATCGCGAACATCTGGGATGGCACGGCTGACATTGACCGCCATAGCATAGGATATGAACGACTTTTTCAGTTCGCCCACAACTTCGATTGGTTGAACTTTCTCGTTGTCAAGAAGTTCCTTCAAATTTTGTCTGTTTAATTCGTCATCTTTCTTGCTCATAGTTTTTTCCTTAAAATTTTATTTTTGAATTGTTTTTGTCGCTTTTTTGATTTTGTCAATTGTTTTAATTGCTTTTTGTTTTGCTTTCTTTTTTTGGGGTTTTGTTTCTTTAATTGTTTTTGTTGATTGTCTTGATTTTTCTTAATTTTTCATTGATTTGTTGTTTGTTTCAATGCTTTTCTTTCACTTTTCCTTTGTTTTGCGGTTTGTCAAGATTTTTCTTGTCAACTTGAAGTTCAAGATTGTGATTTTTGCATCTTTCTTTGCCTCGCTCAACCTTGAAATCCTTCCACTTTTTCACTTCATCCCAAATGTCAAACATATATTCCAATTCCTCAACGCAAAGTTTGACATCGGCAATCTCCTCGCTTATGTGAGCAATCAGCGCCTTTCGTTCTACTTCTGTTGCGTTTGTGCGCTTGCGAAGATATTTCCCAACCGCTTGCGCAAGTTCTCCCATCTCTTCAAACAGGAGAGTGTATTGCATATCTTCTCCGAAAATGTCCAAATAGTTTTTGTAAACGCTTTCGTCCTCTTCCATAAGTTTGTTTTTCATATCATTCTCCGAAAATTTTATTGTTCGTGAAAAATTATCTCTTTCCCGTGCGATTTGGCATACTCAATTTCGCCGCGGCAACTTTCACCGATATAACCACCAATATTCACAACATAGATGGCGTCCGACAGGTCGATTTTCTTTCGATGAATTTTGTCAAGAAGTTTGTGTTCCTCTTCGGTGACGTTGCCAAGGTTGTATATGCACTGGATGACGCACCAACCTTTCTTCATTTGCAGGTCTGCAGCAACTTTCATCATCTCTTCTTGAAACTTCAAACTTCCACAAATTGTCACAACTTTCATTTCCGTTTTGCCCTCACACATCCAAATCGGTGACAAGAGTGGCGTTTTCCTCAATGAATTTTCGTCTGAGGTCAACATCTTCGCCCATAAGCTCGGTGAACACTCTGTCTGCCTCAATCGCATCTTCCATTGTGATTTTCAAAAGGATGCGGTTCTTTGGGTTCATTGTTGTTTCCCAAAGTTGCTCTGGGTTCATCTCGCCAAGACCTTTATATCGTTGCAGCGTTGTCCCTTTTCTGCCATTTTCGTCAAACCACTTGTTCAGGTCATCATCATTATAGAAATAAAAATCCTCTTTGTTTCGCGAAACTTTGTATAGCGGTGGCTGCGCCGCATAGACGTGTCCATTTTCAATCAGTGGGCGCATAAAACGGAAGAAGAATGTCAAAAGCAAAATCCTGATGTGAGAGCCGTCAACATCGGCATCGCTCATACAGATGATTTTGTTGTATCGAAGTTTGCTTTCGTCAAAATCAGCGCCTGTGCCTGCGCCAAAAGCGGTTATCATCGCGCGGATTTCGGCGTTTTCCAATATGCGATTGAGCCTTGCCTTTTCAACGTTCAAAATCTTTCCGCGAAGTGGCAAAATTGCTTGAAATCTTCTGTCGCGACCCTGTTTTGCCGAGCCGCCAGCCGAATCACCCTCAACAATATATATCTCACACAAACTGCTGTCACGCTCACTGCAATCGGCAAGTTTTCCGGGCAGAGTTGTGCTTTCAAGAGCACCTTTTCTTCTTGTCAATTCTCTTGCGTTACGGGCGGCGTCACGTGCACGTTGTGCCGTGATGGATTTCATAATCAATTCGCGCGCTTCGTTTGGATGCTCTTCCAAATAGTCCCCAAAGGCCTCTTGCATCGCTTTATAGACGATGGTTCGCATTTCACTGTTGCCAAGTTTGGTTTTTGTTTGTCCTTCAAACTGAGGTTCACGCAATTTGACCGAAATGACAGCGGTTATTCCCTCACGGCAATCTTCACCGGAAAGTTTTTCGCTTTCTTTCAGCATTTTGTTTTTCACTGCGTAGTCATTGATCACCTTTGTCAGCGCGTTTTTAAAGCCTTCAAGGTGCGTTCCGCCTTCTTCGGTGTTGATGTTGTTTGCATAGGTGTTTATGATTTCGTTGTAGGAATCGTTGTATTGAAAACAAACTTCAATCTCGTTGATAACATCGCCTTTGTCGTTGTGGTTGAATTTGTTGAAATAGACAGGGTATGACAGCAGTGTTTGTTTGTTGTCGTTCAGGAAATTGACAAACTCAATGATGCCGCCTTTGAACTCAAACTTGTCTTTTCGCTCTTGATTTGGCCTGCGGTCCTCCAAAGTTATCACCAAGCCTTTGTTCAAAAAGGCAATTTCACGGAAGCGGTTTTTCAGGTTGTCATAGGAGAACTCTGTTGTTTCAAAAATCTCATCGTCAGGCCAGAATGTGACGGTTGTTCCTGTTTTGTCGGTGCTGCCAATCACTTTCAGCGGGGCAAGGCTTCTGCCACGAGCAAATTCAATAAAGTGGTGTTTTCCGCCTTGATAGACATCCACGGTCAGTCTGGTTGAAAGTGCGTTCACGCACGAAACACCAACACCGTGCAAACCACCGGAGATTTTGTAGCCCTCGCCACCAAACTTTCCGCCTGCGTGCAGTTTGGTCAAAACAACCTCGACGGCACTTTTTCCTTCTTTTGCAATGATGCCGGTTGGAATGCCACGACCATTGTCGCTGACAGAGCAAGAGCCGTCTGCGTTGATCACAACATCAATCTGTGTGCAATAGCCAGCAAGAGCCTCGTCAATGGAGTTGTCCACAACTTCTTGGACAAGGTGATGAAGCCCGTGGCTGTCTGTTGAGCCGATGTACATTCCAGGGCGTTTGCGGACAGGTTCAAGCCCTTCCAAGACTTGAATTTCACTGGCGTCATATTTTGTGCTTTTTGAAAGTTTTTCTCTCTCCTCATTTTCTTCAGGGCTGTTTTCAGGGATAAAGTCGCGTTCTTCAAGCAAAGGTTTGTTTTCGTCTTGAGCGATTGGTTGCTCACTGTCAACAACAGTTTTGTTCTCGTCAAAGTTTTCCATAAGAGCAATATTTCCTTTATTTATATAAATATACTATATTATATAATATAATAGGAATAAAAAACAAGTGTTTTTTCGAAAAAAAAGAAGTTTTGGACAATGATTTTGACATATTTGACGCAATTCAAATCCATTTTGGCACATTGTGACATAAAGATTGATTTGTTTTTCTGTAAGGGCATCAATTTTTAAACAAAAAAACGCCAAACTTTCGTTTTTTTGAGAGTTTGGCATTTGAACTGTTTGGTTGCACGAGGGCAGGATTTGAACATGCTCCCGACAACGAGGTTATATCTTGCGATATGACCCGGATAAAAAAAGCCTAAATCAAACACTTGGCTTAATTTAGGCTTACATTTGGTTGCGAGGGCAGGATTTGAACCTGCGACCTCCGGGTTATGAGCCCAGCGAGCTTCCGAGCTGCTCTACCTCGCGATATGCTGATATTCTACAATATTCATATGCTTTTTGTCAAGCAAATTTTTCAAAATTTTTGCTTTATGGGCAAAAAAATGGCGGTTTTGGCAGGGGAAGAGCGCGTGTTTAAACAAAATTTGTTTGATTTTCTCTTTTGTGTTGTGTTATGCTTGATTTTGAAAGTGAAAAAAAACAAAACCTGCAAAAAGATGGAAATACATTGTTTCTGGCTGCAACAACACAAATTTGACCAATTTTGCATCAAAGAAAGATTGATGAGTTTTGTGGAAGGTTATTGTTACGAATAAAACGAAACTTGAAAAATCAAAAGGAGGAAAAAATGAAAAAGGTTGTTTTGATAACGGGTGGGGCAACAGGCATTGGCAAGGCAACAGTTTTGGAGTTTGCCAAACACGGCTGGGATGTTGTTTTGAATTATTATAAAAGCGAAAAGGCCGCACGCAAACTTGCCAAAGAGGTTGAAGAGAAGTTTGGCACTGAGGTGTTGCCTTTTCAGGCGGATGTTTCTGATGAAAAACAGGTGAAATCAATGGTCTTGGCGGCGGTGAAAAAGTTTGGCAGAATTGACAGTGTTGTCAACAATGCCGGAATGGTTCTTGACAGAGATTTTGAGAAAATCACTGCTCAAGAGTTTAAGCGCGTTTTGGAAGTCAATTTGATTGGACCTTTTCTTGTTTCGCGGGAGGCGGCAAGGCATATGAAAAAAGGCGCAAGCATCGTCAATGTTTCGTCAACAAATGGCACAAAAACAATTTCTCCCGAGTGCTTGGACTATAACGCCTCCAAAGTTGGACTTCAAAGTTTGACACGGGATTTGGCGTTTCATTTCAAGCCAAACATACGTGTCAACGCAGTGGCGATTGGCTGGGCGGACACCGATATGAACAAGGACTTGCCAAAGGAATATGTTGCTGAAGAAAACGCAAAAATTTGGCTCGGGAAATTTGCAAAGCCAGAGCAAATTGCATCTGCGATATATTTTCTCTGTGATGATGCATCAAGTTATGTCAATGGCGAAGTGCTGGTTGTTGATGGTGGCTATTGCTGATGAAAAAATCCAATTTTTGAAGGCGTTTTGAATTTTAAAAGAGAGAAAGCGACAAAAAAATGGCGGCACGAAATGACCGCGAAAAAACAGCAAAAAAAACAAAAGAAAACGCGTGCACGGCAAAATTTTGCAAAAAAACGCAAAAAAAAACCACTCATCAAAAGACAAGTGGCAGGAAAATCAAAATCATTGAAAGACCATAAAGAAGATGATTGAATTTGTTTGGACGATATATTTCCAAGAGGATATGTGCTGAATATGCCAGCATTCCAAGTGCAAACAATGATGTTGTCAAATCAAATTGCAACGACACTGATGCAAGAAGAGCCGCAACAAGCAATCCGACACTTAGGAAATTGAGTTTTTCCAGAAACTTCCAAATGCTTGAAATCTCTTCTTTTTTGATGATAAAGTCCAAAAATATGAGTGCAACACCGATGAACAGTCCAACCAAAAAGATTGCAAAGTTTTCGCGACCAAGATAAAGCGAACAAAATGTCAGGCAGAATGTGGAGGCGATGTAAGATGCACTCTTCAAAAGTGTTTTCAAAGTGGATTTTTTGTTCTCAAGTTTTCTCGAAATTGTTTCGTCATTGTTCAAGCCTGCTTGTTGCTGTTGTGGCAGGGGTTGGCTTTCTTGTTTTTGTTTTTCTTCCTCTTTGCTGGTCAGCAAAGTGAGGAAAAGTGGAAGAATGGAAATTATTGCCAAAATTGAAAACCCGTTGTATTGATTTTGCACCGCGCTGCAACTTAGCCCCACACAAACGATGGCGACAAAATATAGTGTTTTCAAAAGCAAGAAAAACGGGCTTTCTTTTTTGACAAAACACAACAAAATGCCAATTATTATTGTTGCAACCAACATCAAAACAGCAACTGCAATCAACATATCACAATTATAACCAATTTTCTTTCATTTGTCCAACAAAATTGCGGTTTTTCGGTTTAAAGTTTCAGGATTTGAAGCCATTTGGATTGTTTTTCTGCCAATTCCAAGCATCGCGACACATATCTTCAATGCCGTGCTCTGCCTTCCAGCCGAGTTCTTTCTTGGCTTTTTCAGCGCTGGAATAGCAAATCGCGATGTCGCCATCCCTCTTTGGCTTGATGGAATATGGAATTTTCACATCGTTCACCTTTTGGAAAGTGTTGACAATTTCCAGAACACTGTAACCTTTTCCCGTGCCAAGATTGTAGATTGAAAGGCCGGAGTTTTCTTTTATTTTTTGCAGTGCCTTGACATGCCCTTTTGCAAGGTCAACAACGTGAATATAGTCCCTCACACCTGTTCCGTCAGGGGTGTTGTAGGTGTTGCCAAAAACCCCAAGTTCTTTTTGTTTTCCAACTGCAACTTGCGTGATGTATGGCATCAAATTGTTTGGAATTCCGTTTGGATCTTCGCCAATCAATCCGCTTTGGTGCGCGCCGATTGGATTGAAATATCTCAGCAACACAACGTTCCACGATTTGTCAGCGTTTTGAATGTCAGTCAAAATTTGCTCCAACATATATTTTGTCCAGCCATATGGGTTGGTGCATTGTCCTTTTGGGCACTCCTCGGTGATTGGAACGGTTGCAGGGTTGCCATACACCGTTGCGGAGGAAGAAAAGATGATGTTTTTCACATTGTGACTTTCCATAACTTCCAAAAGTGTCAGTGTTCCGCAGATGTTGTTGTGATAATATCTCCAAGGCTGCTTGACAGATTCTCCAACTGCTTTAAGCCCAGCAAAATGAATGACGCAGTCAAAGTGCTCGCTGTCAAAAATCTTTGACAAAGCCTCTTTGTCCAAGATGTCAACTTTGAAGAATTTGACCTTCTTTTTTGTTATCTGAAAAATCCTTTCGATTGATTTTTCACTTGAATTGCAAAGATTGTCAACCACAACAACATCATAGCCTGCATTTTGCAGTTCGACAACCGTGTGAGAGCCGATGTAACCTGCTCCACCTGTGACCAAAATTTTCATATAAATCCTCCTCTTTTTCGTTTTTTTCAAAAATTTTTGTTTTTTTTCAATAAAAATTCACTTTTTTTCAAAAATTTTTTGAATTTTCACATCATTTTTGTGGCACTTTGAAACCGTCTTTCAAAGATATTGTGCTGTTGAACACAAGATTTTGGTCTGTGCTGTCTTTGTCAACACAATAATATCCTTTTCGCATAAATTGGAATTTGTCTTCAACTTTTGCATCTTTAAGGAAATTTTCAGCAAGAGCAGTTCTTTCTGTGAGAGAATTTGGCTCCAACATATCTTCAATTTTGACGCCATCTGCAAGTGATTTTGCAGGAAATTTATATTCCTCTTTTATCAAATTCTTAAATTCGCGAATTGTCACCTTAAAGCAGTTGTCGGCAGAAACAAAGTGGATTGTTCCTTTGCATTTTATTCCCGAAGTGTCGTCACCGCTCTTGGTGTTTGGCAAATATTCACACTCCAAATGGTCAATGTTGCCGTTTTTGTCCTTCACCACTTTGTTACATTTGATGATATACGCACCTTTCAGGCGCACAATTCCGCCTTCAACAAGTCGATTATATTTTGGTGGCGGATTTTCGCTGAAATCCTCTTTTTCAATGAAGATTTCTCTGCCAAACAACGCCTTGTGTTTTCCGGCACTTTCGTCATTAGGATTGTTTTCAATCTCAATTTCCTCACTTTTTCCGTTGAAATTTGTGATGACAACTTTCAGTGGGTCAAGCACAACCATCGCTCGCGTTGCGATTTTGTTCAGATCTTCACGCACATAATGCTCTAAGGCGGAGTATGGCACGCTGACTTCAATCACGCTTCCCCATCCGACAGATTTCACAAAGTCCTTGATGGCTTTTGGAGTGTAACCTCGGCGGCGCAGCGCCACCAAAGTCACAAAACGTGGGTCGTCCCAGCCAGAAACATATCCACCCTTGACAAGTTGTTTCAAATATCGTTTTCCGGTCAAAACATTCTCAATCACCACGCGAGAAAACTCCCTCTGCTTTGGGGCAAAAGGTTTTTTCCAACCGTTTTCAATAAACCACTCATAGATTGGGCGGTGGTCCTGAAAGCCTTTGTCGCAAAGGCTGTAGGTCACACCTTCAAGCGCATCCTCCATCGGATGAGCAAAGTCGTAGGCAGGATATATGCACCATTTGTTGCCAAGTTTATAGTGTTCAGCACGCAAAACGCGATACATCACAGGGTCACGCATATTCATATTTGGGTGCGCCATATCAATTTTTGCGCGCAAAGTTGCTTTTCCGTCCTCAAATTTTCCGTCACGCATAGCCCTGAAAAGCCGCAGATTTTCCTCAGGGGTGCGGTTGCGATAAGGGCTTTCCTTTCCGGGCTCGGTCAAACTGCCTCTTGTTGCGGACACTTCTTCTGCCGAGAGTTCGCACACATAGGCTTTTCCGTCCATAATCATTTGCTCGGCGATTTTGTATATGTCGTCGAAATATGCCTCAGATGCATAAATCATCTTTTCAGGGGTGAAGCCAAGCCAAGCAAGGTCTTGCAGATAGCTCTCCGCAAACTCACCTTCCTCTTTAAGCGGGTTGGTGTCGTCCATTCGAAGATAGGTTTTGCCGCCAAATTTTTGTGCCGTTTCAAAATTGATTGTCCACGCTTTTGCGTGACCGATGTAAAAATATCCACTTGGCTCAGGCGGGCAGCGAGTGACAACCTCTTTTGTTCTGCCGGCTTTGAAGTCAGCGATGATTTCTTCTTCAAGTTCGTTTTCTGGAACGATTGTGTCCAAATCAATGCCGTTTTTCAGTTTCATTTAAAAAATCTCCTAGTTGTTTTTTATTATATAGTTTGAAGGAAAAATTGTCAAGAAAATGTGGGCGATAAAGTCGATAAAATGAAAGCAACAAACGCGACATTATCAAGGAAAATCGAACAAAAAAATCAAGAAAATAGAAATGAAAATAGAAAAACAAGAAAAAACTGCCATAAAAACACATCAAAACTCCAAAATTTGATATTGACAACACAGTGTTTGTGTGATAAAATAAATCTTGACAACAATTCAAAAATCAAAACATAAAATCAAACACAAAAAAAGGAGAAAAGAAATGACAGAAAACGTTTCGCCAGAAGAAAAAGACAAAATTTTAGACATGCGTGTTGAGGATTTGCCATTCAAAAGTGAGGATGCCGGCAAAAAGTTGAAGGGGCATCAATATCAGTTGGCAATCAAAAGGGCGTATCTATTTTTGCATCCGGTTCATCTTGAAAATTTGAAAGCCATTGTGTCAAAAGCATACAAAGATCATTACAACAACAAAAATTGGAAGTTTGATGAGAAAGAATTTGAGAAGTTTATGAGTGACTTCGCAACGAGAAAAGTTGGCGGAACATATTTCACCGCACCAGCAGTTGCAAGATATGTCTATGAAACGCCTGTGAGTGTCAGAGATTTGTTTGATTTTGGAATTGAGAAAATCATTGACGCCAAAGGTGTTGGCGATTTCACAAAGCAACTGTTTTTGCAATCTCTGAATGAAATTGGGATTGAATATGATGAAACAAAGAAGATGTTTCAAAAGCAAGAAAAAGTTTTTGCACAGGGCAAGTTTGACCGCGAAACTCTGATTGCCAAATTGGAAAAAGAGGGTGCATTGGCGCTGACAAAACTTCCGGCTTGGGCATTCGGCAAGGACAGCAACAGTGCGAAAGAGATTAAAGGTGCTTTTCAATATTATTATTATCATCTCAAACAGCAGTTGCGAGAAGATGTTGCAAGTCTTGACAAGCCAACAAGAGAAAAGCGTCTGAAATTCATTGAAAAACAGATTGGGCTTTATGGAACCATCGTTGACAGCAAATTGAAGGAACTTGACGATCGCGTGGCTGCCAACGCTATGCTTGACCAAGCGTTTGGAAAATTTGATGGTGCTGTTGCATCGACAGAAGAAAAATTTCATCACGGCAATTTTGCGCCAAAACAAAAACAACACTTGAACCCTCATGAAAGAGAAATTTGAATTTGATGAAATGAAGAATAAAAAGCAGAAACGAAGAAAAATTTGAGAATAAATTTTAAAAAATCAAAAAACAAAAATAAAAAAGCATAATAAAAAATCAGAGATTTTGGAAAATAATAAAAGGAACAAAATTTCAAAAAATCTATAAAAAAAACAAAAAAATCAAAAAAGCGCAAATTTTTTGCGTTTTTTTATTATTTTTTTGCGTTTTAAATTATTTTTTTTGAATTTTTGAAAACGTTTTTCATTTTTCAAAATTGATTTTTATTTTCAATTTTTTTGTGTTGTTATATCTTTATTTCATTTTTGCACGCAGTTTGTTTTTTATTCTTGTCAAGGAGTTGTCGATTGCTTTTTGTGTTAGCCCCAAACTTTGCGAAATCTCCTTATACGAAAAACCTTGGAGATAGGAAATCAAAACTTTGATTTCTTGCTCGCTGAGAGTGTTTTTGATTGTGTTTTTCAGTTTCTCAAAATTTTCTCTGTCAATCGCTTTTTCGGCAGGGGTGGTGTCAAGCACAAGTTCGATTGGAAGATAGTCCAAACTTTCGTTTGTGTTTGAAACAAAACTTTGAAAAGAAACCGCGTTTGAAAGTGGTTTGTTTCGATTTGTGTTTGCACGCCTTATGGCTGTCTGGATTTGATGTTTGATGCAAAGTATCGCAAAGGTTTTGAATGAGGTTTCTTTGTGTGAAGAAAAACCCTTGATTGCTTTGTAAAGCCCAATCATCCCTTCTTGAATGATGTCCTCAATGTCGCCGCCAACAAGAAAATAGCCGCGGCTTATTTTCACGACAAGGTCTTTATAGCGCGAAAACAACTCATTTTCAGCATTTTCGTCACCTTTTTTCATTTTTTCAATCAATTCTTCATCTGTTGCCATTTCCATTCATCCCACATTTTGAAAATTTTGAAAAGTTTTCCGAATTTTGCATAATAATTTGTTTTTTCTGACTTATGATTTATTTCTTTTGATTTTCTCTCTGTCTCAAAATTTCATAAATCACAATTCCCGCACTGACGCTGGCGTTTAACGAATTGACCGACCCTTTCAGTGGCAGGGTGACAATGCCGTCACAATATGTTCTCAAACTCTGCTTGATGCCGTTGCCTTCGCTTCCAACCACAACAGCAATCGGCCCAGTCAAATTTTGAGAATAGATGTCCTCTCCGCCAAGTTCACAGGCATACACCCAAAGCCCATTTTCTTTGAGTTGGTCAATGGCGGTTTTTAAGTTGGCAACGCGTGCAATTTTCATATTTGAAATTGCTCCGGCAGATGTTCTCACCACAGTTTCATTGACCTGACAAGAACGCATTTTCGGAATGATGATGCCGTCAACGCCGGCGCATTCGCAAGTTCTTATGATTGCCCCAAGGTTGTGTGGGTCCTCAATTCCGTCAAGCAAAACAACAAAAGCCTCATTTTTGCAGTTTGAAATTATGTCATTCACAGAACAATATTCAAAATCCACCGTTTCGGCGATGTAGCCTTGATGATGCCCGGTGATGCTTTTTTCGTCAAGAATTTTCTTTGGCAAAAAATCAATTTTCAGTTGATTTTTTCGTGCCAAATTTATCACATCGTCTTTGCGCGATGCAAAATTTTTGTCAATCAAAATTTTGTTTATTGTCATCTCATTTTTGATTGCTTCAACAACTTGATTTTTCCCTTCAATTTGCATTTTTTTGCCCTTTTTTGTTGATTTTTTCTGCTTTTTATTGCATTTTTTCTAATTTTTTTGCTTTATTTGATTTTTTTTAATTTTTAAATTTTTTCTTTTTTTAATTTTCTTCAATAATTTTCATTGATTTTTGCAAAATTTCTTCAAGTCTTTTTGTGTTTTCGGTCAAAAACAAAAAGCCAATCAAAGCCTCAAAAGCGGTTGCTTTCTTGTATGTTTCCTCGTCAAAATTTTTTGCCGAATGTTTGTTGTGTGCGTTGCGAGCTTTCCTCACAACCTCTTGTTCAGCTTCAGACAATTCGCTTTGCAAAAAGTCCAGAGCCTTTGCCTGCGCGCTTGCGTTGCAAAATTTTTTTGCGCGGAGGTGATAGGTGCTCAGTTTTTCTCTTTGTCCTTTCAAAACTTTCATACGCACAAAACTTGTGTGCAGAGAATCTCCAAGAAATGCCAATGCAAGAGGGGACAATTCTTCAATTTTTTCTTTCATACAACTCCCAACTTTTGATTTTTAAGATTTCCGTTTTGCAAATATATTCTTCAAGATGCCGCGGTTTTTTGAAAGTGTTTCTGCTCTTTTCTTGAAATTTAGTTGTTGAATTTGAAAAGAACAACATCGCCGTCTTGGACGACATAGTCTTTCCCTTCAATCCTCACTTTTCCTTTTTCTTTGGCCTTCAAAAGACTTCCAGCTTCAACGAGGTCGTCATAAGACACAATCTCGGCCTTGATGAAGCCTTTTTCAAAATCGCTGTGGATTTTCCCTGCCGCCTCAGGTGCTTTTGTGCCTTTGTTGATTGTCCACGCACGCACTTCTTTTTCACCTGCGGTGAGATAACTCATAAGCCCCAAAAGGTCATAACTTGCCACAACCAATTTTTCAAGCCCACTTGTTTTGATGCCAAGTTCTTCTTTGAACAGTTCGCGTTCCTCTTTGTCAAGGCTAACAATTTCTTCTTCAATTTTTGCACACAAGACAACCACTTTTGCGTTTTCTTTTTCAGCAATTTCTTTCACCTGCTGAACATAAGAATTGTCCTCTTTGGCGATGTCGCTTTCGGCGATGTTTGCAACATAAATCACTGGTTTTGCGGTGAGAAGCGAGAAATTTTTCAAAAGCTTTTGTTCGTCCTCGTTGAAAGGCAGGGTGCGGGCTTGCTTTCCAACTTCAAGTGCGTCTTTTATGCGCCTCATCATCTCCACAGCGGTGACAAGCGATTTTTCTTTGTTCTGCCTTGCAACTTTTTCGTTTTTATCCAAAAATTTGGTCACTTGTTCAAGGTCTGCAAGTGCAAGTTCGGTTTCAATCACCTCAATGTCGCGTTTAGGGTCAATGCTTCCGCTTACGTGAATGATTTTTTCGTTGTCGAAGCAGCGGACAACGTGTACAATGGCATCGACCTCACGAATATGGCTCAAAAATTTGTTTCCAAGCCCTTCGCCGTGACTTGCACCAGCAACTAATCCCGCAATATCAACAAATTCAATGCTTGCAGGCGTGATTTTCTGTGTTGCATACATCTTTCCAAGAACTTCAAGTCGCTTGTCTGGAACATCAACCACACCAATGTTTGGCTCGATTGTGCAGAAAGGATAGTTTGCGCTTTCGGCGCCAGCTTCTGTTATTGCGTTGAATAATGAACTTTTTCCAACATTTGGAAGTCCAACAACTCCAATTTTCATACTTTAAACTCCAACTTTTTCGTGAAATTTTGTGTTTTTATCGTGAAATTTCGTGATTTTCTTTAAGATTTTTGTGTTTTATTGTCAAGTTTCGCTTTGAAAACAATAGTTCTTTTCAAATTTCAAACAGAAAAGAAAAGGGATTTTTCTCCCCTTTCTGTTCTATTTTATCTTCCTCTTCCATTAGATGCAGTGCGAGTGTTGTTTTGTTGCTGTTGTTGCTGTTGCTCTGTGTTTCTTGCACGGGCTCTTCTTGCCCTTCTCAATCTCGCCATTTCGGTGTTTCTTCTCGCCCTTGCCTCTTCGGCACGTCTTTGTGCACGTTCTTGTTGCTCGGCACGCTGTCTTTCAGCCCTTGCTCTCACAGCTTCTTGCTGCTGTCGTAACAACGCTTCAAGGTCTTGATTTTGCACGACTTGTTGCAGATTTGCACGCTTGTTTTGCTCTTTCAATTGTGAGTTTTCATTTTCCACCGCCGTTCTTTGTGCTTCATAGAATGCAATCTGCTCTGGTGTTAAATCTTTGTTTTCTTTCAAAACAACATTAAGTTGTTTGCCGTAAATCGAGTTTTCATCAATAGTGTGCTGATTTTGAGCCTTGACAAGATTTCTTTTTGCCCTGACATAGCCACGTTTTTTGTCAAACTTTTCAAGTTCTTCTCGCAATTTTTCAGGGTCGGAAGCATATCTTTCCTCAACTGCACTGCGTGCACGCTCATAGCCCGCCACTTTGGATGAATATTTGCCAATTGTTCTTGTGGCTTTTGCCGATTTCACTCTTGACAGACTTTCAAGCCGTTCTTCAGTTCGCTCCATCTTTGACAAATCAATTTTGTTGAGAAGTTTTTTGATTTGGTTGAGTGGTTGAATGACTTGATATGTGAATGCTGAAAATGTGAAGCCGAAAAATGCAACATATGCAAATGGCACAAACATTGAAACAACAAGCGACAAAATTCCAAGAATAAGCAAACCTTTGAACAGATTTTCGTTTGGATTTAGGATTTCATATTTGTGGTCACCCATCTTCTTTGGTTTTGGAAGTGGCTCCGGAATTGGTTCTGGTTCAGGATCAGGAACGGGTTCAGGATCAGGCACTGGGTCTGGTGGAGGAGGTGGCACAGGATCAGGAATTGGATCTGGTGGAGGAGGTGGCACAGGATCACCATTATGTTCAATAATTCTTTGAGTGTCGATTTCTCGTTCAAGTTCTGCTGCTTTGTTGAATGACACCAAATTTTCAACCTTTTGGTGAGATATGTCATGAACATTGTATTCCTTCCCACCAATTTTTCTCTTACGAGGATTTGGGGCATTGTTTTTCTTTGCCAAAGCATCTGCTTCTTCAAATTCTTTTTCAAGGCAGGCTCTTATGTCGGCAAAAAATTGTTGATTTGCATCAAATGGAGCGTTTATCATCAAGTCAACATTGCCGGAGCTGTTTTTGCAGGTCACACAAAGGCGCTGTTCGCCATTTGTTTCTTGCAAACTGCACGCCCTTATTTCATAAAACTTCGGTGCACGAATGGAGTCATTGCGTGTTTGAACATAAAGATAGTGCTTGCCATCTCTTTCCAATATGCTTGGATATTGAGGCTCAGTTTCGCCTTCAAGCATCAGTGGGAAAGAGTGAAGAATGGTGTTGTTTGCAACTTCAAGATGAATGGCCTGTGTTCTGTTTTTTGGGCTTCTTTCGTTTTGCTTTGTGCGTTCAAGCAAGATGTTTTCAATCATAAGAGTTGAATAAATCGGGTCTTGCTCAGGCGACAAAATGCAGTTTCCTTGATGATTTCGGTCAAAAAATCTTTGACTGACAATGACATTTCGCGGTGAGGAAGAAGTGTTTTGAGCTTCATGGTCTTTGCTGTCAAGAATTTTTGATTGGATTGCTGACACAATCAACGAAAAGTTTTTGTTTTCTGCGTGAACATCTGCAACTTCAAGTTCGTTGTTTTTTGTGATGCCTGCACGCGCAATCTCGCAGACATAGCCTCCGTCAACACTTGTGAGTTCGCCAAAATCAATTTGAGGGTTGTCCGCTCTCAAACTGTCAACAAATTCTTGCGTCATAAAGAGTTGAAGTCCACCAGTTTTGTTGTCGCTGATGGAAACCACTGTTTTTCCACTCTCACGGACATCAATCAACGGTGCACTTGCCTTTGAGGTGACTCCAAGCATTTGATATCTGTCTTCAACATCTTTTTGAACAATTTTGATGTTGGTGTATATCAAATCGGTTTTTCCACTTGTTTTGCCATATTCAAAATCCACTCCTTTTCTTGAACGGGAGCGTCTCAAAGTTTCAGTGACAACCTCTCTTTCTCTTGTTTCGTTTGGTGGAGTTGGAGTGGCTGGTTGTTGTGGCGGGGTTTGTTCGCGCGGTGGATTTTGTGGGGGAACTTGGGCATCTTCGCGTGGCGGAGTTGGATTGTTTTGGCGCGGTGGGTTTTGTGGAGGAGGGGTTGGGCTATCTTCGCGTGGTGAAGTTTGATTAGATGGTTGCTCGACTGCTGGTTGGCTTGGCTGCTGTGCAGCACTTCGTGCCTCCAAACTGTTTGCCTCTTCAAGTGCGGCACCAAGAGAGATTTCATTGTTGACATACCTTTGCACCAATCTCATCCTTGGGTCAAAATATTTTGCATCAGAGCCGACTGTCAACTTTCCATCTCTTTCCACATGTGCCTGACCGCTTTCGTGCATGAAGAAACGAACTCTTGCCTCGTCATCATCGCGGATTTTTTGTTGGGTCTTGAAATTGTCAAACCTCTCTTTAAAAATGTTTGCGTAGGCATAGGTGAGAAGAGTGGATTGAGAGTTTTTGTCTTTTTTATAGGACTTTACGGCTTTTTTAATCTTGTCCTCAAGATTTTTTTGCGATGGTGAAGAAGATGTATCTTCGTTCTCTTGTGCACGTCGGGCTTTGCCAATATCGGCGGCACGTTTTTTTGCTTGTTCAAGAGAATATTTTCCCGAAACTGCATAGTCGTGGGCAAGATTTAGTTTGTCCAAAAAGTGTGGGACAGAGTGCCCTGAGACAACCATATCGTTTTCAAAACGAACTTCTCCACTTTCGTTTAAGTAAAAAGCAACAATTGCGATGTCATTATCTTTGAAGCCGTGCTCAGCTTTAAAATTTTTGAAATCTTCCTCAAAAACTTCGGCATATGCTCGTGAAATGGCACTGTTATAGCCTTCTGGCAATTCTTTAAAATCAAGGACGCTGCTGACCAAGAGATGTCTCGGCGCAAAGTGTGCCGAGTTGTCAATCTCTGTGAGTTTTCCGTCTTTGTCAACGTGGGCTATGCCAAATTCGTGCAAATAAAAGCGAACCTTTGCTTCGTCAACATCGGCAATTTTCTGTTCTTGTTTGAAGCGTTCAAAATCACGTTCAAAAACCTGAGAATAAGTTTCAATATCATCCACGGTGTGTTTGTATTTTTCGTCTTTTTCTTTGAACATTTCAACAAAAACACCAATTTTTCTTTTGATTTCTTCCTCTTTATTTGGCATAAGGTTTCTCCTTGACTTCTTTGTATATTTGATTATACCATAAAACAAGGCGTTTGTCAATTTTTGCCATAAAATAATTTAAAATGTTGACAAATTCTGCCTTCAAATCATTTTTTGCCAATTTTGGCGGCTAAAAGTCAAAAATTGTGGCGAAAAACTTGTTTTTTTTCTTGTTTTTTGCTATTATGGAAATAATTGTTTGCGGTAAGGTGTTTTGAAAATTAAAGAAACCTTCAATTTAAAAAGAGAAAAATCAAACAATTTTGTGCGAAAAACAAACAAAAAAAACGGAGAGATGTATGGGACTTTTTGGAAATGAAAACAAATCTCAAGTGAAGAAACTGAAGAAAATCGCTGACAAAGTGGTTGCGCTTGAGGACAAATATAAATCAATGACGGACGAGGAACTTCGGGCCTGCACTGATGATTTCAAGAAAAGATATGCCTCTGGTGAGGGGCTGAACGAACTTCTGCCTGAGGCGTATGCGGTTGTGCGCGAGGCGGCAGACCGCGTTTTGAATATGCGTCATTTTTATGTTCAAATTTTGGGCGGAATCGCACTTCATCAGGGGCGTATCGCAGAAATGGCAACCGGTGAAGGAAAAACATTGGTGGCAACGCTGCCAGCATATCTCAACGCACTCACCGGACTTGGCGTGCACGTTGTGACGGTGAATGAATATTTGGCAAAGCGTGACGCTGAGTGGATGGGAAAGGTGTATCGTTTTCTGGGGCTTTCTGTTGGCGTCATCGTGTCGAATATGGACCCAAAGGCGAAGAAAAAAGCGTATGAGTGCGACATAACCTATTGCACAAACAACGAACTTGGCTTCGACTATCTGCGTGACAATATGGCAATTATGAAAGAACAGAAGGTTCAGAGGCCGCTCAACTTTGCGATTGTGGACGAAGTGGACAGCATTTTGATTGATGAGGCAAGAACGCCGCTCATCATCTCTGGACGCGGGATGAAGTCCAGTGACAATTATGTCAAAGCGCAAAAATTCGCAAAGTCGTTGAAGGATGACGATTGGGAAGAGGATGAAAAAACCAAACAAATCAATTTGACGGAAAGCGGCGTGACCAAAGCCGAGAGGTTTTATGGCACAGACAACCTTTCCGACATTGACAACTTGGAACTGAACCATTATATCAACAACGCTCTGAAAGCCAATTTCATTATGTTTGCAAATAAGAACTACATCGTCAAAGATGGCGAAGTCATCATTGTTGACGAGTTCACGGGGCGTTTGATGCCGGGAAGAAGATATAATGACGGCTTGCACCAGGCAATCGAGGCAAAAGAGGGCGTTGAAATCAAGGACGAAAACAAAACACTTGCCACAATCACCTTCCAAAACTTTTTCAGAATATACAACAAACTTTCCGGAATGACGGGAACTGCCAAAACGGAGGAAGGCGAGTTTCGTGGGATATACAAACTTGATGTCGTCACCATTCCAACCAACAAACCAAACATCCGAATTGACGAGCCTGACATTGTTTTCACGACCGAGGCAGGCAAAATTAAGGCTATTGTTGAGGAAATCAAACGCCGTCACGAGATGGGGCAACCAATTTTGGTGGGCACAATCACCATTGAAAAGAGTGAACTTTTGTCGAAGGCGCTGAAAGAGAACAAAATCAAGCACGAGGTTTTGAACGCAAAAAATCACGAGAAAGAATCTCAAATTGTTGCTCAGGCAGGGCGAAAAGGTGCGGTGACAATCGCAACCAATATGGCAGGACGAGGAACAGACATTTTGCTTGGCGGAAATCCTGAGTTTATGGCCAAGAAGCAGATGCAGGATGAAAATTTCACCGAAGAGCAAATTTCTTATGCCACAGCATTCAACACAGTTGATGACAAAGAGATGCAAAAGGCAAGAGAGAGATACAACGAACTTTACCAAAACTTCAAGAAAATCACCGATGCTGAAAAGGAAGAGGTGAAAAAAGCGGGAGGACTTCACATTGTTGGCACGGAGAGGCACGAGAGCAGGCGTATTGACAACCAACTTCGTGGCCGTGCATCTCGTCAAGGTGACCCGGGTTCAAGCGTGTTTTTCTTGTCGCTTGAAGATGACCTCATTCGCCGATTTGGTGGTGACAGACTTAAAAACATTGCCACTTTCTTCAAACTTCAAGAGGGTACACCAATTCAACTGAAAATTCTTTCAAAGCAGATTGAGGGCGCACAAAAGAAGATTGAAATTCAAAACTTTGCGATGCGAAAAACCGTTTTGCAGTTTGACGATGTGATGAACGCACAACGAGAGGTGATATACAAAGAGCGTGACCGCGTTTTGAATGGCGAGGGCATTCATCAATACATCATGGGGATGTTTCCGAGCGTGATAAGCAAATTCTGCGACCGCTGTGTTGATGGTGAAAAACCATATTTTGAATGGGATTTTGCAAAAATAAATCAAGAACTCGAACGCGGACTTTTGGAGAAGGGCAAAAATTTGGTCACCGAAGAATTTTGCGAGGGCTTTGACCGAGAGGATTTTGAAAATGCCATTCTGAAAGTTGTTGAGGGAAGATACAACGAGCGTATGAACGAGGCGGGCAAGTATGGCATTGACTTTGAAAAACTTGAAAATTTTGTTCTTTTGAAAGTGGTTGACAGCAATTGGATGAACCATATCGATGATATGCAAATTATGAAAAACGAAATTTTTGCTCGTGGATTTGGCAATCAAGATCCAATCTTGGCATATAAAAAAGATGCCTATGAGATGTTTGACAATATGATTGAAAAAATCCGAGAAACCACCTGCGTTTTGCTTTTGAACACATCAATCGAAGTGAAACGCCCACAGCCAGCGCCAACCCAAACAGTGCAACCAAAGTTTACGGAAGCGAAGGTGTATGACCCAGCGGATGCAAAAAAACGTCCAGAGGAAATCAAAAAACAAACCACAGTTGTCAACACTCAAAAGAAGGTTGGGCGCAACGACCCGTGTCCGTGCGGAAGCGGGAAAAAATATAAAAACTGTTGCGGCAAAAATGAATAAAAATTAAAAAAACACGTTTTTTGCGTGTTTTTTTGCTGATTTTCGGTGTTTTTTTGCCTTTTTTCTTCTTTTTTCGTTTTTTTTGTTTTTGAAATTTCTATTTTTGTGTCTTGTTATATTTTTTTAATTTCTGTTTTTTTGAACTTTAATAATTGCAAATTCTTTGCTTTGCAAATAATATTAAATCAGCCCAAAACATTGTTTCTGAAACAGCCGCAACCAGATGTTGACACAAAATTGTTATTGTTGTTTGTGTTTGACAGTCCAAGCAACAGAAGAAGCAAAATGTTGGTGTTGGTGGCAAGGTTTGTGTCGTTATTTGAACTCAAAACGGAAAGCAGAAACACCCATAAAAATTCTTGTGACATTCAAAAATCCTCCTTTTCAACAAAAACTTACAAATAAAGTCAAAAAGTGCCAAAACGCGCTTTGACTTTTTTATCGCTGGTGTTTTATTCTTCCTTTGTGTTCTTGTTCAGTTTTTTTTATGAGTGATCCAAGAAAAATGTCACAAAAGGAGGGAAAAATCTTTGAACAAATTGATAAGAATTTCAGAGAGAAACAAATTTGAGGTGCAGCAGTTGTTGCCAAACGATTCGTGTGCAAATCGACTTGCGCTTTATTTTCAGAACTTTTCAGATTCCACGCGCATCAAAATTTTGTCAGCGCTTTCAATCAAAGATTTGTGCGTGAACGACTTGTCAAAAATCTTGAAAACAAATCAAACCACCATCTCTCATCAACTCAAAACTTTGAAAGATCAAGAGTTGGTGGAATATCGGCGAGAGGGGAAGGTTTTGATTTATCGCATAAAATCACCTTCCGTCAACGATTTGATGATGTATGCCGTGCGCGAAATTCGATGAAAAACTGACAAATTTTAAAAATGAAAATCACTTGACAACAAAGAAGAAAAAAAGTAAAATGTTTCAATGAGACTTTTGCTTCATTCTTGTTGTGGACCGTGTTCGACAGTTGTCATTGAGCGCTTGAAGGAGCGCTTTGATGTGACAGTTTTTTATTACAATCCAAACATTGAGCCGCTTGAAGAATATGAAAGGCGAAAAGCGGAGCAAAAGAAGGTGTGCAAGTTTTGGAATGTTCCAATCATTGATGGTGACTATGACAACACTGATTGGCGAGGATTTGTTGCAGGGCTTGAAAACGAATTGGAGGGTGGCGCGAGATGCGAAAAATGTTTTGTTTTTCGCTTGAAAAAGACCGCCCAAAAAGCAAAGGAACTTGGCTTTGACATTTTTGCAACAACACTCTCTGTCAGCCCACATAAAAACACCGAAGTCATAAATGCTATTGGCAGAGCAATTTCGCAGGAAGAGGGCATTCCATTTTTGGAGGAAAGTTTCAAGAAAAAAGATGGTTACCTGCGCAGTATTCAAATTTCAAAGCAACTTGGTCTGTATCGCCAAAACTATTGCGGCTGCGAATTTTCAAATTGGAATTTGACGAAAAATAAGAAATAAAGATGATGAAATTTGGCAAAAAAAACAAAAATAGAAAATAAATAAAAAAACAAAAAGCTGCAAAAAAATATGAAAAAATGAAGAAAAATAATAAAAAAATGCAAATTTTTTGATTTTTTTTGGATTTTTTGTTAAAAAACACAATTTTTTGAGGAAAGAATGCAACAGAAAAATTTTGATGGGGATTTCATAAAATACAGCGACAAAAAAGTCAAAAGTGAAACACACAATTTGGCGTGGTATCTTTTTTCTCGCATAACGCTTTACATCCTCATTTTGTTTTTTGCTTTCTTCTTCATTTGGTACACGGCCTTTGTCACCACGCACAGATTTTATGCTGTGTCAGGCGTTTCGATGATGCCAACGCTGAACTCACAGATTGAATTGGACGAAATGGATGTTTCACAGGATAAATCTTTTGACGCGGTTTATGTTGACATTGTCAGCCGCCCAGAAATTTTTGACATCATCGTCATTGAACGACCAAAAGAGAAAAGCATCATCAAACGTTTGATGGCGCTTGAGGGCGACTTCATCACCATCGCGCAAACAACCAACAGTGAGGGGAAGGAGTGTTTGAGGTTTTATCGCATTCCAAAAGGAGAAACTTTGAGTGACGAAGAGGCGCAAGTGATTGAAGATGGCAGTGATGGTGACTATTGCCTTCTTGAGCCGGATGCACTTTGGACACATAAAGCCAATCTCAACACACCAGAAGTTGCCACATTGTCGGCAAGCAAAGATGGGCAAACTTTTTCGCATAAATACGAATACAATTTCTTCACAAATTTTTTGAGTGACTTTGAAGATGGCGCGGAAAATTTCTATGTTTCGGACGAAGGGCTTGTTTATGTCAAAGTGCCACAAGGAAAGTTTTTCTATCTTGGCGACAACCGCGCACACAGCAGTGATGCAAGAGAAAGAGGTTTTTGTGACATTGGCAACATTGTTGGCAGAAGCGAGTTCTTTGTGAAGGACTATAACTTTGCCAATCGACTTTGGGAAGTTGTGAAATATTATTTCAAAGAAATTGACAAATTTTTTGCAAGATAGTCAAAATTGTTTGTTTTTTCGGAAGTTTTGTGCTATCATGAAAATAGCATTAAGGTGCAAAAAAGAAAAAAGGAGATTTTGAAATGAACAAAGGTGAATTCGTGAAGGCAGTTGCTGAGAAGGCAAATTGCACTCAAAAAGACGCAGGAGTTGTTTTTGACGCTGTCATCGACACAATCGTTTGCGTTTTGAAAAAGGGCGAAAAAATTCAAATTCCTGGATTTGGATCTTTTGAACTTGTCAAGAAAGCAGCTTCCACAAAAATCAACCCACTCACAAAGAAACCTGTCAAGGTTGCTGCTTGCAAAGTGCCAAAATTCAAATTTGGCAAAAGTTTCAAAGCAGTTTTCAACGACTAACTTTGCACTTTTCGAAAAAAACACCAACTTGTTTGTTGGCGTTTTTTTTTGTTTTGAACATTTTGTTGAACTTGTTTGGCGCTTTTCAGCGGGCACTTCAAAAAACTTTTGTGCAATTTGACGAACATATCATCAAATCTTGGCGTTTTTTTTGATGCTTGCTCATCAGATTTTTGCGTTTTTCAATTCTTTTTCCAGGTCGATGATGATGTATCCCTGCGGCATTGAGCAAAGTGGGCATTCCTTCCAGCCCTCCTTTTTGATTTCCACGTGACCACAGTTTGAACATTTCCATTCTGTGGGTGAGGTGCGCTTATACATCTTGTTGGACTTATATAGTTCTGCCAAATATTTCAAAATTTGATGATGTGTGCTTTCAATCTGAGCAATCATATCAAAACTCTTGGCGATGTCAACAAAGCCTTCGTCCCTTGCAATCCGCGCAAAACTTGGGTAGATGTTTTCCGCCTCGGACAACTCAATCAAACTTTCTTCCAAAAGGCTTGTGGAAAGTTCGGGCGCGTCAAAAGGATAACCTGCCTCAATCGCGATGTTCTTCACGCTTCCGCCGCTGTGCTTCAAGATGTGGTCATAAACCACTTTGGCGTGTGCCATCTCATTTTTTGCCAAAGTTTTCATTGTGTCCGACAAAAATTTTTGCTGGTCTTGCAGTGCCATTTTGGACATAAATTGATAGCGCGCTCCGGCCTGGCACTCTGCGGCAAACGAGCGTGCCAAATTTGTTTTTGTTGTGCTTTCATCAAAATTCATAGTTTTCTCTCCTCAAAGACAAATATTGCCAAAAATATTGCCTTTAAACATTTGCTTTTTTTGTGATTTTTGTTTAAAATAAAAATGAGAGTTTGCTTGTTTGAGAAATCCAAGTTTATGGGAGAAAAGAATATGTTTCTTGGTGACAAAGGAAAAACAAACCAATATTCGAACATACGGCGAAACTATGACATAATCATTGACAACGAGCGGATGACGATTGCAAAGTTGTCGCAGAATTTGGGGTTTTATGCGGTTTTGCCGGTGGGCAGGAGTGTTGAAACCGAAGTGGTCTATGACACCGAAGGCAAGTTGTTGACGGGGTCGGGGCTTATTTTGCGCAAAAAAAGCAGCAAAGAGAGGACATATTTTTCTCTTGTGAGGATAAGCACGCTGAAAGGTGTTGAGATGCGGGAGAAGAAGTCGTTTTTGGGCGAATGTGAAGCAAACGATCAGCCAAGCGATTTTCCTGTTCAGGTTGCGGAAGGGATAAACGAAATCTTCAACAATCTTTTCACAGTGAACTTGGTGGATATAGTCAAGCACTGCACGCCGTATATTGAAATTGTCAACGATGCGAACAAATATCGCATTGTCAGTGGCACGGGCTATGAGGCCGAGATTGCGTTTGAGACTTGGAAAGTGACAGATTTGCGCACCAAAAGGAAGGCGGTTGTGCGAAATTTTTCGATGAAGATGGAGGCAAGTCCAAACTATGAGCGTGAGAGAGAGCATATTTTGGATGTGATTGACCGAAAATGTAAAGAACTTTTCTTTGTCAACCTCAACAGGTTTGAAATTGC
>CANQNH010000003.1 GCA_947625165.1 uncultured Clostridia bacterium
AACTTTTGTGTTGTCGCTTATGTATTTATAAGGCATCGCCGTTGAAAGCAAAGCTTCACCATTGATGACAAAATCGGATTGCTCTGTTCCCAAAAGTTGAACTCCCTTTGGCAACAAACTTTCTTTATAGGTGCTGTCAATGATGTTTCCAGCGGCATTTCTTGCCTGCACCAACTCGCCAGAGTTGTTGACAAGCAAACGATAGTCACCTTCCATAAAGTCGGCAAGCGAATATTCCTGCCTTGATGCAGGAATGTGATAGAAGAACCCTGCACCCGATGAGGCCGTGCCGCCGCGAACAAAGGTCTCATACCCCGTCGATTGAACTGCACCATCAAGAGTGATGTCACCATTGGAGGTGGTGTTAAGGCCTGTGAAAGCAAACAGAGTTCCACTTTCTTTAACCCCGACCGAACTTATGTCCAGTCCAGAAGCATCCGCACAGTTGATGATGTATGTGTTCCCATTTGTTGCGCCAACAAGAGCACCCGGCTTGACACCGGATGAATAGTTAAGTTTGCGATATTCGCCAACGGTCAAATTTTTGATGACGGCATTGGTCACCTTGCCAAAAAGTCCAACATAGATGAAACTTTCTTGCAACGAGCAGGAAATGTTCTTCACAGTGTGTCCATTTCCATCAAAAACGCCATTGAAACCTTGATACGATTTTGAAATTCCAATTGGTTGCCAAGTTTTTCCGGTCAGGTCAATATCGCTTGTCAGCATGTAATATTGCCCCGGTGTTTGATTGGAAGAGTTATATTTTTTTGCCACAAAAGCAAGTTCTTCCGCCGTGTTGACCAAATATGGAGAGGTGGCAGTTCCAGAGCCTTGAAGGGAGGAAACATATCCACTCCAAGTGTTGTCAAAACTCAAAGTTTCAAGTTCCACAAGAAAAGCAAACCCTTTGTTGAAACCGGTTTTAACATTCCAAGTGCTTGTTTGACCGATTTCCCAATACAAACTCTCCTCTTCGAGAGGATTTGCTTGGTCAAACCAGAAATCGTGGTTGATGTAAAATTCCGGCGTTTTTGCCAACATTGGCAGATTTCGTTCATAAGAGTTCTCACTTTCAGTGTCATAGCCAATCACTGCTTGGGAAAGGTCAATCGAAGCACCCTGCGTGCCAACAACCTTGCCAGGTTTGGTTGTTCCGCTGATTTGTCCCGCAGAAAAGCAGAAAGAAAGCATTTGGTTGCTTTTTGTTTGTTTTCCGATGATGCCACCGCAATCTCCGCCGTCAAGACCAGCGTTGATGTTTCCACCATTAAAGCATTCAGTCAATGTCAGTTGCCCAGCCAAAGTTCCGATAAGTCCACCAATGTCTGCAACACTTGATGCGGACAGGTTGCCGGTGTTGTACGCCTGACTTGTTGTGGATTTTACGCCAGTTTGAATTTGTCCAATCAGTCCTCCAACCGAGCCGCTTGCACTTGAAACAAGCCCCGTGTTGCCAACAGTGGTCAAATTAATTTCTCCAGTTGTGGCAATTCCAACAATGCCGCCGCAAGAGCCCGTGCCATTTGAAATGTTGACGGTGGATTTGCTGGTTGAAATGTTCACAATGCCGCTTGTGCTTCCAACAAGTCCGCCAATATTTGCTCCTGACGAGATGTTTCCAGAAACTGAACATCTTTCAATTTCGCCGCCCGAGAAACTTCCAGCAATTCCGCCGACATTGTTGCCAGACGAAATGTCAATATTCTTAAGATGAAGATTTTCAATTTTTCCACCTGAAATTTTTCCAAAGAAACCAACATCACCAGAGGAAGAAGAGATTTTGATGTTGTAAATTGAGTGTCCATTTCCGTCAAATGTCCCTTGGAAAGAGCCTGTGGAGGAAGACGGCGTGATTGGAGCCCATTCAATCCCAGCAAGGTCAACATCTGTTTCCAGAATGATTGTTGAGCCAGAATAGGACACATAACTGCCAGATGACCCACGCACCTGCTGAGCAAAGTATGCAAGCCCTCCTGCAGATTGTATGTAATATGTGTTTGCAACGCCCGCCGAAACAAAGCCACTCTCGTCTGCCTTGCCATCCCAAACGTCTGCTGTTCCACCATCAGCGGAAACAACACCACCCAAGTTCAAGTCAAGATTGAGAAAAACCCCGCAAAAAGCGAGTGCAAAAACCAAAAACAAAAAGAATGATTTTTTCTTCATACCTTCCTCTCCAAACTTTCAGGACACCCCCGAAAAAATGTTCAAACAAAGTATAGCATTTTTTGGAGCCAGACGCAAACAAAAGTGGGCAAATTATAAAAATATTATATATATAGCAACAAAAAATAACCGCAAATTTCAAATATTTTTTCGCCCGTAAATATATGTGATTAAGGCGCTTGAAAATTTTTGAAAATTCAAAAAAATAAAGACAAGAGCAAAAAATTTGTTTTTTTTCAGTTTTTTTCAGTTTTTCCAGTGTTTTTTTTATAATTTTTTGTATTTTTTCCATTTTTTCACAATTCTTTATGCCCCTCACTCAACCCCATTTTTCCACTTTTCCCTATTCCAAAAATTTGTCAAATCCCAGCCCACCAAGTCGCAGCCAAAAGCAAAACAAAAAAACAAGCCCAAATTCTTGAAGATTTGAAAAAATTTTCAGACACTCCTCCCAGAAACAAGTTTCACAGCAAATCGATTGCAGAATTTTTTGATGTTTTAGGTGGAAAAAATTTTTATTTTTTTATTTTGCAAAAAAAAGGAAAAACAACAAAAAAACACAAAAAATTCAATTTTTTGCGTTTTTTTAACCATTTTTTGCTGTTTTTTTGAGATTTTTGCTATTTTTTCAAAAATTTATAATAATCCAATCCCATCGCATCTTTCATATTTTTCAGTGTTTTTGCAGCAACTTCGCTTGCTTTTTTTGAGTTCTCAAAAAGCATTTCATAGATTGCATCAATGTTTTTTTCAAGTTCTTTTCGTTTTTGTCTGATTGGCTCAAGCAGTTCTTGCAAGATGTTGTTCAAAAACAATTTGATTTTCACATCGCCAAGCCCACCTTTGCGATAATGTGCTTTCAGTTCTTCCAAATTGGCATATTCAGGCAAATATCTCCCAAAATGCTCATCTTTGCAAAAAGCGTCAAGATATTCAAACACAACATTCCCCTCAACTTTTCCTGGGTCGGTCACTTTGATGTGATTTGGATCGGTGTATGCACTCATAACTTTTTGCTTGACAACTTCCGGTTCATCCTTCAAAAAGATGCAATTTCCAAGACTTTTGCTCATTTTTGCAGCCCCATCAAGCCCCACAAGCCTGCCACACACCTTTTTCTCTGGCAAAAGCGCATTTGGTGCTGCAAAAACCTCTTTGCCATATGTGCTGTGGAATGTGCGCAAGATTTCACGCGTTTGCTCAATCATTGGCAGTTGGTCCTCACCCACAGGAACTATTGTTGTTCCAAAAGCCAAAATGTCGGCAGCCTGACTGATTGGATAACACAAAAAACCGACAGGAATTGAGGCGTTGAAACCTCGCAATTTCAGTTCGTCCTTGACTGTTGGATTTCTGTTCAACCTGGCAACTGTGACAAGGTTCATAAAATACATCGTCATCTCGGCAAGTTCAGGCACTTGCGACTGAATGAAAATGTCAACTTTGTTTGGGTCGATGCCGGCAGAGAGATAGTCAATTGCAACTTGAACAATGTTGTTCTTCACTTTGTCAACATTGTCAGCATTGTCAGTCAGTGCTTGCGTGTCGGCAATCATAATATAAAATTTTTCATAGCCGCCTTCTTCTTGCAATTTCAGTCTGTTTGCAACAGAGCCGACATAATGACCAAGATGCAAATTCCCTGTTGGGCGGTCACCCGTCAAAATTATTTTTTTCATAGAATTCTCCGAATGGAAAAATATCTCAAAATTTTCAAAAAAATGCAAAAAAATTGTTTTTTTTATTATTTTTTTTGATTTTTTTGTTAATTTTATCAAATTTTTTTCAGCAATTTTTGTTTTCTTGCTTTTTTTGAAATTGATTATATTTTTCAAAAATCAAACTATTGCACAAATTCTGCGCAGAACTTCCTTTTCTCCAAGGATTGTCATAATTTCATAAAGGTCTGGAGAGTTTTTGCGCCCCGTTATCGCAACGCGGATATATTCGCACACTTTCGCAACATTGCCCAGATATTTTTCTGGGTTCTTCTTGAAATCCGCATTGTCTGTGGCATAGCCAAGTTCGCCCGCCATCTTCTTAACGTTGTCAAACCACGCGTCTTTTGTGTCCAAAACCAAATATTCTTTATATGCCCTCAAAACCTTTTCAAAATTTTTGCGTTCACTTTCTTCAATCTCAAAGGTTTTTGGTGCGCCAAACATATAGTCAAAAAGTTCAAAAAACATACTCCACTTAAAGATATCCTTTCGCGGCTTTGGCTTTTCGCGGTCAATGTTGAGGACTTTCATCACATAATCTTTCTGCTTTTCAAGATACTCAACATTCTCAAGGGAATATCCTTTCGCCCAATGAAGAAGATAGTCATAACACTGCTGCGCTGTGAGTTTTGAAATGGCATCTTTTGAGATGTCGTTCAGTTTGTTGAAATCAAAAATTGGTGTGACCGTGGTGATTTTGAAGCCATCAAACGCAAATTCTCTGAAATCCGCGTTTGGATTTTTCTTCCTCCAAATTTCAAAATTGGAATTGATAAGGTTGAGAAGATATTCCACAACGGCGGTTTTGTCATAGCCCTCTTTTTCAAAGAAACGCATATCCATTTCTGGATCTTTGCGCTTTGAAAGTTTTCTGCGATTGCCTTTTTCGTTGAATTTGTATATGAGCGGAGTGTGAATATACTTTGGCTGTTTGAAGCCAAGCGCCTCAAAAATTTCGGCGTGAAGAGGATATGACGGCAACCACTCTTCCCCCCTCACAACAACCGTTGTGCCCATCAGAGTGTCGTCAATTGGGTGCGCAAAATGATAGGTTGGCAAGCCGTCAGTTTTAAGAAGAATTGCGTCCTTGCTGTTTTGCAAAATCTCAATTTCTCCTCTGCTTCCATCTTGAAATTTGATTTTCTTCTTGCCGTCACCACTCGACTTTATTCTTATCGCAAATTTTTTGCCATCTTTCAAATTTTGTTCAACTTGCTCATAGGTCAAATTTCGGCAAGGATCTTTCTCTTCCAAAACGCCCTGCGCAAAATTCTTTTCTCGTTTCTGTTTGACATCGTCAAGTCCATCCGTTTTCTTGCAAAAACAAGGAAAAGCCTTGCCCTCTGCCACAAGTTTTTTTGCATAAGCGCGATAGATTTCCTTTCTTTCGGTCTGATAGTATGGGCCATAATCGCCAACAGTCACTCCGCCTTTGAGTTCATATTCGTCAGGTGTGAAGCCATAGCCGGTCAAAACATCCATAATGACAGCACTTGCGCCCAAAACTTCTCGTTTTTGGTCGGTGTCCTCAATTCTTAGATAGAACACCCCGCCGCTTTGCTTGGCAATGCTATAGTCAATCAACACCTGAAAAAAACCTCCAAGATGCATAAAGCCGGTTGGGCTTGGCGCAAACCTTGTCACCTGCGCACCGGCAGCAAGTTTTCTTTTGGGATATTTTTTCTCAATTTCTTCAACCGTCAACTTCACATCCGGAAAAAGTAAATCCGCCAATTTTTTGTTATCCATTTTTTCTCCTTGTTTCACAAATTTTTGAGTTTTTTGCGAAAAAATTGGTTTTTTTTGCCAATTTTTCATCATTTTTTACTTCTTTTTTGAGTTTTTTTGATTTTCTTCGCTTTTTACACACAAATTATGCCTTGAACATAATTAAGAAATCCAATCGCCGTGCAAGACAAAAATTGTGTGCATTTTTCGATGTAAATCTCCACAAATTTGTTGGCTTTCTTATATTCCTCAAGCACACCTTTATATTTGACATCCCAATTTTTGAAGTTGATGCCTCTCACCGATTTGATATAATCTTGTTGTTCGACTGCGAAATCTTTTGCTTGAGCAATCAGATCTTCAAGTTTATTACTTGCCTTGCACTCTTTTGCAAGTAAGGTGTTTTTAATGTTGTTGTTGAAAAGATTTTTTGCCAAATCCAACAACTTGTTTCCCTCTGTTTTGGCATCTGCAAGAACGGGATCCCAATTCATTTCATCGTGCACTTGAACGTAAGTCAATTCGGTGTATATCGGCAGCACTCTGACACGCAAATAGTCCCTGATGATTTCACTGTCTGTCTTTGTTCCACTTTTTGCCAAAGTGTCCAATATGCTGGATTTTTCAAGCACATTTGCCATTGAATTTGCCAAATTCACACATTTCTCGATGAGCGTCCCATAAGATTTTTTGAAAAGTCTGACAATCTCTTTTGCATCAATGCTGTCGGTGTTGCCCGGATGATACACAAAATGGTCAACCAACTCTCGCCTTTCAGAAACAAATTGTGGAATATATGAAATGACCGCTTTTATTTTTGCGTCAACATCGTTGATTGCTGATTTTGTTGCTGCATTAAGATTTGTTGGCAATGCCAAGATTGATGTTCGAGCCTGTCCGTCAATAAAGTCGTTTGCAATCGCCAGAATATAGTTGTATTTCGTTTCAAGTTCTCCATAAAATGCATCGGAAGCATCGTTTTTCACCGCAGTATCAACCGAAGTGCCATATGCGAGCTTATATTTTGTCGAAAAATTTGGGCTGACCTTTTCAAGCGGAGCGTTGCTGAAAACATCATTGCCCGAAGTGGAATATTTTTCATATGTCTGATCAAGGTCTTCAAAAGTTTCGGCAAGCGCCTTGATTGAAACATCTCCGCATCCCGAAAGCCCCACAAGAGAAAAAGCACAAATCACCAAAACGAAAACCAAAAGCAGCGATTTTATTTTTGTCTTCATAAGTCAACCCTCCTTACGCCAATGTTCCACTCAGGAACTGTTGATATTCTTGTGAGGTTTTTCCGTTTTCGCCCAAAGAAATGATTTTTTCAATCTTGGCTTTCAAAGTATCGTTGTAATTATATCTAATGATTTTTTTCTCGCCTTCCACCGACATATAAGATTGGGCAAGTTTGTTCAACTGTGCACCCCCTGTGGTTTTGTCCGCACTTTTAACATCTTTGAGCGCATCTTGAACCGCCATAAACAAAACTTTTGCGAAATCATTGTTAAGCAGTTTTGACACAACACAAGTTTGATAAATCTCACACAAATAATAAAGTGCATCGGCGGTCTGGTTCATCATTTTCTGAACATCACCACAACGCTCGTTCCAAGTTGAAGCCTGCCAATAGTGACTTGAGCCAGCGCCTTCCATCGTGTCGTTGATGAAAGTTTGAAGCTGTGTTGCCAATTTTCCAGCCGAACTGAAATTGTCTTGCACTTTTTTGCGATTGTCGCGATAAGTTTTGGTGTATTGCGTGAAAACAATTTGTCTGCGGAAAAACTGCCCCACAGTCTCGGCTGCCTCGAAAAAGGTTTGATAGTCCTCAATTTTGTCTTTCTCAGACGCAAGTTCGGTCTTTGTCGCCATATCTTTGAGATAGGCATCCATCTCTGTGTTTGCAGTGTTTTTTGCACTGAGATAGCCAGTGTCTGTGACATTTGCAACAAACTGCGCAAGTTCGGCAGTGTTCCGTCCAGCAAACAAACTGAAAAACACATATCCCAGCGCCGCCCCAACAAGCACAAGAGCAATGACAACCCAAACGACTTTTTTCTTCATTCTTCCTCCTTTTGTTCAACAACAATTTTCTCTTTCGGATTGAGATATGTTGTGTATTCTCCAACCCAACGGAGTTTGATTTCGCCCGTCTGACCATTTCTGTGTTTTGCGATGTTCAGATAGACAGTGCCCGGCTCGTCCTCCGGTTTGGCATCGTTATACTTTGCAGGATTATACAAAAACAAAACGATGTCCGCATCTTGCTCGATTGAGCCGGACTCTCGAAGGTCGGCCATAATTGGTCGATGGTCTTCACGAAGGTCTGGCCCACGGTTGAGTTGCGCAAGCAGCAAAACCGGCACATTCAACTCTTTTGCCATCTGCTTCAAGGTTTTTGTGATTTGAGTGACTTCCTGAGTTCTGCTTTCGGCACGTTTTTCCCGTTTGTCGTTGGCACTGTTCAGGTTCATCAGGGTCAAATAGTCAATCACAACCATATCAAGCCCTTCGGTGAGTTTCAGTTTTTGGCATTTGGTTCGGATTTCAAAAGGTGAAATGCCTGCGGATGGGTCGATGTAAATCCCTGAGCCCGACAATTTTTTCTCCGCCGTCCAAACTCGCTTCCACTCCTCGTTTGAGATGTTGCCATTCAAGATTTTTTTCAGTTCAACTTTCGAAACTGACGAAAGCGACCTTGCCATAAGTTGTTCTCTGGACATTTCCAAAGAAAAAACCGCAATTTTCTTGTTCATATTCAGCGCTGCATTGACGGCAATATTCATCGCAAACGAGGTTTTCCCCACGCCTGGTCTGGCGGCCAAAATGATGAGGTCGCTGTTTTGCAGTCCGTTTGTGATTTCGTCAAACTCGGCATAGCCGGTTGGGATGCCGCGCATCTTGCCTTGATTTTCGGCAAGATAGGAAATTTGTTTCAAAAGGTTTGCCATCGCGCCGCCCGGTCTTCCAACTTGTTCAAGGTCGGTTTTCATATCTTTTTGCGACAGATTGAAGATTTCTTTTTCGGCAAAGCGCAAAGCCTCTGTTCCGTCCTGACAATCAAAAGCGTTGTTGATCACCTTTTGAGATGTTGCAATCACCTTTCGTTTTATGGATGCTTCCTTAACATTGTCTTGATAGTGCTGATAGTTTGCTGCAGAAGGCACGCAGTTTGTCAGCATTGTGATATAGTCAATTCCGCCAACAAGGTCCAACTTCTTTTCAATTTCAAGTTGATTGACAAGCGTCACAAAGTCAACTGGGATGCTTTTGACAAAAATCTCTTGCATACTTTTGTATATGTTTTTGTGCGCTTCGCTATAAAAATCCTCTGGCATAACATCGCTCAAAATCTCTCTTTGGCTTTCGTTGTCCAACAGGATGCAGCCCAAAAGCGCTTGCTCGGATTCCAGGCTGTTTGGCAAAATTTTGTATTCTGACATCGTTTGTCCTCCCCTCGTCCCGTCACTCTGCAAACGGGTCTTTTTTCTTTTTCAGGCGTTCTTTTTTCTTGTTGTCAATTTTTGAGAAAACCCAAAGATAGAAAAAATATAAAATCAAAAGCATCACCACAAGCACCAATATGTTTGCCCACATCGGCACTTTTGCCCAAATCAGCAAAACTGCAACAACAAGTGATGGCACCAAAACAATAAGCAAAAAAAGCCCAATTCTTTTGATTTGTCTTTTCAGTTCCTGCTTTTCCGTGCTTTTCATAACGATAGTATAACAGCAAAACCAAACTTTGTCAAACTTTATTCAAAATCGCAAAACTTTTTTGAGGAACAAAGAAAAAAAATAACCCAAAAGGGTTATATTTCTCCGCGCAACATTTTTCCGCGTTCACGCAGACGCATATTGTGGTCAAGGATGATTTTTCGGATGCGAATGGACTTTGGTGTCACTTCCAAATATTCATCATCGCCCAAAAATTCGATGCAATCCTCAAGGCTCATATTGCGTGGCGGCGTCAGACGAAGAGCCTCGTCACTTCCGCTTGCACGCATATTGGAAAGATGTTTCATTTTGCAGACATTGACAACAATATCTCCGCCCTTTGGGTTTGAGCCAACAACCATTCCGCCATAAACCGCAACGCCAGGGCCGATGAACAATTCGCCGCGCTCCTGCGCATTGAACAAGCCATAGACAATCGCTTTACCCTCTTCGTGCGCAATCAAAGAGCCATAGTCACGGCGATTTATCTCACCTTTGTATGGCATATAGTCATAGAAAATTGAATTGATGATGCCCTCGCCACGCGTGTCAGTCAGATATTCACTCTTGAAGCCAAACAGCCCGCGAGAAGGAATTAAAAACTCCATTCTCATTCTGTTTCCGTGCGGTGTCATTCCTTGCAACTCGCCCTTTCGAACACCCATTTTGTTCATAACAACACCCACGCAGTCCTCTGGAACATCCAAGAAAAGCCTGTCGATTGGCTCACATTTGATGCCATCAATCGTCTTGATCAGCACTTTTGGCTGGCTGACTTGAAACTCATAACCATCACGGCGCATATTCTCAATCAGAATTGAAAGGTGCATCTCGCCGCGCCCGCGCACTTTGAATTTTTCCGCCGTGTCGCCATCTTCCACCCTCAAAGACAAATCCTTGACAGCCTCTTTATACAGCCTGTCACGCAAATGCCTTGATGTCACAAACTTTCCCTCTCTGCCAGCAAACGGACTGTCGTTGACCATAAATGTCATCTCCACGCTTGGCTCTGCAATCTTGACAAACTCAATCGGCTCAACTGCACTGTCATCGCAAATTGTGTCACCAATTGTCACATCCTCCAAACCAGCAACGCACACAATTTCACCAACTTTGGCACTGTCAACAGGAATGCGTTTCAGCCCCTCATAAACAAACAGACTGACAATTTTTGAACGCACCTTTTTGCTTTCATCGTGGAAATTGCAAACCGTCACGCTTTGTCCAACCTTGATGACACCGCGCTCAACCTTTCCAACCGCAAGTTTGCCGACATAGTCATTATGCTCTGCGGCAGAAACAAGCATTTTCAGTGGTGCGTTTTCATCGCCCTGTGGTGCAGGAATATGTTTCAAAATGGTGTCAAAAAGCGGCTTCATATCAGTGCCCTGACTGTTCATATCCAAAGATGCAACACCCAGCCTTGCCGATGCAAAAACAAATGGCGAATTGAGTTGTTCTTCGTCAGCGTCAAGTTCCAAGAACAGTTCCAAAACCTCGTCAACAACCTCTTTCACGCGGGCATCAGAGCGGTCAATCTTGTTGACCACAACGACAACCTTAAGCCCAAGTGACAGCGCTTTTTCAAGCACAAATCGAGTTTGTGGCATTGGACCTTCAAACGCATCCACAACAAGCAAAACGCCATCAACCATTTTCAAAACGCGTTCAACTTCGCCACCAAAATCGGCGTGACCAGGGGTGTCAACAACATTGATTTTGACGCCATCATAAAAACAAGAGGTGTTTTTTGACAAAATTGTGATGCCACGCTCTCTTTCAAGTGCGTTGCTGTCCATAACTCTGTCCTCAACAACCTGATTGTCACGAAAAACATTCCCTTGTTTCAAAAGTTCGTTCACAAGAGAGGTTTTACCGTGGTCAACGTGGGCAATTATTGCAACATTTCTGATATTTTTGTTTTCCATAAGTCAAAGTGTCCTTTTTTGTTCTTTTGTAAGCAACTTGTTTATTATAGCACTT
Source organism: uncultured Clostridia bacterium (assembly GCA_947625165.1). Classification (GTDB taxonomy): domain Bacteria; phylum Bacillota; class Clostridia; order Christensenellales; family UBA1242; genus Caccovivens. Next base: position 11,319 of record CANQNH010000003.1, read on the forward strand.
TTACAGCAAAAAAACAAGGCTCAAAAGCCTTTTTGAAGAAAAAATTTGAAAAAAAACAATGTTTTTTTGCTCAACACAAGCATTTTCAACATAATAAAAAGCATTCTTTTGAATTTTGGAAACCAAAAACAAACGGCAATTTTATGTGAAAGGCAATTTTGTGTTCAATGTCAGTTTTTATTTTTCAATGTCAAATTTTCAAGGCGAAATTCATTTTGTCCTTATCTCAAACTTGCCAGCACACTTCTTTTTCATCACAAAATAGGCTGTCACCATTGTTGCAAGTGTCACAACAACCGCTGAGGCATACCAAACAGGCACATTTGGATGCGATGTGAAAAACACAATCTTGTTGTCAGTTTCAATCTGCGACTTGGTTTTGACAAACACATTGTGATGAAAATTTTGGTCGTCATAGACAAGTTCCGATTTGAGCGATGTCTGATTTGTGGCATAGTCATAGATGAAAACGCTGTCATCAAAAATGCTATCAAACGAATTTGGAATTGAAAGAAATTTTGCCCACGAGGAAAGCGCAAGCAAATTGACTTGTTTCAAGTTTTCGGCACTCTCTGCACTGCTGATTGGAAAGGTTGTTTGGATTTGAGTTTTTCTTATGAAAAATCCACTCTCAACAGGTTTTTCGGTTTTTTGCTCTTCGCCCTCACCCTCTTCAGTGTCACCGCCAAAAAATTTTTGTTGCGCCTCAAGATTGTTAAAAACGATTGAAAAGCCAATGCCGTCAACATCAGAAAAATATGCCACATTTCCAACCTTTGCCCCATCTGTCACCCTTTCTTTGTTTTGCTCGGCAAGCGCGTTGACATAGGTTGAAAGAAACAGTCGATAGGTCTTGATTTGTTCCTCATCAAGCCCTCTTTCTTCAAATTTTTCACTGTTCACGGGGAAGATGTAGGACACAGCAATCTTGCCCGAGCCGTCCGCTTGCCTGAGAATGCGAAAAGCGTCTTTTTCAAACACTTTTGACATGTCCGCACGGTTCTGAGTGCAGCCAGCCAAAGAGAAAACGCACAACGCACAAAAGAGGAATGAAAAAAGAGCATAAAAGGTTTTCTTCATACCTTATTTATACTCTTTTTCAATCTGCATTATTCTTTGATTTTCAGCCAACAGATTTGGTTGTGGCATAGCCAGAGCCATCGTCCACAGTCATTGTGGATATGCCACTGACTGTTGGCACTTTTGTGCTTTGGGTTTGCAAATCAAAGACACCTTTTTGAAGCACAACCACACCGCCAGCAAAACAGGTCATTGAGTTGGATTTTGTTGCATTGACTGAGATTGTTGCATTATTCTCTGCCTTAATATTGCCACCTATATTTGAAATGGCAATTCCTGCAATTTGAATGCCGCTTGCACCCGTTGCAGAAAGCACCATTTTGAGCGAAGCCGTTTCGGCGGTCGAACAATCTTCAAGGGTTGCATAGTTTGTGTAAACAAGCCCAGCAAAGAAAATGTTTTGCGCTCTGCCACTGTCTTGAATTTCTGTTTGTGCGTTGAATTTGCAGTTTTTCAAAGTGCCACGATTGACTGACACAACACCGCTGTATGACATTGTCAGCACGGTGGAAGATGCAACATAGCCAACAAAGTTTGTGGAAAATTCATCAATTTCAACACCTTCAATCACACCGCTGTTGGAAATGGCAATGGCTGAAATCAGCGTTCTGTCCTGAATTGTGGCGCTGCTTTGGAAATTGGCTTTTATGTGCAAGTTTTGAATTTGCGCGCCCTGTCTGATTTCTCTGAAAAGTGCTGTTGCGTTTTTAAAGCTGAATTTTGTTTCGTTTCCATCAGAAATCGCCGTGTCTGTGTTTCTGACATCAAGAGTGCTGTCAAGTCTTTCCACCCCACTTGAAGTGAACGAAACTGTGTTTCCATTTCCAAGCAAAATTCCGTCAAAAGCGCCGTCAACATAGATGCCGCTGAAATCAAGTTGCAAGCCATCATCACCTTCCGGCTCAAGAGAGAAGTAATATCTCGTTTCCTCATCTTTATGCTGCAAGCCAGCGGTTGTGTATTCGTTCAAATCCTTGCTCATACGGTGCTTGATGTTTGCAAACTGCTGTGCGGTTTTGATGACATATGGGTTTGCGCTCGTGCCTTGCCCTTCTGCAAAAAGGTTGAACTCAACGCTGTCAGTTGAGCCATTCCCGTCCGCATCCGTTTCGTCAACATACGAAAGTTCGTCACTTTGGATGCTGGTTTGATTGAGTTTGATGCGAAGTTTCAATTTGACGGTTGCAACGATTGTCGGTTTGAAGGTGCTTTCTTTGATTGTGTAAGTTCGCACTTCCTGAGCATCACCGATGATGTAAGTTGCCTCAACAACAAATGTTGGTTTCTCAATCTTGCTTGCCGAAACTCTGAACAACTCACCTTCAATTTCAACAATGGCATTTTCGCCCTGATTTTCAACAACTTTGACAAGTGCGCTGCCATCAAAAGTCTTGGTTTTTTGCGCTCCGTCCTCGCCCATATCTTCTTGAATTTCTTTCTTGAAATCTGTGCGTTTCACAAAGTAGAACGCCCCGTCTTTGATGATTTTGATATGGTCTTTTTCAGCAACATCCTCAGCAACATTCAAAACTTCGCCGCTTTCCACAGTTTTCTCAGACGGAGTTTCAAGGTCGTCCTCATTTTCATAGAGCGGGCAAGTTGCATTTGCGGTGTAAACATATTTCATCTGCTGTGCTGTGACAACCGAGTTGAACGAATTGAAAGGATAGTCCCACGAGAACTCTTGCTCCTCGTCGTCCCAAGCAATTTTGACATTTTCAACACTCGTGCGATGCAACATAAACGCCTCACTTCTGTTGCTGTTCAATTTCCCTTCACAGCGAACTTCAAACCAAACTTTTGATGTGTCCTCGCTGGTGATGATGACATAGTCCTCAACATAGCCGTCCGGCCAGGAAACGCTTTCCGTGTTGACGCTGTCTTTCATAATGTAGAGTTTGTTTTTCGAACTTGTGAAAACAATTTCGCGCTCGGCTGAGCCGTTGAGTGCGTTCAAATCTTCAAAATGAGCCACAATTTCATTTTGCTGACTGTCTGGGCGTGTGAAATAATTCTCAAATGAGATGTATTCGTTGCCCGACATGGTCAAAACTTCAAAATCTGTGCCCAAAATGCCAGTCAGTTTTGTGAACTGCCCAGACCTTGCAACAGAATTGATGAGTTGCCTGTCTGGATTTCCAGAACCAATCACAACATAAACTTGCAAAGTGCTTATTCCTTCAGGGATTGTTCTTTCGCCCGGAGTTTCCGCGAATGTGATTGTGAAAGTTCCATCAGCATAGGTGATTGTCTTTGTTCCAACATATTCTCTTCCATTCTCGTCAGCCACAACAAAGCGGAAATAGTTTTCCAGATTGTTCTCTGTCAGCGTGTCGCCGGCAACAGAGGTGACGGCTGGGGTGTAAGTCCACGACAACAGTCCGTTTTCATTGACACTCAAACTGCCCTCATCAATAGGCTTGATGCGTTTAAGTCCAGAAAGAACAGCCCCCTCGCTCATTAAACTTTCAAAATTGGAGTTGGCATATTTTGTGTGTCCGCCTGCAAATCCGCCCTCAACAAGCGGAACCTCATTTGAGCCAGAAAGCAGTGCCACTGCCTGAACGGTGACCTTATAAAGCACATCTTCGCGGTCAAGTTCAGGTTTTTCTTTGACGTTCAGAAAGTCAAACACAATCTTTCCGTCTTTTTCAAGCGCGGTGTAGAAAGTTTCAATGTCGTCTTCCGTTCCAACTCTTGTTTCAACATTTTCAACTTCGTTTGTGGTGTATCTCTCCACGCGGATTTTGTAAACATCTTGTGCACTTTCAGGGATTTTCAACGATGAGCCATCAATCTCACGCCCCACAACAGTGTCAAAATTCAGAAGCCCGCCCACAATCTGCATTGTTTCTTGGACAACTTTGTCAAGCATCACGGCTGGAAGCGCACCAACATTGCTCTTCACAACAACGCCTTCCGTGCGTGCCTCACCTGTGGCAACGTCCACACATTCAAGGTCTTTGATGTAGTATGCACTTGAAGAGCCGTTTGTTTTCTTTTTGAATGTTGCCGTTGAGCCAAGACTTTCGGCATAGAAATTTTTGGCATTAAACTCTGTGGCTTTAAACGCAGCCTCAGGGGTTTCTGGGTCAAGCCCCGGAACGATGCCTGTTTCATATTCAAATCCGAAATATTTTTCCTCGTCACACACTTGAAGATAGGTCAAACCGATGGTGGAAACATCGTTATAGAGGTTGTAAACATATTTGTCGGTGTCGGAATAGCTGTTTGCAAGATATGTCCTGTTCTGCTCGTCGCCCTTGATGAACAGATGCCCAAGCTTGTTTTGAAGTTGTGGAGCATACAGCTTGAACACATTTTGAATTTGCAGCATATCGCTGTCAACATAGATGGTGTTCCCTGTGACACCGCCAATCAAAAGGAAGCGTATGTATTCATAAAGTCCAGCACCAGAAGCCTCTGTGCCATCCATTCCGCTCAAAGAGAAAGTTGGATTTGTCAAGTCGCCAGAAACACGCGTTGACTCCTCAGTTGCACGATTTTGTTTGTAAATCACATAGGTGTCACGATTTTGTTGTGTCTGCCAATAGAATTGCCCATCTCTGATGCCAAATTGTGTCAGTTCCAAGAACGTCATTGCAAACATTTCTGATTTGCTGGACAGGGAATAGTCCGTGCCAATCGCACAAATCTGGAATTGTTTTGGCTCAACTTTGTCAATTTCACTTTCAAATCTGCCAAGCAGCGAGTCTCCACTGTTATAGTTGATGTAAAATTCAAGTGTGTCGCCATTGTCTGTGACTGTCGCGGTTGTTGAAAGTGCTGTGTTTGACAAACATTGAAGCCTCCACCCGCCTGACTGAACAAGTGTGTAATACGATTCGCCAACTTTGAGATAATAGCCGGTTGCATCAATTTGTGTGTAAGCAGAAGAGGATGAAGAGTATGTCCAAACCTTACTCTTTTTGACAGTCACTTTGAGGGCTTTGGTATAGTCCTGAGATTTCTCTTGGTCAACCGTGATTGTCACATCAGGCTCGCCATTGATGTATATTTCATTCTTACCCAAACTGTTCTCATATTCATACATATAAGAATTAAGTGAGAATGCATTGCCAAGCAAGCAATATTCCATCTTATATTTTCCTGCCTGCAAAGTGTTGAGATAGTCATCCACAAACAGAGCCGGCCCGCCAAGTCCTGCAGATGCGCGTTCAATTCTTTCATAGAAGTTTGCAAGGGTTGCCTTGCTTGATCCAAGCGTTGTTGCTTCAACAAGGGCATCAATTCGATCTTTGAGATTGCCAGATGCGTTGCGGGAATAGAAATCAATAAGATTTGACACAAGTTCGACAATCGGCACATCATATGAGCGCGCATAACCCTGCACTCCGCCGCCTTCCGCAAGAGGAGTGAACCTCAGTCGCAGGAAGAGCATATTTTCTTCAAGCAAATCTTTGAGTGTGAAGGTGAAAGGCTCTTCAAAAATTGTATCCTCGCTGGCAAGCTCTTCCGCAATCATGGACAAACTTCTTGCCTCGCTTGGCTCTTCCGTCAAAAGTTTGAAGAATTTGCCATCTTTGTTCCAATCGATAAACAGTCTGCCATCATCGATCTGAATGACCGAGGTTTGAACTTTGTTTTTTCTGACTTTGATTGGCAAGCCACTGACATCACTATAGAATGTCAGTGCAGACGAAACGACCGACAGATTTGAAGTGTCCTCGCAAATTGCTTGCACTGCAACATAGATTGAAGTGTCATCGCAGAACATTTTTGAGGTGTCCACAGTTGTCGTTTTGGTCTTGATGTGTGCCCAAGCAACAGGCGACGAGCCGCCGATGGATGCAACGAAATAGACATAATATTGTTCAGCGTCAACGCCCTCCCAAGTCAAATTTCCACCTCTTATCATCAACGATGTGACATTCGCATAGCGGAAGAATTTGAAAGGTTTGCCCGATTTGTCAGTTTTGAGCCAATCCGAAACACAGAATTTTGTTTTCGTTCCAACTTTTGCAAATTCAAGTTCGAAATAGCCCGAACGACCTTCCAGCTTTTCATTGTTAAACACATCCACAAGGTTCACAGCAAAGGTTGTTTCAAAGTATGGGTTTGAAAGAGCCTGCTCTTTTGAAACAAAAACGGTTTGCACAAAATCATCTTGTTTCACTTTCACATAGAAGCCCGATGTCAAGAAACCACCAACCATGTCTTCCTCATCGTCATCATTTCCAAACAAAACATAGGTGTTCACAAAGTCTTCTTGAATGTCGCCATCACCCTTGTTTTTCGCATCTGTCCCAAGTTTGACAACTTCTTGGAATTGAATGTCTGAGATGTATGAAAATTCATATTTCGCCGCCTTGGATGCAAGATAGAGCGCTTCCGGCGTGCTTTGCTTGTATGCCCAGAAAGTCAGGCTCATATTTTCGGTCATCTCAACACTCCAACCGCTGTCACTGAGCGCGGTGAGGATGTCAAGAAGCGAATATCGAAAATCCACGCCAACACCAGAGGTTGATGTGATGCCGCCGGTCAGTTCGATTGAAACAACTTCCTCTTTGTCCAAACTTTGTTTGTTTCTTCCAACATACAAGAAATTGTTTTCGTCAAGAGTGTCCAAAGTGAATGTTATGCCATCTGGATGGTCTGGGTCGTGCTGAATTTGCAAGATGTCGTTGACTTTATAGAAGCCAAAATCGCCAAATGAGGAATATGGCATCGAATCAAGCAAGAAGTTTGCACCAGAGGCAGCTCCCTCGCCAATGATGACCACTTCAACATAAAATGCCTGCGCGGACTCTTCTTTAAGATCAATTTCCAAAAGCACCGTTGTGGAGTTGACAACTGTTGTGGTTTTCCAACTCTGAATTGGTCTTGTTTCCAAGCCGTCAACAATCACATAGCGATACATCAACTTTTGCCCTTCTTCAAGCCCTGCCAGATAAACCCTTCCCATCGAAACGGAAACATCTTCTTTGCGGATTGGATTTCCCACAATTGTTGCATTGAATGTGCAGGCATGAGAGTTGTTGAAATTTTCCCCGTCACCAACCGCAACAAGTTCGAAAAACACTTGGCAATCCTCTTCCAAATCCTCTCTTGAGAATTTGTTTTCGCCAATCAGGTTTTCATAGGTCTCGCCAAAAATTTCATAGAGAGTTCTCTTCACCAAACCGCCAGAGTTGGTGTTGTCGGTTTGATATTCATAAACAAGGTCGCCCTTTTCTCCGTCAACAACTTTGTAGGTGCGCAAAATGTAGCCCTGCGCATTGTCAACGACTTTCCACACAAGGCGCATCTCGTCATCGCTGCGCTCAATTTTGATTGTGTCCGCATCCACGCTTTCAAGCCTCTTCATTGTGAAAAGAACTTCTTTTTCAACAGATGAAACATAATATTTTGTCTGAGTTGAAATCACTTCCGTTTCGTGCGTTGCCATAACTTTCAAGTTGAATTGTCCATTTTCCCAATTGTCTGGCGCATCAAACACAAAACGTCCTTCACCATTTGCTTTGACAACATAGATTTCCGCACCATTCTTGACAAAATATGCCACTTTGCCATCGCGACCTCCGGTGATTTCAAAGCCGTTGACCGTGCGCGAAATGTTGGCATCACTGACACTTGCCAGCACCTCAAACGGCTCACTTTCAACCATTCCCGATGCGTTCACTTGCGTTCCGCCAACTGATGCAAGAAAATATTTTGAATTTTGCGCGCTGTTGTTGACAAACGCACTCAATTTGATTTGCCCGCCAGATGCAAGGTTTTCGTTGAACCACTCGCTTTGTGTCGTTCCAAGGTCATATTCAAACAGTCCCTCACTGCCGTCAACTTCCCCAGAGAATGTCACAAAGAATGCCTTTGAAGTTGTGATTGTTGGGGATGAGCTTTCGCCGCTGAAAATGTCCACTTTCAAAACAACGCCTTCGGCAAGTTCTTCCAAAAACTCCTCGGAATATGTGAACTGCACCACTTTGCCAAAGCCAATTTGGTCTGGCTTGAAGGTGACGCCGCTCAAATCGTGCGCGCGTTTAAGTGTGAGAACATATGCTGACGAAGGCAGCAGCGCGTGAGCATTGTCGCCCTCGCTGACAGCATAGATTTCAAATTTGAGGTCGTTTTCTGTGGTGAGATAGTTTGCGATTTCTGCGCTTGAAAGTGTGACATCATATGCCTCACCGGCATTGCTTGCTGTGACTTTGCGCAAATATTCTCTTCCTGTGGATGCAACGCGATATATTTCAAAAGTTCCGTTTCCGCCATAGTTTCCTTTCAAAGACAATTTCACATCTGGATGTTGTGCATTGAGAGGGTCAGATTTTTCATAAACATATTCCAACGCGGAAAGTTCTGGCATCGCAAGTTTTTGCGTGACTGCCGAAGCATTGTAAATATAATGGTTGCACTCGCCAGCGCCCTCATCCACAGTGTTGAGCAATTTTTGTGCATCGGCATAGAAAACATCGCCTGCCACAACAGAGTATGCCCCCAAATGCGCTGAAAGGCTGACAGTGATTTCGCCTGCCTGAAATTCTTGCAAATCTTGCAACAACTGCTGAGCATTTTCATCTTCGGCATCCGTCAAATTGACACTTGTTTTGGTGGTTTTGAAGGTTGCAATTCTTCCTGCCGTATCCTTGAAAATCAAAACATATTCAAGTGATGGCAGGTTTTTGCCAACGCCGTATTCTTTCCAAGACACAACATTTCCTTCAAATGTGATGGTGTCATTTTCAGGTTTCACACCCTCATCATTCATCGCTTTTGCTGTCCAAGACGCCTTTTCGCTGTTGATATAATAGGTTGTGCAAAGCAGTTTGCCCGCCTCTTCTTGCTCTGGATGTTCCTTTTCCTCCACCTTTTGTCCAATGATGGTGAAGTCATATGGATTTTCCGTTCCTTCAATTTTCACTTTGCCCGAAGTTGAATTTTCGCTCAAAACTCTGCTGCCATATTCCACCTTGACCGCTGTTGAAAAGTCAATTTCTGGTGCAACATAGGCAAGTTCCGCAAGGTCAGTCAATGTCACTTTGTCAAGAGGTCTCAATTTGTAAATCTTCACAAGTGACGATGCGTTTGATGTCAAATATTGCGGATGCGAAACTTTGACATAGAAGGTGAAGAATTGCCCAACAGTTTTGTGCTCGCTTGTGAAGTTTGTGAAAGAGTTTGTGGAAACACTTTCAAGCAAAGTGTCCTCGCCACTTTCAGAACGAACATAGATTTCATATTGCACGTTTGCAAGTTGAGGCGCGCCCAAAGGTTCGCCACCAACTGCGGCGCTGTTCCAAGAAAGAGTGTAGTTCTGCCCCTCATAATCAAAAGTCGGAACAACCTCATCAAACTTTTTCACTTCCACAAAATCCTCTTCGTTTGCCGTCTTTGCAAACAAGGAAGAAATTTGCACAAAGGTTGAGCCTTCGCTGTCGCGTTCAGTGTTTTGATAAGCAAACACTCTGAATTTGATGGAGTTTGCTTGCGCAAAGACAGAACTCAAATCCTCCACTTCGTTCAGTTTGTCAATGAAACTTTGAATGTTGATTGAAATTTTGTTTCCTTCCAAAAGTTCCTCAACATAATCCACCTTCACACCAAACTCACCCGAATGCCGATCAACCGTCACTTTCTCCGTTTCAAAACGAACGGTGAATTTGTTTGTGTCACCATTAACGCCCGTGCAGTCAATGTCAACAACATAATATGCCGTTGCAGTTGCTTGGTCGTGCTCAAAAACAAGTTTCCCACTTTCAAATTGCAAATTGGTCGGGTTGGAAAGTCGCTGGAATGCGATGTTTGACTTTCCACTTTCCAAAAAGACATTCAGTTCGGTTTCGTCTTCACTTTCCGTCTTTTCAATTTCAAAATAGTTCCCCTCTTTCTTTGAGCCATTCAGCGTGATGTCCAACGAGAATTTGACAAAATTTCCCTCGTCATCAACAATCTTGATTGTGGCATCCTCAGTGCTGTTTGCAAGCAATTTGTCACCTTTGGAAACAACAATCTCGCTGACACCCTTTGTTTTTCTGATTGTCACTTGTTCGGTGCGGTTGTCAATTTCAAGGTCGGCATATTTCACCTTTGCCAAGTGAGTGACTTGCAAAACAATTTCGCCGGTCAAATAAAGCCTTTCATCAGCATTCTTTGCCCGAACTTTCAGTTTGACAACCCCCTCTTCATCAAAACCTTCCGTCAAAACAAGTTTGATGCTTTCCGCTTCCTGAACATTCACTGTTTCGGCACATTTTGTCGAAACCCCGTCATCCTCGCCGGCAACCGCAAAGGCCTCCACAGCCGTCACATTTTCGTCAAGACTTGAAAGTTCAACAAAAAAGCCCGTTGCCTTGGTCAACCCCTGTTCTTTCAAACTTTCGTCAAAGCCAAACTTAAAGTTTTCTGCATCAAAAACAAACTCAATTTGTTTTGCAACACAAATTTTTTCTTTCAATCCGCCAGATGACAAGGTTACATTCTCATTGTTGCTGATGGCAAAAACTTCAACATAATAATAGCCTTCGTGTTCAAACTCAAATGTGTTTGTGGAGCAGGTTTCAACGGTCATCTCTTTGCTCGTCAGCCCTTTTGACAAATCACAAGCCTCAAAAGCCGCCTTATCCGGTTTTCCGTCAGCAGTGACAAATTCATAATATTCCAACCGATATTCATTTGCGCCCGCAACCTGTCCCCAAATGTATGTCAGTTGTGTTTCATCATCTCTGGCAACAGAGGTTGGCGTTTTCAAAATTTGCAGTTCTTTTTCAGTTCCAGACTTAATCACAAACTCTTCTTCACCGGCAACCGCAACAACACGAAGCCGAAACTGCTCGTTCACTGGCGAAAGCGCTGTTTCAATGCGAGAGGAAAGTTCAATCTTCACCTGTCCATCTTCTTGAATTTGGACAGTGTAAAGTGGTTGCACTGTTTCGCCAACAACATTTTCAAAACTTTCCCCATTCCACCTTTGAAGTTCATAGTCTGTGGCATTCTCCACCGCTTCAAACGAGAAAACCGATTTTCCATTTTCATATTTGTGCAGAATGCCGTCCGAAATTTGAGCAAGTTTGACAAATGTCAATTCCTCGCTTTCTGCGGAGTTCAAAACATATGCATCACTTCCCGAAACCTCGTTTTGCTGCTGCGTTGGCATCTGTTTGATGCTGACCGTTTCTTTTCCAACATCACCAAACGCGAACGCTGTTTCAGCGCTTGCCGCCCCTTGCATAAAACCATCGCCCGTCACACCCAAACGCTCAATTCCAAGCCTTGTCGAAACAAGTGGTGCGTTTGCAGTGACCGTCAAATTTATGCTGTCTCCGTTGATTTCGTTTTCTTTCGCAGTGGCGCTTTCAACTTTTGGCAGTTTATAAATCCTGTCAAACACAACCTCGTTGCTGTGATAGAAATATTTTTCCTCAACCTTTTTCGTGTTTGAGGCGACAACAGAAAGTTTCCAAATCCCCGCTGCCAAATCAGGAAGGTCGGTGAGAATGGTTGCATCACTGTTTTCAAATGTATGCTTTGACGACGTCACCTCTGTTGATGCCGTGAGAACATATTTCTCCGCTTTTTCATCAGTTTGAATTTGAATGCGTCCGCCATAAGTGCTTGAAAAATCATAGGTTGCATTTGGAGTGGCAAGTTTTTCAATGTTCAAAACTTCGCTTTCGCGCGCCCACTTTTCCCCAGTGGCATCAAACACCACAACCGAAACCGTTGCAGTTGTGCCAGGCTCAATCGCGTCAAAATAAGCCGACAAATCCATTTCGGTTTCTTCGGTCAGCTCGCCAAGTTCTCTGCCGTTCATTCGGACTTTATATTTCGCATTATCACCAGCAACAACACTGCTCCAAGACAATTTGCCTGTTTCGCCATCCCACGAAATTCCGCCGTTTTCAACAGTCAGTTCTGGCATAAATCCAAAGAAGAATGTTTGAGGGGTCACCACTTCGCTGTCATCAAAATAGCCCAATTTTTCGGCCTTGAAAGTCAAGCGATATTCTCCCACATCGGTCAAAACAAGTTTGTTTGGAGTTTCGCCATCGCCAGACGCCACCACTCTTTGATAGAAATCCTCCGAGCCCACAGTGACATCAGGATTTTCAGCATTATGTAAGATTTTTTGTCCCTCAACGATGTATGCCTTTGCAAAGGTTGGGTCGCTTTGAGAGGTGTCAGTTTCAAACATTCCAAAACTTTCGTCCCAAGTTATCACCGCAACATCTTCGTTGTTTTCGTCTTTCTGAATTTCCATCTTGAAATTTGATGGCGCTTCAAATGGTTTGGCAACAACCACTTTCATCGAGGCAAGAGAGTTTTTGTTGAAAGTCGCATAGACTGTTGTGACACCAGACTTTTTCGCTTTAAACCCACCATCAACTTTCTCAAAAAGAGTGTCGTTTGAAAAACGATAGCCGATTTCATCTTTTTCGGCGTTCTTCAAATTCAAAAGATTGCCGAAGTCCATAACAAAATCTTGGTTGGAAAGATAGACAACCACTTCATCCTGCACAAAGTTTGCTTCGACTTTTTTCAGCGAGCACGCCATAAGCATACCCGACAAGGCGAGCATAAACACCGACATCAAAACAGCACAAAACCTTTTCATAAAAAACCTCTTCAACATTTTGAGAATTTTCTTTCGGATGGTCGCGTCAAAACTACTTGTTTTTATTTTAACACTTTTGGTTTGAATTTATCAAATAAAAACACGAAATAAATTATATAAAAATAAAGACATTTTTTCTCGCCGTTTTGTGAACAAACCACCACATCTCAAAAAAGTTTTTCTGTTCGATTTTTAAAGGCAGAAAAATCAATCAAAAACACAACAAATTTTTAAGAAAACAAACAAAAGCAAAAAAACAAAAAAATAAAAAAATTCAAAAAAAATGCGTTTTTTTACAATTTTTTACGCATTTTTTAATAATTTTTTCAACTTTTTCATTTTTCACATATTTTTTCACCATAGAAAATCGGATGGAAAAATAGTTTCAAAATGTTCTCCATTTTGGCAATTTTTCAAAAGTCTGGTTGTTCAAACTTTCCAGCTTAACCCAATCAAATTTCAACCGATAGCAGCACAATTTTTGATGATTTTGTCCAAATTTTTTGTTGTCGCTGTTCTTGCCATATTTGCCATCACCCATAATTGGAAAGCCCAAAAATGCAAGATGCGCCCTGATTTGATGCGTTCTGCCGGTCAACAATTCCACCTCAAGCACACTTGTCTCGTTGCCCGCTTTGAGCGTTTTGATTTTTGTTGAAATTGGCAAAGAGTTTTTGACAGGTCGGTCAAAAATTTTCACAAAGGATTTGTCGCTGTCTTTCACCAAAAAAGCATCAAAAGTTTTGTCCACATCAAGCCTGCCAATCACTTCTGTGAGATAAAATTTGTGAATTTTGTGATTTTTTATGGCATTTTTAAGCAATTTTTCGCTTTTTTCATTTTTTGCAAAAACAACAAGCCCTTCTGTGTTGCGGTCCAGACGATGCACTGCAACGGCTTTGACAACTCCTTCAACACCATTTTCGCCCTGCGTTTCAATTCCTGCGTGCTTAAAAACAATGATGCAATCATCGTCCTCAAAGACCCTTTCAACTTTCTTTTCCAAGATATCTGGCAGAAAGTAACAAATCACCGTCTGCCCCGCACAAACCAAAACATCGTCTTTCACAGCAACGCCGTCAACCCGAACATCTTTGCTACGCAGCATCTTTCGGGCATCAGAAAAAGAAAATCCGCAATCTTGCAGAATAGCACTGATTTTTTTTGTTTTTTCGACTATAATTTCCTTTTTGTTCATATACATAAGTTGAGAAAATTGTTTTTCTTCAAAGAAAATTTAGCATATTTTTTGCATTTTTGCAAGCAAAAGGAGAAAATATGGAAACAATTTTGATTGAGGACAGAAAAAAACTGATAATCAAGGGCGCAACACGGGTGCTTTCATCAACAAACACTCAAGCCGTTGTTGAACTTGGCGGAACAAACATCGTTGTTTCTGGGACAAACATTGAAGTGACAAAACTTGACCTTGAAAACAAAGAGGTTTGTTTTTCTGGCAGCTTCACCGCGCTGAAATATGCACAAAAAACAGAGAAAACAAATTTGTTGAAAAGGCTGTTTAAATAAGTATGTTGTATGAAACACTTGCCCAGCCAACGATATTTTTTTGCATATGTTTGGGCGGATTTTTTTCTGGAATAATTTTTGACCTAAAAACGATTTTGACAACTTTTTTCAAAAAAAATCGTTTTTTTTGCCATTTTTTTATGTTTTTGGCATCATTTTTTGTGATTTTTCTGTTTTTTGTTTTAAATTTGAAACTTAATTTTGGTGAATTTCGGCTTTACACCGTCTTCACATTTTTGCTTGCTTTTTGCATTGAGCGCTTCTTTGTTTCCAATTTTGTTGCAAAACCCGTCGCCAAGTGTTACAATATCATCAAAGGAAAAATCAATGAGCGAAGAACAGCAAGAGCAAAAAAAAATCAAACTGAAAATTGTCAAAACTGACACTCCTGACGAGCAAGCACTCGCAGAAAAAAAAACGACAATCAAATTGTCTGTCAGGGCAAAAGATGACGATTTGCAATCTGACAAAAAAAATTCCGAAAACGAAAATCAAACAAACGAGAACAAAAAAGGCTCGGCCTTCAAAATTACGGCAATCGTTTTGACAACAATTCTTGTTGTTGCCATCATCGTTCAAATCTGCGTTATGGTTTGGCTCAAATTCTCAACAGACAACTTGAAAAACAAAAATGACAAAATTCCTCCTGTGGAAGATGCCTCATACAGTCTTTTTGTTGACGAATAGGGTCAATAGAACAGACCAACGATTTTTGAAAGCAAATTTTCATATAAAAAATTGGAAATTTGTCCGCTTCTCACAAATTGCAAAAGCCCCTCGCTTAAGATGATGTTTGAAAGCATAGTAAGCGAGAAAAAGACAATTCCAAACACAATCATCCCTTTCAAAAGCCCTAAAACACCGCCCAAAATGCGATTTCCAACCGAAAACCCGCATTTTTTTATTAATTTGTTCAGAAAAAGACGCAAAATTTTCAACAAAATTTCAAAAACAATAAAAACAATCAGAAAAAGCACCACTTTGATGAGAATTGTTGAGATTGTTGGTGCAAGAATTTGCCCAGCGGTCAAAGTTCCGTCAAAAAAGATGTTTCCAATCAATTTTGAGATGAAAAAGGAAAAAAGTGTGCCAAATTTAGTCGCTGAAAGCGCAAATTCCAAATCTTCAACGCTGGCAAAATTCCCCTTGACAAGACCATCAAACAGTCCGCCAAGCGTTTCTTTGACAAAATCACCGCAATAGTTTTCTGCAATTGGCAAAAATTGATGCATAAGTTGCAAAGAAATCAATGCCACCACAAATGTGCCAACAAGAGAAAACAGCGTTGAAACAAACCCTTTCAAACACCCACGAACAAAATAGAATGCCAAAATCAAAAGAAGGACAAAATCCACATCTCAATTTTTGACTTTTTGTGCTCTTTGCAAACACTTTGAGTAAAATTTTTGCGATTTTCAAAAAAATGTTTTTGAATGTTTTAAAATATATTTTCTGTTTTTTATTTTTTTCATTTTTCAAAAAAATTGTTTTTTGCACCCAATTAACACTATTTTCAATAAAAAAACGAGGTTTTGCTTAAAACTCATTTTTCTTCATTGGAAACTTGATGCTCTTGCGCATCATCCACTGTTTGTGATTGAACATCTTCCAAAATTTGTGGCTCAGCATCTTCCAACACCTCTTTTTCATCAATGCTTATCGTTTGGACAAAGTCCCAGAGAGGTTGCATTGTCTTGTCCACAAGGTCAACATAGACGCATCGCCCCTGAAAAACACCACGATTTCCACGATACAAGTTGAAGCCTTGATATTCCGGAACAACTTCAAACACAAGTTCATCAAAAAGCAAGTCGTTGATTTCACACGGACGCTCAAATTTCAAAGAGACATATGTCCCTTCTTGGATTTTTTGTTGAAAATCATTTTCAAACATCACGGCAAGAGAAGGCAGCGTGTGAGAACCTTCAAAAAGTGAAGCCACTTGCATTTTCAAATCTTCTTGCTGCTGGGCACTTAAAACAATCTCTTGTCCATCAACAAGAAGGCTGGTGTTTTGCGCAAATGGTATTGCATCCGTTGCTTGAAAAAACGACATAATCATCATTGGCACTCCGAAAACAAAAAACAGAAACCTCATTTTTCACCCTCCCAAATTTTTGTTTAGTTTGTGAAAAACACAATTTTTAATTCGGTTTTTTCTGTTTTTTGCGATTATTTTTTGATTTTTTTCACATTTTTTTGCTTTTTTATGATTTTATTACTTTATTTTTCCAATTCTCAAATTTATTTTTTGTTGTGTTTTTTTGTCTGCGAAAATTTTTCTTCATCTGCATATTTTTGCGCGAGAAATTTTATGCTTCCTCAAATTGACTGTTATAGAGGTCCGCATAGAAACCGCCTGCTTTCAACAGTTCCTCGTGGTTGCCGCTTTCGATTATGTCACCATCTTTCAGCACCAAAATCATATCGGCATTTTTGATTGTGGACAATCTGTGCGCAATTATGAAAGATGTGCGCCCCTCCATCACTTTGTCCATCGCCTCTTGCAACAAGACCTCTGTGCGTGTGTCAACCGAACTTGTTGCCTCGTCCAAAATCATCATCGGCTTGTTTTCAATCATTGTCCTGGCAATCGTCAAAAGTTGCTTTTGCCCTGCCGACAAATTGACAGCATCGTCAATCACGGTGTCATAGCCCTTTGAAAGCGTTTGAATGAAATGGTCAATCCCCACCTTTTTGCAGGCGTCCACAATTTGTTCGTCGGAAACGCCAACAGTGTTATAGCGCAAATTTTCTTTTATTGTCCCTTCAAACAGCCAAGTGTCCTGCAAAACCATTCCAAACAAGTTGTGAACATTGTCACGAGTTATGTCCTTTGTGGAAACGCCATCAATCTTGATGTCTCCGCTGTTGACCTCATAAAAGCGCATCAGCAAGTTGACCAAAGTGGTTTTGCCCGCCCCTGTCGGCCCAACGATTGCCACTTTTTCGCCGGCTCTTATTTTTGCAGAAAAACCTTTGATAATGATTTTGTTGGGATTATAGCCAAACACAACATTGTCAAATTCAACATCTCCCTTCACATTGTCCAGCACAAGAGTTTTTCCGCTTTCGTCAGCGAGTTCTTTTTCTTCCAAAAAGTCGAAAACGCGGTTTGCTGCCGCAGATGTGGCCTGCAAATTGGTGAGCGCTTGTGCGATTTGCGAAAGCGGATTTGAAAACAGTCGAACATAAATCATAAATGCGGATATTATGCCGATATACTCAATGCCACCATAATGAAGCGCCAAAACCGCACCCACAATGCAAACTGCGACATAGCCAAAATTGCCGACAAAGCCCATTATCGGCCCCATCACGCCAGAAATGAATTGTGACTTCCAACCACTTGTGAACAGGCGCTTGTTTATTTTGTCAAACTCGTCGCCCATCTCTTTTTTGGCATTGAAAAGTTGCACAACATTATGCCCAGAATACACTTCTTCGATATGCGCATTCAGTTGCCCAAGATTTCTTTGGTTTTGGTTGAAATATTTTTGTGCGCGGGTCATAAAAATCAACGAAAACGCAAAGCCAATCACGGTTGCAGCAATCACGGTGAGTGCCAAAATCCAATCGGTGACAAACATCATAATCAGCACGCCGGCAAACAGCAAAACGCTGTGGAAGAGTGTGCCTATGCTTTCGTTCAGGCTTTGCCCAACGCGGTCAACATCGTTTGTGACCCGGCTGAGAACATCACCAAACATATTTGTGTCAAAATAGTTGAGAGGCAGTCTGTTGATTTTTTGCGAGATGTCGCGTCTGAATTTTTTGGAAAGGTTTTGCGTCACTGTTGTCAGCACAAATTGTTGAAAATAGGACAAAACCGCCCCGACAGAATATATGCACACAAGGAAAATTCCAATTTTTCCGACAGCAGCAAAGTCAACTCCGCCAGATCTCAGACCAGTTGCAACAAGTGTGATGAGGTCTTGAATTTTGTTTGGCCCGATGATTTGAAAGGTGACACCAATTGCGCCAAACACCATTGACAGAGCAATCCACCACCAATATTTTTTGCAATAGAAGAAAAGTTTTTTCATTGACTTTTTGAAAGAGCCCTTCTCCGCCTTTTCGGCGACCATCATTCTTCTTGGCATATCACAGTTCCTCCTTTGAAAGTTGTGAAAGGGCGATTTCCTGATAGACCGGACAGGTTTTGAGAAGTTCCTCGTGCGTGCCAATTCCAACCATATTCCCATTGTCAAGCACAATGATTTTGTCCGCATCTTTGATTGTGCCGATGCGCTGCGCAACGATGAATTTTGTTGTTTTTGCAGTGTGTTTTTTCAGTGCAGAACGAAGTTTGCGGTCGGTTTTATAGTCCAGCGCCGAAAAACTGTCGTCAAAAATGAATATTTCTGGGTTTCTTGCAACGGCGCGCGCAATTGAAATTCTTTGTTTTTGTCCGCCAGAAACATTTGTTCCGCCCTGAGCGATGTCGCTGTCAATTCCGTTGCCCATTCGCGAAACGAAGTTGGATGCCTGAGCAACAGAAAGCGCATCTTTCACACCTTCATCGTCTGCGTTGTTGTCGCCAAAATTGACGTTGCTTTTCACAGTGCCTTTGAAAAGAACCCCGCGCTGCGGAACATAGCCAATCTTTTTGTTGAGCGCCTCAAAATCATAGTCCTTCACATCAACTCCGTCCAAAAGAACTCTGCCTTCCGTGGCATCATACAGCCTTGGAATAAGGTTGATGAGTGTGCTTTTTCCGCTTCCCGTGCTGCCAATGAAAGCCACCGTTTCGCCCTCGTTTGCGGTGAAAGAGATGTTGTGCAGCACATATTCGTCCGCATCAGGATATTTGAACGAAACATTTTCAAACACAACGCTGGCTTTCCCGTCTGGGTTTTCGTCAGTGTATCTGCCCGGAACGATGCTGTCCTTGGTGTCCAGCACCTCGTTTATTCTCTTTGCCGAAACAAGAACTCTCGGCATCAAGATGAAAATCATAATCAGCAGCATAAACGCCATTATGACTTGCATTGAATAGGACATATATTTTGTTATCGACCCAATTTCCAGCGGCGATTTGATGATGTATGCCCCAATCCAGTTGATTGCAAGCCCAAGCCCACTCATCAAAAGGTTCATTCCGGGGTTCATTATGCCCATAACTCTGTTGGCAAACAGCGTTGTTTTTGTGATTTCGTTGTTCTGTTTTTCAAATTTTGCGTTTTGATATTCCTCCGCGTTGGATGCACGCACAACTCTGATGCCCGTCAAATTTTCTCTTGTCACGCGGTTGATGTTGTCCATCATCGTTTGGATTTTTTTGAATTTTGGAATTGCCAAGCACACAATGAGAAGCACCATAAGCACAAGTATGCAAATCACTGTTGCGGTTGCTGTTGTCCACTGCCAACTGACATTCACAATTTTGGTTATTGTCCAAATTGCCATAATCGGCGCTTTTATGAGTGCTTGCAAGCCCATCGCGATGAAAAACTGCACGTTCATAATGTCATTTGTGGTGCGAGTGATGAGGCTTGCTGTGGAAAATTTGTTGATTTCGGCAAGCGAAAAGTTTTGGATTTTGTCATAGACTTTTCTTCGCAAATTGTAAGTCAATCTTGACGCAACATTTGCCACCAAAAAGCCAACCGCGATTGCGCTTCCCAAACTGCCAAAGGCGCAAGCAAGCATAAGCGCGCCATTTATGAGAATGGTGTTAAGGTCAATATCCCCCATAATTCCGTTCACCAAATTTTCACTGTATGTTGGCATTGTCAGGTCAAGCCAGACTTGAAAAATGACCAGCCCCACAATCAGCGCCATAAAAATATAGTCAATTGGTTTTAAGTTTTTCAACAATTTAAACATAAACACCTCCTGCAAAAAGCAAACGCCATTGCCCAATGTGAACAAACTTAAACAGCATATATTATATAACAAATATTTTCACAAAGCAAACAAAAAACAGCAAAAAGCCTTTGAGAAAAGGGCAACAATTTATAGATATGAAAATGCTGCCCAAATGTGACAAAGTTGGCAAAAATTTTGACACGAAGTTTGTTGCCTCAGATGGCAGAAGAGAAATCTTTTGGCGTAAAGAAAAAAAAGAAGGCTTTTTCACCTTCTCTTTTAAAATTTTCAAGCAGAAATCACCACAAGCATCATTTTTCAAAACAAATTTCCCAAATTTTCCGCTTGTCAAACAAGTGCTGTGGAAAGGAACGCTCTCGCCCTAATTTCCAGAAACCTGCTGAAACGAAGAGCCGTTTTGCAGATATGGAAAACCGCTTGTCAAAGGTTTGATGGACATTGTGAGTGTCGTTCTGTTGAAAGTTTCAAACTTGACAAGTTGGTCTTTTTGCAAAGTGACAACAACTTTGATATAGTCGTCAACAGCCCTTGAAAGTTCCACTTCAAAAATGTCTTCTCCATTTTTGCGTTCCCACTTGATATGCTTGTCCAAAAGAGGATTTTGAGCAAACAAACTGTCAAAATAGTCTTTCAAATCAAGGTTCTGAAAAGCCAGCACTTTTTCAACAGCCTCTTTTGCGCGTTTGATTGGCTGATTTTTGTTGTCCTTGTCCAAAACAATTTCATCATAGAGCGCAGAAATTTTGTTGTCTTTTGCCTCATCTTCGTCAAATTGATAGTATATTCTTCCAGTTTCCAACCAAATCTTTTCGTTTGTGGCGTGATACAAACTTTCGCCGCCCGTTCTTTCGAGATAGACATCTTTTGCCACCCCGTCAAATTTGGCCTTGCCGTTTGTCTGGGCGTTGCTGGAATAATAGTCAAAGCCTTCTGCGGTGAAGTTTTTGCCTAAGGTTGCAAGAAAATCGGAAAACTTTTCTTCGTCAAGAAGCGAGCCATCTGCATAGCCCGAAAAATCAGGAAACTGCATAGACCCCTCAAAAGTGGAGATTTCCACAGTTGTTTCTCCATCAACGTTGTGCTGTGTGTGATTGACAATTTTCACAAGTTGCTTGTCAACAAAATCCACTTTCAAATTTTGAGTGCAAACCAAGTCCCTGGCATTTGCTTCAAAATTGACAGCATTTCCATCTTCGGTTTTGACAAGCGAATGTTCATTTTTGTTTCCCATCGTTTTCAAAGTGTCAGAAACATAGGCATAAGCATCATCAAAAATCGAAACAAACTCGGTCAAATCGTCCCAATCTTCCTCGAAATATGGCAGAAAAAACTTTTCGCTTGTGGCGGAATTGGAATAATAAATTGTGCCATCGGTCAACCACCATCCTCGCGTGTTCTGCCCCTGAGCAACCACAACTGAGAACTGCGGCTTGTTTGTGTCTGGATTTCCCAAGGCATTCTTTTCATACGAAAAGTGTGCCGTCACTGACCGATTTGTGCCACTTTCGGAATAGGTCATCGTTTGAAATTTTGTTGAAACACCCTTGCTTTTTGCATAAGAGGTGAACGCATCAGAAAATCCACCTCCGCACGCTGTCAGCATCAAGCCCAGCCCAAAGGTCAAAACCAGTGTCGCACAAATGCTCAAAAACTTTTTCATAGTTTTCCTCTCAGAAAAATCAATTTGAATTTATTATATCACAAAACATCAAAATGTCAACCTCGTTTTCAAACTTTCGTGACTTCTTGCCCTCACAAATCTGATTGCTCGGACCTCATCGCTTAAAATTTGCACAAACCAAAAAACCAACTTGCCACCTCTTTTTCCACCCAACAAAAAAAATCCCTGCTTTTAAGCAAGGATTTATTCTTTTATTTTTTAGGCATTTGCTGTGACTGTCCAAACACTTTGGCTTTCACTTGAAGAATAGCCTTGAGGAAGATAAGATGTTTTTCCGTCATCATTGTGAAGGTCAGCCGGATTAAATCCGTGGAATTTTCCGCCTTTAACAACAATGGTGGCTGTGCCTGCCTTAGCGTTTTCGTTTTTGCAGTTCAAGAGGAAATTTTTATTTCCATCTGTTAACTGTTTGATGTCAAATTCTCCGCCGTTGATTGTGCAGGTTCCTTCGAAAACATAAATCGCGTGCATATTTCCAACAAATTTGCCGTTTTCAATTGTCAGTTCGCCGCCGCCAACAACATCAAGAGCATAGACATCATTTTCGAGTGCATCAAATTCGCCGTTTCCTGTCACTGTCAGTTGCCCGCCTTCCTTGACGCTGACCAGTGACCATCTGTCATTTTCAGAGCCTGCCTCTTCGTGCCAAATTGCAATTGTGTTTGAAATCTTGTGTCCAGCAAGGTCAAGTGTGACATTTTTGTTTGTCACAACAAAATTTTTGTTTGCATCTGTCATTACGATGTCGCTTGTGAGAACAACATAGGCATTGTCGTGATTAAGTGCTGCTTCAAGAGTTGCTGCATCGTTTGCATAGTAACGATTTTCATCAACTTTAACTGTCCAAACATCATTATTATCTTCAGCTTCATCAGTTGTTTTTTCAGATATGAAACCATCAACTAAATAACTTTCTTTTCCGTCATCATTTTTAAGGTCAGCTGGGTTAAAACCGTGGAATACTCCGCCTTTAACAACGATTTTTGCATCTCCAGACTGTGCTTTTTCATTTTTGCAGTTAATCAAAAAGTCTTTTGTGCCATTATTTGCCAATTGCTTAACATCAAATTCTCCGCCATTGATTGTGCAAGTTCCTTCAAAAACATAAACCGCGTGCACATTGCCAACAAATTTGCCGTTTTCAATTGTCAATTCGCCGCCGCCAACAACGTCAAGAGCATAGACATCATCTTTGAGTGCATCAAATTCGCCATTTCCTTTCACTGTCAATTTTCCATTGGCTTTAACACTGACAAGTGACCATTTGTCATTTTCAGAGCCTGTCTCTTCGTGCCAAAATGCAACAGTGTTTGAAATTTTGTGTCCAGCAAGGTCAAGAGTGAACTCTTTTGTCACTGCGACTGTGCTTGTCAAAACAACATCATCTGTCAATTTTGCAGAAGAATAGTGTTGAAGTGCTTTTTGAAGTTCAGCCTCGTTGGAAACAAGGGCAACCCCTGCTTCTTCTTTCAAATATGTGACTTCAACATCGTAAGTCGTTTCAAAAAATTCCTCTTCCGCATACTCATATTTGACTGTGACAGTGTATGTTCCAATTTCAGAGAAAGCGCTGTTTGCAGCAACCTTTGTTTCTCCTTTGACAGCCTCGCTTATTGTCACTTTTTCGTCAAGTTCAAGGTCTTTTTCAGTTTTGTTGTCATAAACTGCCTTAACCTTCAAGCCCTCTGTTGTGAAATTCTCGCCCGTCACAAACGCTGTGTGAGCATCTTGTGTGTCAACCCTTATGCCTGTGAGTTTTGGCTCTCCACACGCAGTGAGAGCAATCCCTCCCACCAAAAGAAAACAAAAGCAAGCCAAAATTGATAAAAACTTTTTCATAAAACCTCCTCAATTTTCTTATGCAGTGACTTTGGATTTGGCAATTCCGCCCTCCACTTTTCACCTATGTTGAAATTGTATCACGGGGGGGGAGTTCTTGTCAAATTTTTTTCAAAGAAAACAAAAAATTTTTCTTTACTGCAAAAATTTGCGAAAAGTCACCGAATTTCAATCCATAGTTTGCGCCAGATGCCAAATTCTATGCAATTTTTATGGTTATTATGTCCGCAAACTCAATCAAACAATCCCTTGTGCTTCTTTAAATTGAAAAATATTGATATATATGTCATAATTTTATGTTTATTTTGCATCACTTCACATATTTGCATCGCTTCGATATCCAAAAACCTGCCAGCAAAGAAAATTCCGCTTTCAGCAACAAATTCTGTCACATTTTTTTGAGGACAAAAATAAATTGATAATGTGCAAACGATTGCACAAATACATAAGATTTTTTTAGGAGGCACAAATGAACTTTTTTGGAGGCTCAAATTGTGGCGAAGTTGGAAACGGCTGCGGCGGATGTGACTGCTGCTCTCTCATCTTCCTTCTTCTGCTCTTGCAAAACTGCGGCTGTGGCGGTGGTTTTGGCGGGTTCAAAGGCGGACAAATCTGCATTGACTGCGAAACACTGCTCCTCTTGATTTTGTTGTCTGGCTTCGGCAGTGGCTGCGGCTGCAACAAATGATGTTTGCTTGCGGTTTTGAAAAATCTCCCCCTGAATTTTGGGGGATTTTTTCTTTTTCACACAATTTTGTTCTTTTCAACCTCTCCTTGCCTTGACAAAAGCAAATTTTGAAATTGTGAAAAAAAAGAAGAAATTATTCAAAAATTGCCTCTTTGAAAGAAAAAATTGCAAATTTTTGCTTGTATTCGCTGAAAATTCGCTTGATTTTCTTTTCTTTTTGTTGTATCATAACAATGAAAAATGATTTGAAAGCAACCTTTTGACCAAACCCAAAAACATTTTCAAGAAGTTTGCAGGGTTTCACAGGACATTCCATTTCAAATCAAAACGGAGGTTTTCTATGAGCATTGAATCAAAATTTGGTGAAGGCGCAGAACTTTTGTGGCAAGACAGAAAAAGATATTTCGGGCTTCCACTTTCTTTCACAAGATACAGCCTTGTGAAAAAGCCGGGTGCATGGGTCAAACTTTTCTTGAATGTTGGCTTTTTGTCAAATATGGTGGATGAGGTCAACGCATACCGCATTTGCGACATCAATCTTCGTCAATCACTGCTTGGCAAAATGTTCAACTATGGCACAGTGACCGTTTTCAGCAGTGACGAAAGCAAGCCAACACTTCTGTTGCAAAACATCAAAAATCCATATCAAGTGCGTGACCTGATTTCAAGTGTTGCAGAAGAACAACGCAGAATAAACAACATCAGAATGACAGAGTTCCACGGACACGACCAATAAGACTTGTCAGAACGACGGCTGACGCAACAATAAAAATTCTCAGCAACCAACAAATCAGAAAAAATTTGCGTGATGAACAACAAAAGACGGGCGTCCGTCTTTTTTTTGTAGTTATTTCACTTTCCTTATTTTTGTTTTTTGTCAATTCTTGAAGCAAAAAATTCAAAACAGAAAATTCTTCCTTGAAAAATTAAATAAATTTTGAAAAATTGGTTGACAATCAGGAATATTTATGTTAAAATGCAAGAGCATCAGTTTTTTGGGGGTGTGGCTCAGTTGGTAGAGCATCTGCCTTGCAAGCAGAGGGTCAGCGGTTCGAATCCGCTCATCTCCACCAGTAGTGGTTGAAGAACACAGCGTGTACAATACGTTGTGTTCTTTTTTTTAAAATTTTCGTTTGTGTTTCATTTTGTGAAGAAATTATCGTCAAAATTATCGTCAAAATTCAAGTATAAATCATCTCACGCCTACGATTTTTTCTAGCAAAACAACAACAAAAAAAGTGGATTTCTCCACTTTTCGTTTTGCCTTTTTGTTTTATTTTGCAGATTTTGTTTCGTTTTGTTTCTTCAGCTCTTCCAAAATGCCTTCCAAAAGTTCTTCCTGAGTTGGTTTTGGTGGTGGTGGAACTTCTTTTGTTTTTTCGCGAAGTTCAAGAGTTGCCCTCTTCACTTCGTTGTGGTCACGCATATTGACACCCTGTTCTTTCAAAACTTTTTTCTCTTCTTTTGTTGGCTGACCTTCAGTTGCCTTCTTTGCAATGTTGCGTGCATTCATTGCCACTTTCAAAATGATGAAAAGCACAAGTGCAATCAACAAGAAGTCCAAGATTGCTGTGATGAATGCGCCCCAATCAATGTATATTGTGTGCGACCAGTCAATCACCTGCTTCGCCTCGTCAAGATATGCCGGCTCGCCCAAAATGGTGTAGGCGCTTTCAAGACCGCCTGCCCCAGCCAAAGCCCAATTGATGAGTGGCATCAAAATTTTGTTTGTCAGCGCTGTGACAATTGCACTGAACGCCCCGCCAATGATGACGCCGACAGCAAGATCAAGAATGTTTCCGCGTGAAATGAACGCTTTGAAATCTGCAAAAAACTTTTTTATTCTGTTCATAATTTTTCTCCTATGTTTATCATATAACATTTGCCTCGAAAAAAGCAAACGAAATCAAACAAAAATATGTTTTTTCTGAAGCATTTTTTTCTCTACGCAATGTCCTATGCAATTCCGATATACTTCAAAGTCAGTTCTTGCGCGTCTTCTTCAGAAGCGCCATATTGATATCCTGCAACGGTCAATTGATAAACAACATTGTTGTCTGATCGCTCAGGATGCGAACCCTCACACACCAATTCGTTGAAAAACTCAAAATCTTCGGCATACACGCTTGACAAAATTGAGAATTTCAGATATATCACATCTCCGTCTTTGACCGCAACAGTCACAGGTTGTCCTTTGCTGAGAACGCTGTATTGCAAATCCTCAACGTTTCCGCTGTCTCCGTCCAAGACTGCATATTGCACACTTGAATAGGCAGAAAGGACACGGTCAGGGACATCAAACCCAAGTTTGACAAATTTGGAATATCTTTTAAATTGGTTGAACACAAATTCAACATCTTCAGTGGCCACAAATTCAATACGGAATTTGTCGAATTTGGCAGTTGTTCTGTTGAAGGTCGCTTTAAATGTGCGCCCGTCACCCAAGTCACACTCCACATCCTCTTTCTTTTCAAAATCGTTTGTCTGCTCTGAAAGAATTGTTTTCAAATTGAAAAGTTCTGTTTCTGGACCCACGCCTTTCTGAACTGAAACGGAATAATCATAAATGTCATAGCCAAAATTATACGCGTTTCTGTCAGCATCATAGGCATATTCCCACAAAATCGCGTTCTTTAATTGCTCATTTGTAAGCGCATTGCCATCATCGTCCTTTGCAAGCACAGAATTGAGATCTCCACCTGTGGAAACCGTTTTGAAATATGGGGTGAAACAATATCTGTTTGAGCCGTTTTCCTGCGTTGTGATTGAATAGGTCAGTTTGTGAGTGTTGGAAAGTTGTATTCCTTTCACTGATATTGCAAAACAATTCCCCCACTCATAATCGGAATCCGAAACTTTCCAATCGTCAGGCGTTTTTGCCTGAACTTCAAACGTCAAAAGATCATCTGTCTGCGTTTTTGGGGAAAGTTTTTTGTCGTTTATGTAAACTTCCATTCCTTCATAGTTGGCATAAGAAGTGTTTGTTTTTTTCACGGAAAATTGAAGAAGGTCGTTGTATATCGCAAAATCTGGCAGACCTGTCACGTCATACACCAAATTCTCCTCTGGCGCAATCACTTCAAATTGCTTATATTCCACCTTGCTGAAATCGACCAACAGTGTCCACTCCGCTTCTTTTGCAACCTCTTCGCCCATGTCAACAACGTAATACACAAATTGATTGTGGATTGAAGATGTGTCATTGTTTTGTATGAACGAAGCAACACATTTCTTTGTGCCGTCTGCCGCTTGAAGCACAAATGGCGAATTTTCAACAGTCAAATTCCACTCAGGAAGTTGAATGATGTCACCGCCGACAAACCTTATTCTGAAACTCTGAAATTTGTTCAAAACAGGGTCAGTTTCCTCTTTGTCAAATTCGTGTGTGAAATTCTTTTCGCCCGCGCCTGCAAGAAAAGTGCCAAGGTTGACATAATCCTTGCCGTCCTCATTTTCAAAGCAGATCTCCGTCAAATTCAGTTTCTGATTGGTTTCTTCGTCAGTTTCTTCGTTGTAAACTTTCTGCAAATTGAATTTTGTGGAAATTTCTCTCACGCCGCTCACAACAATATCATAATCTTTCTTCACTCTGCCAAACAAAAAGTTGGCATAAAGCGTTTTTCCATTTTTCACATCAAAACTTTTTTTATTGAGATTTTGTGTTTCTCCGTTCACTTCAACGCAAAGCCCAGAAAGGTCATATCCCTCTTCTGCACAACGAATTTCCACCGTTATATTTGAATTTCTGCTGACAACATAGTTTTGTTTATTGTCCTCAGGCTGCCCCATCAAAATTCTTTCATCATCCAAAATTGTGACGGTGACCGGCGCAGCGTTGTTTTCAACGGAAATATTGAATGTGTCCCTCTGACCGAAACACCCTGTCAGTGCAAGCCCTGACACAAAAAGCACAAAACACATTGCAATGCTCAAAACGAGTTTTTTCATAAATCCTCCAAAACAGATTTTCCAAAGCAAACACAAAGCAGGATGTGACATCTTATTGATATATTTTATCACAAAAACAAATCTTTACAAAACAAACTAGCAAATTTTTTCGGCTTTTTCAGAAGAATTGTAAAACCTTTCGGCACAATCCTGTGCTTTTAAAGCACCTTTCTGCTTGACAAAAATCGACATAAAAAGATATAATCTTCACAGAAAGACAATCTTGAAGAGGTAAGTTTGATGACAACCGCACTTTTTATAGGCAGATTTGCACCATCACACAAAGGACATATTGATGTAATAATGCACCTTCTCGACAACTTCGACAATGTTGTGATTGGGCTTGGAAGTTGCTATGAAGCAGGGTCAAGCAGACATCCGCTGCTTGCAGTGTTCAGAGAAAAAATGCTGCTTCTCAGCATTCAGGAAAGAGGCGGTGATTTGTCACGGGTCAAAGTGGTTTATTTGGAGGACCACCCAAAGTTTGAAGATTGGCTCAGCGATGTGCTTGAGGTCTGCAATCTTTTCAATGTCACGCATTTCATAACGGGCAACAAAGAGGAGATTTTGGATGTTCTTTCCACAAAAAACATCAACCTGCCTTTCAAGTTCATCAATCCGGAACTAACAAGCAATTTTTCCTTTCACGCCACGGAACTGAGGAACGCCATTCGGGACGGCGATTTTCAAAAAATGAAAGAAATTGCTTCCTATGGCACATTGATGTTGATGGGCAACGTTGACGGACTGAATGGAATGCGCTTGGCACTTGAAAATTCGGGCAGGCTTTTCAATGTTGGAAGGCAGACAGTTGACCTGGTTTTCACGCTTCAAGAACGCGCACTTTCAACAACTGGTGATGCACACTATGACACCTATGTTTTGTGTGGCTATCGCCCAAAGGACAAAGAGGACTACCCCAACTTTTTGGGGCTTGTTGGCGATATGATAAACAAATTTGAATCGCCAATATCAGCAGTTTTGCGCGCCCTCAAACAGAGGACAAACATTGATGCAACATTGGAAATGAACACCACTGAGCCTGCAATTCTGACTCTCAAAACAGATAACAAACCAGTGCTTGCGGAGTTGAAATTTTTGGAACTATACACCGACAAACAGCATTCTGGAAGTCACGGCGGTTCAAGCCAAGCCTTTCACATAAACATCGTTGGCGAAAGAAATATGTTTGACAACATTTTGAAAAAAGGCAGATTTTCATTTATGCCAGCGGAAAAAGCGCTTGAAATCGGCCTTGCTTATCAACAAACAGAAATGCTTGCTGATGCCCTAAACAAACTTAAACATTATGCTTAAAAAGCACCCCTCAAAAAAAACAAATTTGAAAAACAAATAAACAAAAATTTTGAAAGACGCAAAACAAGAAAAAAGAATTAAAAAACAAATAAAAATAACAAAAAAAGCGAAAAATCCAACAAAAAATCAAAAAAAATGCAACAAATTTTGCATTTTTTCTTATTTTTTTTGTTTTTGCTGCAAATTTTCTGCAACTTCTGGGATTGGAATTGGTTTTAAATTTGCTTGGCGCTTTTCCACAATTTCTTGTGTTGGCATATTCAAAAATTTGTAGTATTCATCAAAATCTCCCAAAATCGCATATGAGGACATATAGTTGCTGTCAGTGGCATTTGAAAGGAGTTTGTTTCCTCCCTTTGCAAGACTTTTCATATAGTCCTTCAAATAGACAGGCCCAAAATCATCTTTGTCTTGCAAAAAATCGCCCTCTTTGCAGTGTATCATCGAAGAAATGTCGATGATGATTGGCTGGTCTGTGAATGTTATTGCATTGACTGCGTGCCCCATTTGTTTGCCGCCCATCTCCACTCTGCAACCAACATAGTGGCAAAGTGGCGCATCTTTTGTGTGAAGATAGTCAATCAGTGTCAAAAGTGCAAATGCCTGAGCAAACTGCTGACAAACGCCCTTTCCGGTTGTCAGAAGCCTTGCAAGTGAAGTTTCGTTCTCTTCAAAACTTTCTGCTTTGAAAGGCTTAATTTCTTTTTGCTTGCCAAGAGCAAACTGCTCGACAAAATAGTCCATATATCTTGCCTTCCTTGACAAAATTTCATCTCTCTGTTTTTTGTCATATGAAAAGTGTTCCACAAAAAAGTTGATATAAGCCGTCAACCTCTCTGTCATTTCCAGCCCTTGAAACTGCTCGAAAACAGCGGTGAGAAAATTCTTCACAAATTCTTTTCGTGTTTTGCCCTCAATTCTTTTGCCGTCAACATCTCCAACAAAAATGTCAGTTTTGTTTTCTTCCATAAAGAAAGCATATCACAAACTCACAAAAAATGCAAGGCAAAAATTCCTTTTTGCCAAAAATTGCACTTTTTTGTTGCATTTTTTATGTTTTTTGCCATTTTTTTGCGTTTTTTTGAATTTTTGTTTGTTTTTTATGTTATTTTTGCTTTTATTTTTTTGTTAAACTTTCTACTGTTTCTATTTTTCTACATTTGTTTTTTTCTCAAACCTTCTTGTTTTAATTTTTTTATGCTCTTTTGAGGTCATTTGTCGAAACTTTTCAAGACCTTTCAATAACACCGCAGGCAATTTTTTGACCGGAATTTCCCGCAGGTTGAGAAGTGAAGTCGTCTGGTTGCAGATGAATGACAACCGTCTTGCCAACAATCTCGCTGACGGAAAATCTGTCAGTGTAGAAAACCAAAAACGCCTCGCCTTCCGATGAAAAGAGCGGCGGCATATCTCCGGCGTGGCTTGGGTGCGGCTGATTGTTTGGATTGAAATGCCCACCCGTCAGCGCAAAATCATCCTTGCAAGACCCACCCTCGTGAATGTGAAATCCAAAAATTTGCGGCTCTTTGCTTGGCAGGCCCTCAACTTCTGCAACCACCAAAACGCCCTTTTTTAAGGAATAAAATTCCACAACTCCCAAAATTTTTGGAAACGCGGTCCCGCCTCGGACAACCGAATATGCACTTGGCATCGCTTTGCCAATATACTCAAAAATGCTCTTGTCAACCCTTTTCATTTGAAAAAACCTCCAAAATTTCAAATTTTCTGCAATTTTTTATATGTATTTTTTGAAATTTTTGATTTTTTGCAAAATTTGTTGACAAATCAACAATTTTGGTGCTACTCTTGTTTTGGTTCAGAAGGAGTTTTTTATGCAAAACAGATACAAAAATTTTTCGCAACTGATTTTAAACATTTCAAGACAAATCCAAAAAATCAAAAACATTGAAATGCAAAAACTTGGCTTCAAAGGCAGTCAAGTTGAAGTTTTGTTCACGCTATATCAAAAATCTGGTGCAACATCAACAGAACTTGCCGCTGAGTGTGGCGAAGACAAAGCCGCCATTTCGCGCACAATCAAAGAGCTCGCTTTGCGGAATTTGGTTTGTGAAGAAGACAATCCCGCCCAAAAATATCGAAAAAAAATCTTGCTCACAAAAGAAGGCGAAGAAGTTGGAAAACACATCACTGACAAAATTTCTTCCTTCGTGGAGATTGGCAGCGCGGGAGTTTCAGACAAAGACAGAGAAAAACTTTATTGCGTCTTGAAAAAAATCACAACAAATTTGGATGGTTTTTGCAACTGACATTTGTTTGGACAACAAACTTCTGAGTTTTGAAAGGAGTGTTAAATGGTCAAAATTTTGATTGACAGCGCCTCGGACATCGACCAAAAAGAAGCCGATGAACTTGGTGTTTCTTTGATTGCGATGGAGGTTCGCTTTGGCGAGCAACTTTTTTTGGATGGGGTCAACTTGTCGCATCGTGAATTTTTTGAAAAACTGATTGAGAGTGATGAACTGCCCAAAACCTCGCAAATAAACGAATTTTGCTTTGAAAAGGCTTTTGCAGACTTAACAAAAAATGGTGACGAAGTGATTGCGATAACACTTTCCTCCAAACTTTCCGGCACAAACGCCTCTGCCAAATCTGCCGCAAAAAAGTTTGGCAGCAAAGTTTTTGTTGTGGACAGTTTGAATGCCTGCATTGGCGAGCGCATTTTATGTTTCTATGCTCTCAGATTGATTAAAGAGGGCTTGTCTGCGAAAGACATCGTTGAAAAACTTGAAGAGAAAAAACACAAAATTCAACTTCTTGCGCTGCTTGACACACTGAAATATCTCAAAAAGGGTGGGCGAATTTCCACCCTGGCTGCCATAACAGGCGAAGTTTTGGCAATCAAGCCTGTTGTTTCCGTTGTTGAAGGCGAAGTGAAACTTGTTGGCAAGGCGGTCGGC
>CANQNH010000004.1 GCA_947625165.1 uncultured Clostridia bacterium
TTGACATCCCAAGGCAATGAAGCGGTGTCTTCAACGGCCGGAGATGGCAACAACTGGAACCTCGGCTTTTTAAATGATGAAAACTCTGGTGCCTCGTTCTATAATTATGCGGATTTTATGATGGCTCAAACGACACAGTATGCAGAGTCCGCAAGTTTCAAGACCTATGATGAGTTGTTGAAAGAAAACATCACGGGAATGTCTGGCGATGGCAATTCTTTGGCTGTTGACATTTGTGAGATCTCTGAACAAGAGGAAAATGTTCGAAAACAAATTGATGAAATTGATGACAAAACTGACCAAAGCTCTTTTGAACAGCGCACAATAGATGGTGTTGACACCGCATTTGTTTCGTCTGGGAGTGATCTTCTGATGGTGACAGACCCTTATGCATATGAGGCAGAAGTGGATTTGGACACATTGAAAAATATGTTCCATAATGATTTGTTTACATCTTCTTGGGAAACTTCGACGGATACTTCTGGGTTTATCTTACGCGCAAATGGAAGGCAAGTTCAAGCAAAATTTGAATGGGTCAAAGAAGGCCGTAAAAATACAGGGCTTCGCATTTCGGCGAATTTGCCAGAAAAATACGAAGAACTCACTTTGCTCTACTCAAGTGCCAAGGTTGAAACCGAAGTTAAGCTTGGAAAGAAAAATATCATTTATGAAGGCGGAGTTCTCAAATTTGATCTTCGCGGACTTCTTTCAAACGAGAGATTTGATGCTCTTGGAAATATGTCTGTTGCAAAATTCAAGAGTAGGTCAAATGTCGAAGATAAAATTAAAATGATTTACTCCATTGCTGCACACAGCGGAATAGTTACTGCAGATGACCTTGATGCAGCTGCTGCAGGCGGAACATCTATGAGTCCATTCAGGATTGGACTGTTCTTTGAGGACAATGATGAGGTCGTTCACAATCTGTCCATTTCACGAGCAGAAAAGAAAGAGACAGGCAAGCAACTTATTGTGACACCTGAATTGGAAGGTGTGGTGGAGAAAGATGATTTTGACAATCTCACAATGAAGTTTAAAACAGATAGCGAAAATTGGGAGTATACTTTCAAGAAGAATGTTGAAAATGGATATTTTGGCATTAGAATTGAAGAATGGCTTTTGGTTGAAGGCGAAGGGCTTTTGCTTAATTTCCAAACCAAGACAAATGCTGCTGAAGGTGGAGAAGTCAAAATCACGCCGAATAAAAAAACTGTCACTATTAAAGATTTCAAGGAAACGAACATTGAAACAGTGCTTGAAAATGGAAATGTGGAAGACTTTTTTGCACTTGATGAACCAACCGATGCAAAAACTTTGACATTGGATCTTTCAAAACTTAAAAATGTGCTTTTATCAGAGATGCCATCTAATGGGCAGATTGCATTTGGAACAGATGGCGTCTTTAGTGTCAATTTTGATGGAACTAATTGGAATATCAATGGCTCAAATTCATTTGCATATAATGGTGGCACAGTTTTGAGCCTTTCAATTGAAGACAATTTATTGAAAATTTCTTCCAGGGCAAATTATAATTTTGACGGATTGATAAAAACCATAAATTCAATGAATGTTTATTACAATATTATGCAGATTAACTATACCGCAGTGGAAGAGTTGCTTGATCCTCGTGACCTCGCAGCGAAGACAATAGAAATTTATTCTGAGGGCTCAGCAAGAATCGTTCTTGAAACAACAGAATTTGAGTGGGTGACAGAGGCTGGAGAACTTAACCCATCTGTTGAGGGTGGAACAGGAGAAAATATCTTTGGTGTCAAATTTTACTCAAAGGACATTAATTTTGTGGCGAAACCAAAAGAGAACACGGCAAAAATCAAAGCACGTGGTTGCAGCTTTGGGTATGAACTTGAAACTTGGAATGTTGAAGGTGGAACAAACGATTTGGTTATTGGTGATTTTGTCAATGCATCAAATTCATTTAATGCTGTTGCCGATGTTGCCTGGGAGAACTGGGATATGTCAAGCGGTGTCACAATCAAATTTGTTTATCATATCACAAAAACAACGCTCACTGGTGAAGATGGGATTGATTTTGACAGTGAAGATGATCTGGAAATTTCTGGCACAAGTGATGGTGGAATAATGAACAGCTTGAATTTATCTTACCAGAATGCCGAAACTGGAGAAAATGTTGCTGTGACCGTAACAAGATCTAACACACAGGGTTCGGATTATTATAAAAACAAAATTCACAAGCTTGTAACTTCTGGTCGTGACGCAGTTAACTTTATTGAAACTCATTATGAAGGAGCCTATGTGTCTGGAGAGGGCGATTCAGCAGAGGCTTATGAATATTCATACATCTATCGTGTTTTTGACAACAATTGTATTGTCCTTGACTATCAGGTTCTTCAATCAATAGCTGAAGAAAAAGATGGTGATGATAATGTTACAAAATCAACCATGAATTACGACATCATCAGATATGTCAAGAAGGCTGACGGAAAAGTTGATAAATATTTGTTAGATTATGAGATCATAACAACATATCCTAAAGACGAAGATGATGAAATGACAGTCGACATTAAGGAAAAACAAACTGACGTCCAACAAAATATTTTTGATGGCTTGCAATATTTTAGACAGCAGGAAGTTTCAAGAGAAGGTGTTTCTTGGACAATTAATGTTGATTATGTTGTCACAAATATGAATTCCAAGACTGTTCGTTTTGCACGTTACAACAATGAAAAACCTTTGAATGCTGGAGTTAAAGGAAAGATTTCAAAATGGGTTTCGGGAGACGAACAACAAACGACTGCTATGCATACAGATGAAAGTTATTCCGTTGGAGCAAGTCAATATGGACGTCTTACCCATGGAGATGTTGAAGTTAATTCGTATAGATATAAATTGCACGAGCAAAGTTCATATACAAGAGCAACTGGAAGAAACTTTTCGCTGCCAGATTTTGCTGAAGAAGGTGTGATATATAGTTACGACTTTGCATACACGGAAATTTATCAACCAAAATCAAATTTGGAAGTCATTGACAAACCAACAGAAGAAGATGCAGAACTTGAAAAGAACAAGTTTTATGTGACAGAGTCAGATGCGTCTTTGATCAATCAGGTCCTTTTTGTTGATGATATTAATGCGAAAAAATCACTTAATGGAAAATCTTTGACCATTTTTGGTGCAGGTTACTTCTGGAAATATCATTCTGTGGATGCAGCATCAGTTATTGGCAATGACAGTATTATTGTGGATATTTCAAACTTGAGAGTGATTGTTTCGACAATGGGTGCTGTGCTTGGAGAAAAGGCAAAAGGAAATGAAGTGAGTTTCTTTGGGAGTATCGCAAATTTTGATACAGACTTGACAATTTTTAACAATAATCTTCAAAATTCTTCTTCAAATATGACAATTTCGAGCTTGGACATCCCGTATGAAGCTGAAGAGCAAATCATAGATGAAAGGACTTCGTCAAGCGTTGTACTTAAAAATATCATACTTTCCGGCAATGGTCAAAACGGCAAACCTGGGACATCGGCCAGCAAGGTTGGTCAACAAGGGGGTCTTCCAGGATCAATCACATTGGGCTTAAATTCGACTCCGTTGTTTGTCAGGGCAGGTGTTGCTGGACAAGGCGGATATGGATTTGATGGCTCAAATGGCTATTTTAATGGTTCAAAGATTGTTGCTGGGCAAGAAGCCGGCGAAGCAGGAGAAACTCCTCTTGATGCAACAGGGACAAAAGTTGCCTCTGGAGAAATAAAAATTGCAAGTGAAGGAGAAGACCTGGGGGACTATAGCAGTCAAGCAAATACAAGAGATGTATTCACACAGCAAAGCTCCGGATGTGGTGGGATCAAGGGCTTTGCAGTGATTGATTGCTCATACAAAGCTGGTTCGGGAAACAACTGGTTTAACAATTCTGTTTCAGCAATGGACACCAATAGATTCCGTTGCCTCTATAATGACAGTAATGGCAATTTGGTGAATAGCAACTGGTGTGATTGGATGTCGAGTTATGAAAAAAGAACTGGCGAAAGGACTAGATGCTTTGGCGCAAAAAGAAATTGGGTAGAGGATTTGATGGGCAGTGGTGGACTTTGGAATTTGACTTGGGCTGACACTTACAGAGTTGAAAAATATTGGAGATTTGGAAATGCAGCATTCACAGACAGAGACTCTCTAAGCGTGTATTTGGCAAACGGAGAAATTGACAGAGGTCGGGGTGACAAGGGTGGCTATTGGTCAGATAAATTGGCGACTGGACTTTCAAATGAAAGAAGCAATCCTTCATATAAAAAAGGTGTTCTGACAAAGAATGTTGAAAAATTCAATATAAGTGTTCGCGCACAACAAGTACAGCAAAACGATGGCGGGGGAGCTGCCCTGGACTTCTTCTTCGGTCTAGAAAATGACACGCTTTTACGTTTCGGTGATGTTAAAGTTGTTGAGTGGACAGATGGAAAGGACATTAACTATGGTGGCGAAGTTGTCTTTCCAAGCGGAAGTGGCTCGTTTGTTCACGACGACATGGCACAAGAATTTGGTGACGGAAAAGTTCGCCCAAGCACTGTTGAAGGACACAAGTGGGAAGCAACGGCTGACATTGCTGGTGAAAAGAGGACAGTTTATAACGATAGCTCAGATCGTTCTGGTGATTGGTATGGATCATTTGAAGATAGCAGCCCAGATCATCCTTATAATGCGTGGGATTCGACCAAGTTTGTTTGGGACGGAATTGAAAAGAATTGGAGGGTTGATGGCACAGACGGCACTGCATACTATTTTGATGAAGAGTTTTATGAATATTTAAAGATAAACTATTTGTTTAGCATTGAACAGGATGGCAAGTGGAGGAGCATAGATTGGTTGCAGTTCAGTTTTACATCAGGAAGCAAAAATTATAAAGATGGCTTTGACGAAATTATAAAAATATCAGACAGTGGAAGAGGCTTTGATATCACGATATTAAACAGTATGGATGACGACGGCAATAGAGACTTCTTGTATAAAAGAGGTCATTGGTCGTCTGGCTGGAGTGCATATGGAACTTGCTTTGATGAAGAGGATTTGGAATATCATTTGGTAGTCGGCTCAGCATATGGCAATGCAGGGCTTACTGTTCTTGAAAGAAATAGTGGTGATTGGTGCGTGTTCCAATTTGAAAGAAGTTATCTTTCTTCACGAGACAAATATAGTTGGACATTTACTTGCTCGGAGAGAAACAACAGTAATTGGTATCATAGGCAATTCATAAATGGAGAGAAATATTCTTGATAAGAAGGAGATGAATAAATGGGAAAAGAAAGTGAGCTTGGAAAGGATAATAAAAAGAAAGAAAAAGGCGAGAAAGACATTCACAAGGGGCATCGCGCCCGACTTGTCAACAGTGCCACTGAGGCAGGGCTTGAGGCCATTGGTGAAATTCAAGCGATGGAATGCTTTCTGACTTACATCTTCCCGCGCGGCGATGTCAATCCTCTTGCACACCGACTTCTGTCAAAGTTTGAAAGTTTCAACAATGTGATTGAAGCAAGTTACGAGGATTTGAAATCGGTGAAGGGCATCAATGACCGCTCCGCAAAAATGATTCGTTTGTTTTGTGAATATTTCTATTACTACACCTCAATGCGTATTGGCAAAAAATATCGCGTCACAAGCAGAAATGATTTGTATGATGTTGTTGAGGACTTTTTGCGACTTCGCACAACCGAGCATTTGCTTTTGCTTGCAATCAGTCCCGCACATCTCATCACTCACAAAAGGATGATAAACATGCAAAATGCAAGCGAAGTTGGAATATCAACACTTGAACTCACAAATTTCATCACTTCGTCAAGAGCGTGCTCGTTTGTGGTTGCACATTGTCATCCATATGGCAGGGCGTTGCCATCGCCGGCTGATGAGGACAGTTTTGAAATGATCAAACGGCTTTGCGAGTCTTGCGGAGTGAATTTGGTTGACTCATTGATTATTTGCGAGGACGGAATTTACAGCCAATGCGAGTCAGAATATGTGCGTGATTTTGGTGACATCTCTTCGCTGAAGAAACTGACGGTTTGAAAATTTGCGACATTTTTGCAAGTTATTTCAGCAAAAGCCAACAAATAAGCGAGGACAAAAAACTTCCCAAAAATGATGCTAAAAAACACAGAAAAACGGTCAAAAAATTGATTTTTGGCTGTTTTTCTTTTATTTTTTTGAAATTTTTCGGT
The DNA here is from genome assembly GCA_947625165.1 of uncultured Clostridia bacterium. Classification (GTDB taxonomy): domain Bacteria; phylum Bacillota; class Clostridia; order Christensenellales; family UBA1242; genus Caccovivens. The sequence goes on from CANQNH010000004.1 coordinate 6,186, forward strand.
TTTTCGTTTTCCAAAACTTCATAGCCATATGGCAAAACGGCCAAGCAGAAAACATCGTCATCGTCATATTTCACCGAAACGAGCTCTTGTCTTTCCAGATGCACCAAAATGTTTTTGACGGCATCGCTGTCCATCCGATATCGTCTTGGAATTGCCATTATGATGTCGGGGATTTCAATGATTTTGTAACTTCCATCTGGGCATTCTTTTGCCAATATTGACAGCACAAGTTTGGATTTTAAATCAATCATAACAATATTTTTCTTTTTCTTGCGATTTTATATTCACAAAATTTGGAGAGAATAAAAGAAAAACGCTATGTTCAAACTTGATTGACCAAAGGAGATTGGAATAGTCGGAGAAAAGGGCAGATGAAAAATAATAAAAAAAATCAATGAAAAGAATAAAAAATATTAAAACAATAAAAAGAAAAAACTATTAAGAAATTTTATAAGAAAAGTGGCAAAAAATTGAAAAAACATTAAAAAATTCGTAAAAAAATTGAAAAAATCAGAAAAAATATGCAATTTTTGGAGCAATAGTGACAAAAAAAGAAAAAATGGTTATGACATATTTGTGTGAAAAATGTCAGCAAAAGCGGACATATCTTGTTTCGCCGCAAGAAATCACGCAAGCGCTTTCAAAAAAATTTGTTCTTTCCATTGAAGAGATTGATGAAATTATGGTCACACTTGCAAACGAAAATTTGATTGAATTTGTTGTTTCGGACAGCAAAAAGGGATATTTTTATTGCGTCAATCTCAAAAAAAATGGGCAATCGTTTGTCTATGACATCAAAAAAAATCGCAGAGTTTTTGGGCTTCTGATTTTGAGGAGCATTTTTCTTGCGACTGTCAGTTTTGTTTTTGGATTGATTTTGAAGGCGATTTTCAGTTGATTTTCAATCTTCCAATCCGACCAAATAGTCGATTGAACACTTGAAAAATTGTGCAAGTGTCATCAAAAAATCAATGTTCGGGCGAGTTTCATTTTTCAGCCATCTGGCAATTTGGGATTGGGCGATGCCTGTTTCTTTGCTTAATTTGTTTTGAGAGATGTTGCATTCTTCCATAAGTTCTTTCAATCTGCTTGGAAATTTGTATAGTTCTTGCATTTTGACCTCTTATGCAAAAATTATATGTAAATTTGCATAAAAAATCTTGACATATGCAGGTTTGCATAATGCTGCTTGTGGTAAATTTGAACAAAAAACTTTATTTTGACTGATTTTTGCGATATTTTATGGATTTTGAGTGCGATATGTGTTAAAATAATAATTATCATGGAAGAAAAATTTGTTTTACATTCAAAATTTAAACCCGCTGGCGACCAGCCGCAAGCCATTGAAAAACTCGTTGAAGGCATTGAGGATGGTTTGAAAGACCAAGTGCTTTTGGGCGTTACGGGCTCTGGAAAAACTTACACAATGGCAAACATCATCGAAAAAGTGCAAAAACCAACGCTTGTGATTGCGCACAACAAAACTTTGGCAGCGCAACTCTGCAATGAATTTCGCGAGTTTTTTCCTGAAAACCGTGTGGAATATTTTGTTTCCTATTATGATTATTATCAGCCTGAGGCATATATTGTCTCCACTGACACCTACATCGAAAAAGATATGAGCGTGAACGAGGACATCGACAAACTGCGTTCCTCCGCAACATCCTCCCTTCTTGAACGCAAAGACACCATTGTTGTGGCATCCGTTTCGTGTATATATGGTTTGGGCAGCCCCGATGAATATTACAACCTCCACATCTCTTTGAGAGAAGGGGAAGAGTTTGACCGTGACGAGTTGATAAATCACCTCATCGCCATCCAATACACCCGAAACGACATAGACTTTCAAAGGACAACATTCCGCGTCAACGGCGATGTTGTGGATATTTTTCCGGCAAACACGAGCGAATATGCCATTCGTGTCCGCTTTTTTGGCGATGAAATTGAAAAAATTTTTGAATTTGACCCCGTGAGTGGAAATATGATCAACGAAGTGAGTTTCGTGGCAATCTATCCTGCAACGCACTATGCTGTTGGCTCAAACACGCTGCAAAAGGCGATTGAGGAAATCGAAAAAGACAGAGAAAAGGCCATCAAAGACTTTGAAGCGCACGGCAAACCACTGGAGGCAGAAAGAATTGGTCAGAGGGTGGCATATGACCTGGAAATGATGAAAGAAGTGGGCTATTGCAGCGGAATTGAAAACTATTCACGCTATTTTGACGGCAGAAAACCTGGAGAAGCGCCATACACTTTGATTGACTATTTTCCAAACGACTTTTTGACTATCATTGACGAGAGCCATATGACAATTCCTCAAGTGCGGGCGATGTTTAATGGCGACAAAGCAAGAAAAAATTCTTTGGTGGAATATGGGTTTCGTTTGGAGGCGGCGCGTGACAATCGGCCTTTGAAATTTGATGAGTTTGAGAAAAAACTTAAACAAACCATCTATGTTTCCGCAACACCTTCAAAATATGAACTTGACCGCGCGGGGCAGGTGGTGGAACAGGTTATTCGTCCAACGGGGCTTTTGGACCCACAAATTGAAGTTCGACCAATCAAAAATCAGGTGGAGCAGTTGATGCAGGAGTGCAGAAAGACCATTGAGCGAAATGCGCGTGTGCTTGTGACCACCCTGACAAAAAAGATGGCGGAAAGTTTGACAACCTATCTTGCCGACCACAAATTTAAGGTCAAATATCTGCACAGCGAAATTGACACAATGGAGCGTGTGGAAATCATCAATGGCCTCAGGCAAGGTGATTTTGACATATTGGTGGGCATCAATTTGCTGCGCGAGGGGCTTGATATGCCAGAAGTGGAACTTGTGTGCATTTTGGATGCCGACAAAGAGGGCTTTTTGAGGAGTGAAGGGGCGCTCATTCAGACCATCGGGCGTGCAGCGCGAAACGCAAATGGTCGTGTGATTATGTTTGCAGATGTTGTGACGGAGAGTATGCAAAAGGCGATTGACGAAACAAATCGCCGAAGAGCCATTCAGGAGAAATATAATCAAGAAAATGGAATTGTTCCAAAAACAATCATCAAAGAAATCAAAAACACACTTGACATTTCCAAAAAAGTTTCTGAGAGCTCCATTTCCAAGAAAGACATTCCGATGGAGATTGACCGCCTGACGAGTATGATGAAAATTGCGTCTTCGCAACTTGATTTTGAGCGCGCGATTGAACTTCGAAACAAAATTAATAACCTCAAAAAGCGACTAAACAAAAAAGAAAAAATTGAATAAATTAAACTGCAAAATTTTGTTATTTTTCATTTTTTTTGAGTTTTTCTTGCTTTTTTTTAATTTTTTATGCTTATTTTGCGCGTTTTGTTGTGCGAAGGCAGGCTGTTTTTTAAAAATTGCCTATTGACAGATTGGTGCAAATATGATATAATATCCTCATATTTGGAGGTGAAAAATGAACGGAACAAATTTGGGAGATATTGAGGCAACATGGTGGAACTCTCGCATATTTCCACTTGTCAAAATGGTTGGATGTTTTGCTTGTGCAGTCACATCTGCCGGCATAAACGATGTTTACTACAAAAATTTTGGGCGGCCAGTTTTTGTGAAAAGGATTAAAAATCTTGGAAATATTCCTGTTAAAATTGCTGAAAGGGGTTATGATGGTGAGTTTCAATTGACACCAAAAATTGTCCTTGCAATGATACCTGCGGAGGTAAAACGCCATCCAGAAATTGATGCATACTATGTCAAAATTGGCAAGAAAAATCAAAATGGAACATATGACGCGGAAATCAGTTTTTACACACTCAAAAGAAGTTCCAAAGAAATTTGCCCTCCTCCTGAAAAGAACATAAACCTGAATGAACTTGCTTCAGGTGGCAAGGCTCAACAATCGAAAAAAAGTGTCAAAGAGAAGTCACGAAATTGAAAAATTTTATGAACAAAATAAAGAAGAAAACACTGAAATATGTGTTTTTTTCTTTTAAAAGTTTGAAATATGTGATAAAATTATAAATTGAAATCCAAATGAACTTTTCGTTGAAGTTCGCATCAAAATTTGCTATGGAGAAAATATGAAAAACTCAATCATAATCAAAGGCGCAAAAGAAAATAACCTCAAAAACATTAATTTGGAAATACCGCGTGACAAATTCATCGTTTTCACTGGTGTGAGCGGCTCGGGGAAGAGTTCGCTTGCTTTCGGCACGATTTTTGCTGAGGGGCAAAGGCGATATATTGAAAGCCTTTCTTCATATGCTCGTCAATTTTTGGGCGCAGCGCAAAAACCGGATGTGGAGGTGATTGAAGGACTGTCGCCGGCAATCTCAATTGACCAAAAAACAACAAATCGCAATCCGCGCTCAACAGTTGGAACGGTGACGGAGATTTATGACTATTTGCGACTTTTGTTTGCGCGCGTTGGAACGCCATATTGTCCGCACTGCCACAAAGAAGTCAAGCAGCAGACAATCGACCAAATTGTTGACAGCATCAAAGAACTTGGCGAAGGCGCAAAACTGACAATTATGGCTCCGGTTGTTCGCGGGCAAAAGGGGCGTCACGAAAAACTGCTTGACAGCCTCAAAAGAAGTGGATATGTCCGCGTGGAGATTGATGGCAATGTTTTCACATTTGACGAGGAAATCTCACTTGACAAAAATCTTAAACATAACATCAATGTGGTTGTGGACAGAATAACTTTGAAGGACGGCAAAGACACGCGTCTGACGGGGAGTTTGGAAACCGCACTCAAACTTGGCGAGGGGCTGGTGATTGTCTCCACAGACGAAAAAAAAGAAACCTATTCCACAAACTATGCCTGCCCAGAATGTGGCTGGACTTTGGAGGAAATCACGCCAAGGCTGTTTTCGTTCAATGCGCCATACGGGGCTTGTCCGCACTGCACCGGGCTTGGATACACGCTTGACATTGACGAAAGTTTGGTGCTTAAACATTCCGACCTCTCGGTCAACGAGGGTGCTTTCAACAACACAGGCTGGAAGATGGAACCCGGCTCGATGGCGAAGTCATATATCACATCGGTTGCTCAGGCGTTTGACATTGATTTGGATGTGCCTGTCAAAAAACTTCCAAAAGAAAAACTCAACATTTTGCTGTATGGCACAGGCAGTGAGAAAGTGGATGTGGAGATTGCAAACCAGCGTGGGCGACACTTGTTGGCGGTCAATTTTGAAGGCATCATCAACAATCTTCGCAGGCGCTATCGTGAAAGCACAAGCGAGTGGGTGAAGTTTGAAATTGGGCGCTTTATGCGTGAGCAGACTTGTTCTGTTTGTCACGGGAAGCGTTTGAACGAGAGCGCTCTTTCTGTGAAGATAAATCGAAAAGATATTGATGATTTTTGCAATTATTCCATCAAAAGCCTGATCCCTATTTGTGAGAATTTGGAACTTAACAAAACCAAAATGCAGATTGCAGAGCCAATTTTGAAAGAAGTTTTGTCGCGTTTGAACTTTTTGCAGGATGTGGGGCTTTCCTATCTCAACCTCAATCGCTCGGCGGAGAGTTTGTCTGGCGGTGAGGCGCAAAGAATACGCCTTGCAACGCAGATTGGAAGCGGTCTTGTGGGTGTTTTATACATCCTTGATGAGCCATCCATTGGGCTGCATCAAAGGGATAACGAAAAACTTTTGAACACTCTCAAAAAACTCAAGGATTTGGGCAACACCTTGATTGTTGTTGAACACGATGAGGACACAATGCGTGCGGCGGACTATCTTGTGGATGTTGGGCCATACGCGGGCATACATGGCGGCGAGATTGTTGCGGCCGGCACGGTTGAAGAGGTTTTGAAAAGCAAAAAGTCAATCACGGCGGCATTTCTTCGTGGAGATGAAAAAATTGAAGTCCCAAAAGAGCGCAGAAAACCAAAAGATTTTGTGACGATTTTGGGCGCAAAGCAAAACAACCTGAAAAATGTTGATGTTCAAATCCCAACGGGCGTTTTGACGCTTGTCACGGGTGTTTCGGGCGGCGGAAAGTCAAGTTTGATTGACGGAGTTTTATTTCCATATCTTTCCAATCAACTCAACAACAGCAAGTTGGAACTTGGCAAGTGCAAGGAAATCAAAAACGTGGAGGTTTTGGACAAAGTCATCAACATCGACCAAGCGCCGATTGGCAGAACGCCGCGTTCAAATCCTGCCACCTACACGGGCGTTTTCACTGCAATACGAGACCTGTTTGCAGCCACGCCAGATGCCAAAGCGCGCGGTTTTGGCACGGGCAGGTTTTCATTTAATGTCAAAGGTGGGCGATGTGAAGCGTGTGAGGGCGCTGGCGTGAAGGAAATTGAGATGTATTTCCTGCCAGACATAACTGTTCCTTGTGAGGTGTGCAAAGGGAAACGATACAACCGCGAAACTTTGGAAGTGAAATATAAGGGAAAATCAATCAGCGATGTGCTGGATATGACGGTGGAGGAAGCACTCAAATTTTTTGAAAACATTCCTTCAATCAAAACCAAAATTCAGGCGCTTTTTGATGTTGGTCTTTCTTACATCAAACTTGGTCAACCAGCAACCACTCTTTCGGGCGGAGAGGCTCAGCGCGTGAAGTTGGCAACCGAACTTTCGCGCAAAGGCACGGGCAAGACGATGTATATTCTGGACGAGCCAACCACCGGACTTCATATGTATGATGTCAAAAAACTGATTGCCATTCTGCAAAGGCTGGTGGATGCGGGGAACTCTGTTGTTGTGATTGAGCATAATTTGGATGTCATCAAGTGTGCGGACTATATCATCGACCTTGGCCCAGAGGGCGGCGATGAGGGTGGAACGATTGTCGCAACCGGAATGCCGGAAGAGATTGTGAAATGCAAAAATTCATACACAGGAATTTTTTTGAAAAAGATGTTGAAAAAAGAGGAGTGAGAAACTTCTCTTTTTTTTGCGTGGGCGGCTTTCAAAGCATAAATATTTGACAAAACATATTGTCATATGCTAAAATGAAAAGGTATGCGAGTGATAAACCTTTCGTCCGGCAGTGACGGCAATTTGACATATGTTGAAACTGAAAATTCACGAATTTTGGTGGATGATGGTCTTTCGTGCAAAGAAACGGACAAGCGGTTGTCACTTTTGGGCATTTCGGGAAAGGATATCGATGCGGTGATTGTGTCACATGAGCATTCTGACCACATTCGCGGCATTGATGTGTTCAGCAAAAAATATGACATTCCTGTTTTTGCTCACGAAGATGTTTGGCGCGGGATGTGGGATAAACTTGACCGTGTTGACGACAAAAACAGAAAGATTTTCACCGAAAAATTTGCCATCAAAGACCTTATCATTGACCCTGTGGAAGTGCCACACGATGTCAAATGTTTTGGATTTTCTCTTTCGGATGGTGGCGAAAAAAGAATGAGCATTTTGACCGACCTTGGCCACACAACAGACAAAATTTTTGACAGTGTGAAGGGCAGCAGTTTGGTCTATTTGGAAGCAAATCACGACCTTGAAATGCTTCGGCACTGCGAAAAATATCCTCTTTCGCTGAGGATGCGTATTGCGGGAAACAATGGACACTTGTCCAACGATGCATCTGCACAGTTTATTGAGAAACTTGTAAATTCTGGCACAAAACAGATTGTTCTTGCGCACCTAAGCCAAGAAAACAACACGCCGGAACTTGCGTACAATCACATTTGCTCTGTTCTTGCACAAAAAGGGCTTGTGGAGGGTGAAACCTTCCGCATCGATGTTGCGCTGACGAAGCCAACAACTTTGTTCCGGTTGAAATAGGAATTTTGACAATTCTTGCTCAAATGCGTGTTTGGTAAGAAAGAGTTTTTAAATTTGCACAACTTTTTGTTTGAATTGCAAAAAATATTTCCTGAAAGTGAAGAAAAAAATGAAAGCGGAGAAAAAATGGCGGAAAACTATAAGAGAAAATCTTATAAAGACTACATTCTGATGGCAGCAGTCATCGTCATTTTTCTGTGTATGGTGGGGGCGGTCTATTTTTGCGCCATCGACAATGCTTGGCTTGTTGGCTTTGAGATTGAAACTGTTTCAACGCACGGGAAGATAACAGCAAACAAAAGCACTGCCAAGAAGGGCGAAACGGTTTTCATTCAATGTCAAGCCTATGATGGATATTTGTTCAAACACTTTTTGGTGAACGGCACTATTGTGGAAGGCGACTTTTTTGTTATGCCAAACAAAAAAGCGGTTGTGGAGGCCGAATATGATTTGATTGAATATGACATAAACTATGTTGTTGACGACAGAATTCTTGCAAATGAAAATGTGACCACCTACACAGTTGAAACGCCGACCTTTGAAATTCTTCCTCCAACAACAGATGTTTTTCTTTTTGATGGTTGGTTTCGGGATGGCTCTCTCACAAACAGAGTGACAGAAATCAAACAAGGCAGTTTTGGCGATTTGACGCTTTATCCAAAACTTTCACAATATCAATTTGAAAGCGGTCGGATTTCGACAAAAGAGAAAATCAAAACCGAACATTTCACGGTGGATATCTCTTCAAAAACCTATGTTCCTCCACATTTTGAAGAGAATTTGGAGAGTGTCTATCTTGCTGCCGAGGAAGTTTCTGGCCTCAGTTTTACAAATTCGGTTTTCAATTCGGATGGTCACGTTGGCATTGAGATAACTGTTGCATCAAACGAAGCGACCGGAAATGAGTGCGGGAACACTCACACAATTTCTTTTGAACAGAAAATTGTTCTTGGAAAGGCAGATATGCTTTTGGGGAACACCTATATTCTTCCACGCTGCCTGTTTTCCATTTTGCAAAGTTCACAAACTTTTTGGTCTTTTCAGACGGCACTTGATGCGGGCTATGCGCAATACAGTTGCTTCAAATTGATTGAGTATCTTGAAAAAAACAATCCTGCGTTGGCAAGGACTATGGGCAAATCGGTGAAAGTTTTGCTTGATGATGTCACCGTACTTCCAAACTTTATTTACACTCAGCCGGTTGAATATTGGATTGAGAATAGCACAGGGGTTTATGACAATCTCAATGGCGTGTTTGGCGTTGGGGTTGAGTTTATGCACTATCTTGATGATGTGTATGGGAACTACACAAAATGGTTTCTTGAATATGAGCGAAGAAATCCATCAGATGCCACCAGTGACAGAATTCAAGAAGTTGCCGCTGAGGACACTTTTGCGCTGTTCAAATCGGTCTATGGCGATAAGGTGTTTGACAATTTTTATTCCTATCTTCAAGAAAACGCCTTCTTTGTGCAGTTAGAAAATCTAGAGAACAGAAAGACATATGATTTGACAGGCTTGGACAGGACATATCTTTATCCACTTTTCCATTACAACGGGGATCAGGCAAGAATAGAAAATTTTGCTTACAATAATCTGGTTGTTGATTTGACAGAAACAAAAAAATATTTGTCAGAATACAAAAACAGAAATAGCGCATATTTTATGCTGAAACTTTCTGATGAGGTCAGCGTGTCGTTGCTTTTCGAAGATGGTTCTGTGCAGAGGGTAACATCAAAAAATATTTCGGTTTTGGGGGTGAAGTATTTTCGTTTGAATGGAAGCGGCAGTTTGGCATCTATGGAAATTCAATATTGACAGCCTGATATTGATTGTGAAAATTTGATGAGAAAATTTTAATATAACAAGCATAGAGCGTGTTTGAAAAAAATCAAAATAAAAAGATTAGAACACTAAAAAATAAAAAGCAGAATAAAAAAATAAAAATAAATTTTAGGCATTGAAAATTAAAATAAAAATAATACGAAAAAACAAAAACTGCCATAAAAAAGCAGTTTTTTCAATTTTTTTGTTATTCTTTAACATTTTTTATTATTTTTTTGCAAATTTAATATTTTTGTGAATTTTAAAAACGATTTTTGGCACTCTTTATTTTTTATTATTTTCTATAATTTTTATTTTATTAAAACTTTCTCTCTTTTTTTAATTTTTTATTTCACTCTGTTTTCGCAGTTGAAAGTGCGATTTTTTTCTTCAACAAGTTTAGTCATTTCTTCGATGGCAAGGAGGTTGGCATTTCTAATGTCAAAATCTTTTGGGTTTTGCGCCAAATGTTTTCTTACTGTGGAGATGTATGCCAAGCGCATATCCGTGTCAGTGTTGATTTTGCAAATGTGAAAATTTTTTGCACAAGTTGACAGAATTTTTGCATCTGTGCCAGCAGCACCACTCATCTCGCCACCAAATTTGTTGATGATTTTGATGTATTTCTGTGGGACACTTGACGCACCGTGCAACACAAGTGGCACATTTGGAATTGCATTTTGAATTTCCTCAAGAATGTCAAAACGGATTTTGGGCTTTCCTTTATATTTGTATGCTCCGTGGCTTGTTCCAACCGCCACCGCAAGAGAGTTGCAACCTGTTTTTTCAACAAACTCTTTGGCTTTTTGAGGGTTTGTGAAAAGTGCTTCGTTTGCATTGACCGTGTCCTCAATTCCGGCAAGCACGCCAAGTTCTGCCTCAACAAACACACCTTTTTTGTGAGCGTATTGCACAACTTTTTTTGTGATTTTCACATTTTCCTCAAAAGAAAGCGAACTTCCGTCAAACATCACGCTGTCAAAGCCTGCATCCACCGCTCTTTTGCAAATTTCAAAACTTTTTCCGTGGTCAAGATGCAAAAAAATTGGCAACTTTTTATGCTCTTTTCGGATTGCCTCCACCATTGGCAAAATGTGGTTTTCGCCGATATAAGAAAATCCACCTTCACTGACAGCGACCAAAACGGGCGAATGTGTGTTTTCGCTTCCGTTGCAAATTGCTTTCAGCGTCTCCAAATTATTGAAATTGAATGCCCCAATTGCATATCCGTTTTTGAGAGCATCTTGAAAATAGAACTCCAAATCTTTCATTTTTTTTCTCCTGATGTTTGCAAAAAATTTTGTTTCTCAAATATTTTATCAAAACGGCGTAAAAAATCCAAATATTTTTGTTTTATTTCGCTTTATATATGCAAAAACGCACATTTTCGCTTCTTTTGAGATGTTTTTTCTCTCAAAAATCATTATGTCCAAATTCTTGGCATATAGTGGTTTTGTGAAAATGAGGGTTGTGTTTATGAAGAAAAAATTGGCGTTTGCTTTTGTTTTGACTTTTGTCATCATCTTTCTTGGAGTTGCACTTTTTGGTTGTGGGACAAGCATTGTGACGCGTGTGGAGAAAAATATGGCAGAACGAACAGATGTTTACTATTTTGGAGTTGGCGACAATTTTTATGCGTCAATTGCTTCGGGTGAGAGGGAAAAAGACTATTTCATAAATGGCAAGTGTGATGACGAAAAAGTTGATTTTGCGCTTTTGACAATCAAGACGACTGCTGACAGCACAAAGAAAGTTTTGAGCGTTGAAGTTGTGATTGATGGTGAGAAAAAATCCTTCCAATTGTTGAAAAGACCAGATGCGGACAACACTTTTCAAACTGATATGGAGTTGAATTTGTCTGGTGACGAGAAAATCAGTTTGATGTTTGATGGTGAAAATTTGGATTTGGAGAATGAAAGCAAAAAGTTTGCCATTGACAGCAAAAAGGCGATAGAGATTGCCACTGTGCAACTTGCAGACAAAATCACGGAATGCAAAAAAGGGAACAATCTTGGTGCAGAGGGCTATCTTCGGGTGCTTGACAAAAAAGCCAACAACTTTGACGATATGTTTTGGTGCTTCACAGTTGTGAATGTGGAGCAGAAATCCTATTCGGTTGTGATTTCAACGGTTGATGGGTCTGTGAAAGCAATAAGTGAATGATGTGGACAAAGTGGAGGGTGAAACTTCCACTTTTTTGTTGGAAACCAAGGCGATTTGTGATATAATCAAAATGTGAAAAAGAGCGAAGAAACAAACGAAAACATTGTTGAACGAGCGGTTGTTTTTTGTCCTATCGAGAAAAACGAGGACAAAGACTGCCAATTTGCCGAGATTGAGCGGCTGTGTTTTTCTGCAGGGCTTGAGGTGGTCAAAATTTTCAGTCAGGGGATTGACGCATTCAACAGGCGGACAATTATGGGCAAAGGCAAGGTGGAGGAGATAAAGTTGTTTCTTTCAGAAAATCCTTGCGACACACTTGTGATGGACTATCAACTCACTGGCTCGCAACTAAGGAATTTGTCGGAAGAACTTGGCGTCAAGGTGATTGACAGAATTTTGCTTATCATCGACATTTTTGCGCTGAATGCAAAGTCAAGTGAAGGCAAAATTGAGGTGAAATTGGCACAAAATCGCTATCTTTTGACGCGACTTTCGTCTTTGCAGGGCAGTTTTGGCAGATTTGGTGGCAAGGGTGCTGGGATGCGCGGACCCGGCGAAACAAAGATTGAACTTGACCGAAGAAAACTTGAAAAAGAGATTGTTTCCTTGCAGGCGGAGATTGAAAAAATCAAAGCAAGCAGAAAACAAAATCGCATTTTGAGGCAGAAAAATGGCATCAAAAGTGTGGTGCTTGGGGGATATACAAATGCAGGCAAAAGTTCGCTTTTCAACCTTTTGACAAAAGAAAACATCTATGCAGATGACAAACTTTTTGCCACGCTTGACACAACAAGCAGAAGGCTGTTTTTGGGTGATGGTAAGTTTTGTTTGTTGACTGACACGGTGGGGTTCATCAGCAAACTGCCACACGAACTTGTTGAAAGTTTTTCAGCAACCTTGGAAGAGGTTTCATCAGCGGATTTGATTTTGCATATTGTGGATGTTTCGGACAAGTTCTTCAACAAAAACATTGAAATCACCAACAAAATTCTTGATGATTTGGGGGCAACAAAAAACAGAATCGTTGTGCTTAACAAGTGTGATTTGCTGCAAAAACCGATTGAAATCAAAGAAAATCAAATTTTGTTTTCTGTCAAAAACAAAACCAATTTGGACAAATTGAAAGAGTTGATTGGGCAGTGTTTGGAAGACTAGGAAAAAACAAAAAACAGCATTTTTGCGCTGTTTTTTTTGTTAAATTTAAAGTTTTTTCAATAAATTTCAATCTTTTTTTGCGGGTTTAGGACAGAATTTTTTTTCTTTTTTCTGCCGATTTTTTATTTTTCTTAAAAATGAAATTGCAATTTTTTGGAGTGTTTTGCTTTTGTTACAACTCTTGTGATAAAGACTTGCGATTACTTGAATTCTTTTAATTTTTTCACAAGGAAGTCAACGTCAACACCGTGAACGGCGGCTGCCTCTTCAACCGTTTCCATCTGGCTGACAGGGCAGGCAACGCAGTGCATTCCAAAGCCGAGAAAAACCTCTTCCAAATTTGGATTTTGCTTCAAAACCTCACCAATTGTCATTTCTTTTGTGATTTCTTTTGGCACAAATTTCTTTTTCATATTTTCTCTCCTTTTCAAATTTGAAAAGTGTGAATTTTCACACGAAAAGATTTCTTTTCTGCGAAATATTTTATCACAATTGCAGTTTTTTTTCAAGGGAAAACGCTTATTTTTTCCTTTTTTCTTGCAAAAAATGTTGATTTTTGTCAAAAACATCCGAAAAGATGCTTTTTTTGTGCTTTACTTCAAATGTTGCTTCGGCGTTTCATAGAATAAAACAAGGCGGTTTGATGATGGAAAACATTTCAAAAATTGTCATTGAAAAAAATGAGGGCAGAAGAATTGGCTATGTCCTTAAATATGTGCTTGATTTTGAAACAAAAACCAAAATGGGCTATTGTGTTGTTGATGATGAAACGGAAAATGAGTTTTTTCTTCAAAACAAAAACATTGTTGCAATCTCAGATGACTTTTTGTTGGTTGATGACATTTCGGCTTTGGAGGTGGTGTCGGATTTTGATGACGGGCTGCTTGGGAAAACAGTTGTTGACGAGAAAGGTTTTTGTTTTGGGGAGGTTGTGGACTGCGTTTTTGTTGGAAAAAGACTTTCAAAAATTGTGACAAATTGCTGTGAACTTCCTTGCAGAAGTATTAAAAAAATTGGAAAAGATTTTATTTTTGTTGGAGGAAAAAAGAAAAGACGCTCTTCCACATTCAATTTTTTGCGACAAAATGATGAGCGAGTTGTCAAGGTGCAAGAAGAGAAAGTTTTGACGGGACAGCAACTCAATCCTGAAAAAGTGAGGTTGTCATCGACATACTATGTTGGCCGAGTTGTTGACGAGGACATTATGGGGTATAACAACGAAATCATTGTTTTGAAAGGGGAGGTGGTGACGCCGGCGATTGTTGAAAAGGCAAAACGCCACAACAGGCTGAACCAGCTTTTCTTTGCGTTGAAAAAATGATGCAGTTGATTGGTGAATGCTATCGATGAAATTTTGAGAAAAATGTTGAAAAAAAATAAAAAAACAAAAAACAAATAAAAAATATCAAAAAAATGCAGAAAAATGCGAAAAAAAACAAATTTTTGATATTTTTTTATTATTTTTCATAATTTTTTGCGATTTTTTAAAATGTTTTTTTGTGCAATTTTTGAATATTTTTTTGTGCATTTATTTGCGCCTAAAACAAATGCGAAAAAACATTTTTGAATTTTTAAAATTTTTTCACTGTTTTCTGTGTTGGAAGTTGTTGTTTTTTTTCGAAAATAAATAAATTTATTTTTTTTGTTTTTTAATGATTTTATTTGTATTTTTGATGCAATTTGTTGTATCATAAACACAAGGGGAGAATTATGGTCAGAGTTATTCCAAGAAAAACAAAGGTCAAATCAGAGTTCGTCCGTGGTGTCACTGGGCTTGACATCGTTCTGGGCATCATCTTTGGCGTTGTCGCCATAATTCTTTTTATGGCAAATTTTGAGGGGCACATCTGGATTGGCATCGCTTGGGTGATTGTCGCAGTTTCAATGTTCTTCAAATTTGCAGACGAAACAAGGTTCTATAACACACTCGTGTTCTTGCTTCGATATTCCGTCCAGAAAAAAAGATTTCGTAAATCTGACGACAAAAAGAAAAGCGACATCAAAGAGATGATTGCTTATGAGGGGATTTATCAAGACAGGTTTATCAATTTTGGTCCATACTTTGCGCAAGTCATTGAAATTGAACCAATGTTCTTCACGCTGCTCACGGAATATTATCAAGACAATGTCATCGAAAGTTTTGCAAATGCCATCAGGCGTTTGACCGGTGACCAAACTTGCTCCATCATCAAAATCTCCAAACCAATGATTTTGGACAGATATGTTCACAACGAAAACGCAAAATATGAAGTGCTGTATGATATGCAATACGACGGGCAAATCACTCAGGACGAAATTGATGCGCGCTCACCAATTTTTGAAGAAAGAGTGTCGCTCTATGAGTTTATGAACAGACAGTCAAAAATCTTCAAGGACCACTTCTATCTTGTTGTGTATGACAAAGACCGCGAAGTTTTGGACAACACCACCTCCGGAATGATAAGCGCGATGGCATCTTCGCTCAACCCAATTTCATCGCATCTTGTCACAGGGAACGACCTTGTTGTTTTCCTCAGGGCAAACCTTGGCAAAAACTTTGATGAGCGTGATTTGGAAGTGTTGCCAATCACACAGCACATTGATTGGGCAACGCCAGACAAAATCAAATTCAATATTGCGCGCTATTTCATTGGCAAAGAGTGCTATCGTTGCTTTAACTTGACCGACTATCCTTTGCAGGTTGGCAACGCTTGGGGTGCACAGTTCTTCCTTTTGGACAGAACGCGAACGGTTATGAAATTCAACCCAATTCCAAAGTTTGAATCAGAAAAACAGATTGACCGCGCCATTATGGAAATGGAAGCAAAACTTTATAAGGCGGGCAGAAGTTCCACTCAAATTGAACTTCAAACTCACGTTGAGACTTTGCGCGGGCTTTTGATGAACCTTAAAAACAACAACCAACAACTTTTCAATGTGAACACATACATAGTCTGCGAAGACGCCGCCAAAAAAGATGTGCGCGCGATGCTCAAACAACAGGGGTTTAAATATAGCGAACTTTTCTCGCGCCAAATTGATGGTTTCATTTCGTCAAACATTTCGCGCCGTGATGCTGTGAAAAACTCTTTGCGAGGCATTCCAACATCAACTTTGGCTGCAACATTCCCATTCATTTCAAACGCTTTGCAAGACCCAAATGGGATCTATCTTGGTGACAACGAATATCCTGTGTTTGTTGACTTTTTCAAGCGTGACCGCGAAAGAGTTAACTCCAATATGATGATTATCGGAAAGTCCGGCTCTGGAAAGAGTTATGCCACAAAAACACTTTTGACAAACCTCTCTGCCGACAACTGCAAAATCTTCATTTTGGACCCGGAAAACGAATATCAAGACCTGACAATCAACTTGAAAGGCAAGTTTATTGATGTCGGCTCGTCCTTGCACGGCATCATCAATCCTTTCCACGTGATTTCCTCTTTGGAGGCAAGTGAGGACGAAGATGAAGAAGAGGAGCAATATGACGACTTTGGCAGGCTTATCGTCAAAGAGAAAAAGGAAAAGTTGGCGGACGATTCTTTCCCACAGCACTTGCAGTTTTTGGAGCAGTTTTTCCGTGTGATTTTGGAGGGCATCAATCCGGATGCGTTTGAGGTGCTCAACTCGCTTATTATAGATATGTATAAAGAGTTTCACATTGATGCCAAGTCAAATCTTGCCAAACTGAAACCAACCGACTATCCAACCTTTGACGCACTTTATGACCTTATTTTGCGAAGAATTAAGGAAGCAAAAGACGAATTTTCGCTGAAAAACCTTATGACAGTTGAAACATACATCAAAAAGTTTGCTTCGGGCGGGCGTAACAGCGCACTTTGGAATGGCCCAACATCCATCGAAACAAATGAAAACTTTGTCACTTTCAACTTTCAATCGTTGGTTGCAGGAAACAACCCTCAAATCACCAATGCTCAGATGCTTTTGGTGTTCAGATATTTGAACAACGAAATCATCAATAACAAAGATTTCAACAAAAAATATCGAAAAAACAGAAAAATTATTGTTGCGGTCGATGAGGCGCACATCTTCATCAACCCGAAATATCCAATCGCGTTGGACTTTATGGCTCAAATGGCAAAGCGTATCAGAAAATATGGCGGAATGCAGATTGTCATCACGCAGAACATTTCCGACTTTGTGGGCAGTGATGAAATCAAACGACAGTCAACTGCCGTCATCAACGCGTGCCAATATTCGCTCATTTTTTCGCTTGCTCCAAGCGATATGAACGACCTTGTGGACCTTTATTCCAAATCGGGCGGCATCAACGAGGAGGAGCAAAACTCAATCGTCACCGCCAGTGTTGGACAGGCCTTCTTAATCACCGGCCCAACTTCAAGAACAACAGTGCAAATCATTGCACAAGACTATGTCAAACGGCTCTTCGGAGAGTGACAACAAAGGAAGGAATATGGCAAAAACCTTGCGAAGAATTCTTATTGCAATTTGTGGCGCTTTCGCTCTGCTTGTTGGAGGTGCGTTTTTCGTTGGGTGTGGTGAGGACTACAGCAAAATCAACCTTGTCACAGATGTTTCTTCAATAAACTTGGAAATCGGGGAAAGTCGAAACATTTATGTCACTTTTGAAAACTATCAAAATGGTTTCAACACGCAACTGACAACAAGTTCTGGACTTGATGAGGCAGTTTTTGCAATCACATCGCAAAAAGTTGTTTCAAACAACCGGGTTCAAATCACAATCACTGGTGTTGACGGCGGGAAAGACGAACTGATAATCACATCTTGGGACACAAAGAAAAAATGCACTGTGAACATCTTTGTCAACAAATATTCTTCTGTTTTGTCGCAGAACGAAAGGACTTTCTATGTTTCAAACACAACATCTCTTTTGCCAGACGCGAACAATTTCATATTTTCACCAAACACGCAAAATTATGATATGACCTATTATTATATGGAAAATTCTGATGCTTCATTGAATTTCGCAACCTCAAGACTTGAGACTGTTGAGGCTGTGGAAGGCGATGAAACAGAATTTCTGGGCAACTTTGTTTGGAGTTCTCAACAGCGACAAATTTCTCTTCGAAAATTTGACGAAATCAAACTTGTCAAGCAGCCTGATGGCAGAGATATGCTGGAGATTTATCTTGACGGGCAGTTGCTTCTTCCACCATTTCTTCCAACAGGCAAGAGTTTTCAAATGTTGTCAACCTATGACCACTCTTTTGAGGTTGATGAGGACAGAAAACTGTTCTGCGTTTCGCCGGTCTATGTGATGCCAGACATTCAAGTTGAGATAAGCGGGGGATACTATTATATTGACAACTCAGGGGAGCGTCATCTGCTTTTGGAAGATTTGCCGCTGAGCGACAAGAATGAGATTGGACCAATTATGATTGTTCCAAACAATCTTGAACGCACGGACTTTGTCTTGAAAGTTGTTATGAACCAAAATGACAATTTTCAAATTGAATTTGGAAACTTCATTCAATCACTTGAAAACATTGTTGACATCAGCATTTTCAATCCGCCAGATGATATGGATTTGGAAAAAGCCGACAACATCTTGTATATCAAAATTTCACAAAATGCCAAGACAAGTGCGCAAATGAATTTCAGTTTTGACATTTCCTATGACCAAGCGCAAGGCATTGAGGATGCAAGCGTTTCCAAAACTGTCACTTGCAACATTGTCACAAAAGTTGCGCCAAATGACATCACGGTGAATGGACTTCTTGGCGATGTCAAATTTATGGTGTATAACTACAGCCAAACAGGATACGGCGAAGAGGCGCTGTATCTTGATGTCATTTCGGGCTTTGCAACCTCGCCAGATTTTGAGGGGTTGTTTTTCCGCTATGACGAAAACTTTTTGAAAATAAACCACAAAAACAAAGAGGTCAGGTCAGGCGTTTTGCAAAAACTTGACCTGGATGACCTCAACACTCCGTTTATGGTTCAGGGCGTTTGGGATGCTGATGAAAGAAAGGATGTTGAACTTGAAATCTATGTTGTCAGCGATGTCCTTCAAAATGACGACAGTGAGGAGTTTGAAGGGAAACAACTTCGCCGAACAGGAAAGGTGACTTTTGATGTTGTTGGCGGCGCACACAACTTGTTGCTTGAAGGCAAAAACGAGTTTTATGTTGATTTTGACGCCGGCACAAAGCAGTTTTTCACATATGTTTTTGCGGACAGCGAGTTTAAGAGTGTGAATGTGAAACACTCTGGCAGCGATGTTGTTGACATTAAACTTGACACTTTGCAAATTTATGACCACGAGGAAGGCACGACAAAATATTATCTTCGACTTTTGGTCACTCCAAAAGCAATCGGGGATGGATTTTACAAACTTCAACTTGACAACGGAACGGAAATGGCTGATGAACTTCATTTTTACTGCCTTAAAACGCTGACAGAAAAGTCCATAACCTTTCAACTTTCTCCAAGTGACAACGAAAATGTGACCAATCCGCCAGATTATTCCAAAACGGAAGATGTTGAAACACTTAGCAATGTTTTGAATTTGGAAATTCTCAACAAATCTGACGAGGGCGGCAGCGAGGCATTTGTTGACATCTATGCCAATGTCAATGAAATAAACGGAATTGAACCAACACTGCAAGAGGGCAGTGAGGGTGTTTTGGCAAAACCAACCTTTTTTGATGGCAGACTGAGGCTGAGAACAATTGCCAATGGCGAAGCAACCGTTTTGATAACTTTGCGAGGCGTTCAAATCAGTGGGGCGGTTGGCGAAGAGTTTGTCAAACAAGACAAGGTAATTTTGCTGTATGTCAATGTGATTTCATATTCACTTGTTGACGACTTTTTCCTTATGAATGGCGGTGACTATGCTTTGGTCAACAATGTCTATTATGGCAGCGACAGAATTCCGTTTGACGACAAGCAGGTCAAACTTTCGGCAAGGGTTGCTCCGGAGAGTGCGTTTGCTTTCTTGCAATATTCTTTCAAAGCAGAGGCGGTTAAAGAGTTTTTTGAAAACTCCGTCAGCGCCGGAAGTTTCTTCACATATGAAATCCCAACAGGGCGACAATTTGAGCAATTTGTTTCATCTCAAATCGTTGCAAAATCATTTCAAAAAGAGTTCATCTATTTCACCGCGATGAGACTGGGTGACACACTTGGCGTTTCAACATCAATCTATGTTGACATCACCAAAGGCGATATGCAAAAACAGGTGTTGCTTGAGTTTTCAAACGGAATTATGTTCTATCCAGAAGACGAAATTGTTTTTGAGGACGAATTTGGGCAAACCTACACCGCAACTTTCACCGACAAAACCTATTGGGTGGACAGCTATGGCACGTTCAACCTTGACACTCTGACATATCAAGACAGAAGAAACAGTGCCTATCAAATTGTTTTAAGTTCAAACATAAGCCAAAGAAACCAAACAAAAAGATATGATGCAAGAATTTCATCCATTGAATATCAGCGTGTGGAATATATTTCGCTTGTTTCCGCTCAGACAAACATTGATTTTTCGGATGGAAAATTGACACAGCCAATCGGGGTGTCGCTCTATCCACCATTTGCAACAAACACGGGGATTAATGTCCAATTTGTGACCACCAATGGCAACCCATATGACGGCAATGTCAACGAGGGCAACCCATACGGCATCAAAATGGTTGAACCAAAATGGGATGAAAAAGACAACGGAACTGGAATTTACACGATTGACCTTTCTTGCCAAAATTTCTATGACCAAGTTGTCAGCAAAGGCGAGGTCAAAGATGGCACAAAACTGACAGGACTGCTTTACATCTATCCAAAAGAGTGGGCGGACGACTATAGTTCCATTCCGGCTGACTTGCAGCCAGTCATTTTGCAGGTGCAATATCGAAACGGCACGAGAGAAAACCCGTATCTGATTGAAACATATCAAGACGTGCTGAACATAAACAATGAGGCAAGCCTTAAGAGCCACTATGAAATCAGAACAACCATTGATATGCACAATGCAAAATTTGACCGCCCAATTGGCATCTTGGGGGATGGCGGCAACACGACAGTGGTTGAGTTTTCTGGCTCAATTGTTGGAACAACCTCTCAGGCATCAATCATCAATCTTGACATCAACAACAGCAACTTCACAAAGGTTGTTGATGGGGTTTTATACAGCGGACTTTTTGCCAAAATCAAATCGGCGGACTTTGCTGAAATTCTGCAAGATGATGCTGGGCACAGAACTGTTGAGGACGCCGACACTTTGTTCAACAATTTCACAATTTCTGGCACTTTTGATTTGGATTTGACCGAACTTGACCACACCAATGCTTATGTTGGACTTTTGTGTGGCATTTCTGCTGGAAAAATTTTGAATGTTGCTGTCAACATTGAAGCAAATTCACAAATTTTGGTTAAAGATGGCACAACACTTCATTTTGGCGGGATGAGCGGTGTGAACTTCGGAGCGATTGTGCAAGATTTTGGGCAATATTTTGCCAGCGAAGATGACGAAAGCGAACAAAAATTTGTTGGTCAAAACACCAAAAATGTGGCATATTTCCTTGGCACAAATGACCATCCAATGAAAATCGTTGGCGGTCAGAATGTGTATGCCGGAGGAGTTGTTGGAGCAAACAGCGGTGTGATTGTGCGAAGAGAAATCCCTGACGGAATGAGGATTTATGGCTATGGGAAATACACCGCATATGCGCAACTTGAAATCACCAATGCACAAAATGTGAGTGCAGGCGGCGTTGCGGGTGTGACGGCTTACGCAGATGGTTCTTCTGTGCCGTATGCCAGCGACTTTTTTGCGGATGTTGAGCAGGTTGACAAAGGCATTGTGATGAAAAACTTGCTTGTTGGCGGCGAGGTGAATGCCCTGACGGTTGAAAACTCAAATGTTGGCGGATTGGTTGGAACTTTGGACACTCACAACACCTCCTCAATCAACATTGAGAAAAACACATCCCGAACTTTTGTTCGAGGAAAATTTGTTGGCGGTCTTGTGGGCGTTGACAATTGGAAATCGACCTATGACAGTTCAAAGGTTGTTCATTTTTCTTCCACAAACAGTCTGGAAAGCGTTGATGACGGAAGAAGTCCGTTCTATGCCGCACAAGTCATCAGCACAAATCAAAAGTTTGACAGTGATTTGTCTTCAAACAAAAACATTATGATTGGAAAAACCTCTTTGGAATATGTTGACGAAAAGGGCGTTTCTTCTGAATTTTCAGTGGCAACCTACAACGCGCGCAATCATCTTGACAAGCCAACTTCGCCTGTCACACCAACAAACGCTTCAACGGAAGGATATTATGGAGATTTCATCTGCGTCACAAGGAGCGGACAAGACTATTCAATCGGCACAGCAAAGTTTTTTGACTATCGTTCCTCAAGCATAGACTTTGGCGCAAGTCAATTTGAAATGCCACTTAAAAACGCAGGCGCACCTGTGGGCATTCCAAGAGTGTTCTTTGCATTCTTGTTTGATGTCAACTCCACACTTGGCGGCGAGAGGGCAAGTTTGGAAGATGTTGCCGACTTGAACATTATCAGTCCAACACAAGATGACCTCTATCCTTTTGTTTTGAACAGCGAGGACATCACAATCAATTCTGAAACATCCAATTTGGGCATTGACCTTGCCGGCAATTTGACTATGCGACAGACCGGAATTGCAACTGTGCGTGTCACATCAATTCTCAACACTGTCCAATCGCAAACAATTTATCTGTGGATTGTCAACTATTTCAATCGAAATGTTTCATCAATTTTCTACACCACTCTTGACGCAGATGGTGTTCCAAAAACAGATGGTGGCTTAACACATATCTATGGAAACTCATATTCACATCTATATCTTCGTCCGTCCTATCAATTGGACAGCACAACCATCAATGGCGACAGAGTTGTGATTTCAAGCGATGGAGTTGTTTCGTTTCAGGGTGTGGCATACAACATTGTCAGAAACACACAACTTGGCATTTCAAAAGAGCAGGATGCCAATGTGAAAGATGCAAATGGTGGGGCTGTTGTCGGTGGCGATGGCTTGAATGTGCCTGCTTTCTCAAATGCACAAATAAGACAGCAAACCATAAGTTTCTATAAGAAAAACGATGCGCAGGAAGGCTACACTGACCACTATACGCTTGTTCCTGTGCTTGAACAAACAATTGCATTTGAAGGAAGGGAATATACATATCTCTTTGAGTTGACTTCTTCAAAAATAAGTTTGGATGTCAGATATCACGAAACGGCAACCAATATTTCGGTTGGCGACAAGCCTATTTCGTTCTCAACAAATGGCGCTTTCGATGACATTGTGACCATTGAAAGCACAAGAGATGAAGAACTGCTTTTCTATGACATCCTTGGTCCAAACAGAAGGTCAATTCAAAGACGTATGCCAAGTCTGGATGATGTTGCAAAATATGACGAAGATGAGGCGGCATATCTTCAATATCTCAACACTTTCACGGAAGACGACCTTTTCAAAGTTGAATTTGAAAGAATGCCAACAAGAAACACTTTCAAATATCGTTTCTCTCTGAATGTGAACAGCACAAAATATCTCAACCGTTTCAAAGAAAGCATTTTTGGCGAATATGTTTTGGTGTTCTATTCCAGCGAGTTGGACACCGGCGTGGCATATTGTGAAGTGCCAATCCACCTTGACGAAGAAACTTTGGACTATGCAATGATGACAAACTATTCCAACTGGGAAGATGTTTCGGTTTCTGACAATGTGGTTGTTCCGTCAAAACGTGGACTTTTGGAAATTTCTTTAAACCCTGTTGATTCCGTCTTTGACACTTTGACGCTTTCCAACAACGCGATGAACAGCGGGGCAGGGGCAACGAATGCTGTTTTTGAGTTTGTCTATCAAAAAGTCACTGTTGAGGGTGTTGAATATGTCCGAAACGAACATTTTGGGCACAGCGAAAATGGAGGCTTTTGGTTTACATATCAAGAACTTGTTGAGTTTTATGAAAACCTGCACAAAAGTGACCCAAGCCTTGCCGAAACGATTTACTATGGCAAAGTTTTCATCTCGTATGTGATGCCGTCACGAAATGTTGATGACAATGTGACAGTGGCATTTGATTTGACAGTCACTCACGGAAATGCCGGCGATGCCGAGCCTGTGACAGCAACCATTGAACTGACCACAAAACTTTCAAGTTATGCAAAAATGACAATCGACGACAAAAATCTTGTTGGTGATGCCTATTATGTTGCACGCGGAATGTCTTATGCCATCTCGCTTGACTATTTTGGTTTCAGCGAGGACGACATTGAAATCACAAGCGACCATCCAGAAAATGTTCAAATTTCAAAAGAGGACAGAACACTGACCGTTCTTTCAAACCCTGTGCGCTATCCATCTGGAAGTGATGGGCTTGAAGTGAAAATCACAACCCACGCTCTGCGCGAAGTTGAGGGCGTTGTTGTGGAGTCCATTGACGAGCAAATCATCTATGTGATGGAATTTGTTTTGGAATATAACTATGAAGTTGGCGTTTTTGAGGACATTGTTTATGGAATGCAAAACGGCGTCATCAATGTTGCCATTGGAAATCCTTTTGAATTGAGATTTTCCATCAGAGACTTTTTGGAATACAACCCAGAAATTGACGATGTCAACTTGGCTGTTGATGACTTTGTGGAGAGCATGACAAGCAACATCTTGTGGCGCGTGTTTGAAAATGGTGAGTTCCAAACTCTTAAACAAGGCTTTGAGATCAAGTCGCAATATTACAACATCTCTTCGTTCGTCTTCACACCAATCAAGATTTACAACCACACGCAAGACATCTATCACTTCACCGCGATGGGTCACTACACAATGAGCGAAGGAAAATACGTTTTCTCTTCTTCGGACATGAACACCAGTTTGATATACACCGAATTTGCTTTTGATGTTCACGAACAAAGCACTGACGACAACCCAATCCCTGTTGAAACCTATGAAGAATTGATGAATATGCAAGAGGAGCAATATTACATCCTGCTGAGCGACATATACATTCCAAACGATGCTGCTGCAAGAGTGGATGGGCTTCAGAAATTTGAACCAATCAGCAACGCGATTGCCGGCCTTGATGGAAACTCATACAGCATCTTCTTTGGCGGAACTTATGATTTTTCCGAACTTGAAACAAACTATGTTGGCCTTTTTGAGACGGTTGCAAATGGTGCATTGCTTCGAAATGTCAAAATTCAACTTGAAACAGATGTGGAGTTCCGTTTCAACACAACATCCTTTAATGTTGGAATGTTGGCTGGCACAAATCAGGGTGTCATCACAAACTGCGAGGCTGAATTTGGGGAATACTCTTTGACGGTCACAAATCTCAACCTTGTCAACGCGCAAGATGCTTCGTCAACTGTTGCAGGCCTTGTTGCAACAAACAGCGGCTACGTCACCAACTCTCGTTCTTCTGCAAACATATTTGCTTCTGCAAATCTTTCCGGCTTTGTTGGCAGCAATTCCAGAACAATTTCAAGTTCCTATTTCCGCGGTGGAAGATTGAAGAATTTGAGTAACAATGCGGGCGTGAAAACGGCTGGACTTGTCATCAACAACACATCCCAAGGTGAAATCAACACATCCTATGTCAGTGGCGACCTTTCGGATGACTATGAAGTTGGCGGAAACGAAGGAAAACAATATTATGACGGCACAGCAAATCTGATTGAATCGCGAAACAGCGTTGCTGGATTTGTTTCCACAAACAGCGGAAATGTGGCAAATTGCTATACCAACATCGCGCTTCGACATAGTGGGCAATATGGCGCAGGTTTTGTGCTTGAAAACTCTGGTCTTATCAGAGAGTGCTTCTCAACAAGCGTTTTGGAAAGTTATGACGACTCAAGCTTTGGCTTTGCAATGCAAAACAGTGTTTTGACTGAAGGCGATGGAGGGCAGATGGTTCGCGAAGGCGGAACAATCACCGACACTTGCTTCTTCTTGAGCCAGGCAGCAACGGATTCCTCGCCAGACATAAATGTCAGCATCGGCGAAATTAATGAAGACGAAAACACAAAAGTTCGCGCACTCGATTTTGCGGGATTTAGGAATTTGGACAATTTTGATGGCTACACCTATGTGACCGGAAGAAAGATTGATTCGGTTTGGTTCTATAACGAAGAAATAACTGCTGTTGCAAACTTCAATGGCAAACTCTTCAACACATTCAGATTGGAGCTTGTTGCACCAAACATTGTTGCAACATCAAAACGCGAGTTCTTTGACATTCAGGTTGTTCGTGACCCAGAAACAGGCGCAGAATACAATCGCTATCTTTATGTTTTCGATTCGTCATCGCCAGCACTTGGCTCGCTCTATAATCCAATCGTCATTCGAAACGCGGAAGATATGGAAGATTATATCACCCAAGAAAATGACCGTGACAACTATAACTTTGCTTACTATCGTCTTGCCGCTGACATCGACTATTCCTCTCACCTTGAAAACAGCAAAACATTCAACACAAAGTTTATGGGCTATTTTGAAGGCAACTCTATGACAATCTCCAATCAAAGACTTGTTTCGGACAAATATCTGACCTTTGCTGGTCTGTTTGCCGAAGTTGGAAGCAGCCAGATGGCAAATGCGATTGGCACGGTTTTGAATTTTGACTACGAACCAAGCATTGTCCACTTTGCAAACGCAAGTGTTGTTGGTGGAATTGCCGGAAAACTTGACGGAGGCACAATTGCCAATGTGGAGATTGATGGCTCAGATGGGCAAGAGGTGGTTGGAAACAACATTGTTGGCGGGGCGGTTGGCTTGACACTTGGAAGATTTAAAATTCAAAATGTCAACTCTCACCTCAGCGCAAGAGCAAGATTTGAGGACCCAGCATTCAACAACTTTGACAAAAAGACAAGCAGTTTCTGGACATATTCCTTTGCTGGCTCGCTTGTGGGCGTTTTGAGTGGAGATGCAGGCAGGGATGGAGCAACACTTTCAAAATGTCAACTTGATGGCACGGCTGTTTCTGTGACGGCTGCAAAAGCGGGGCTTTTGTTTGGCCTTATTGATGAAGATGTGACAGTTTTTGACATATACATCAAAATGCAACTGAATATGGTTGTCAATGCACATCGATATGGCGGTCTTGTCGCCGGTGAAAGCAAAGGTGTTGTGAACAAAGTTGTTGTTGAAGGTGCGGATGGAAATGGCATTTTCACCAATTTCCAGGATGTTCCAAGAATTGCTGATGCTGTTGGCGGCTTTGCCGGGCTTTTGAGTGGTGGAAGTTTGACAGACATCACAATGTCGCAATCGATTTCTGTCAGCACAGAGAGCAATGAAAAAGGCATCAAACATCTTGGCGCAATTGCGGGGGAAATCTCGGGCGATATTGTTGCATCACAGATTTATGTTGATCAAGTTTCATTGATTGGTTTCCAATATGTTGGTGGCTTTGCGGGTCTTTATTCCGCAACATCGGGAGGAAGTTCGTTCAGTCTGATTTCCATCACAAATTGCAATTTGAGGCTGTGTGGTGTGAAATTGAATGTTGCAAGCATTGGTGGACTGATTGCTTTGGTCAAATATGACGCAGATGTTCAACTTTTGGGTGAACCTCCAAAGAATGCAAGTGGAGCAGAAGCCGGAGCAGAGGGAACGGAAGAGAGCGCGGAGAAGAAAAAATCAACAATTGACATTGTTGTGTCTTCAATGCTGTATGACTACGACACTGAAGTCTATCTGAATGTTGGCACGATTGTTGGAATGAATGGCGAAGAAATGGAAAGTTCTGGACAGCCAACAAACATATCTGTCAAAGACACGACTTGCAAAATGGTCAGCGATGCAGAGCAAGGACATTTGAACATTGTCAATTTGGCATTGCCAATTGACACAAAACAATCTTGCACAGTGAGAGGTGGAAAAGATGATGTTGTTCAGCAATCCGACAATGAATATATCAAAGTCTATAAGAACACTGCTGAAAACACCACATATGAAATTGATTTGACCTTCTCATATATGAAGAGTGACCGAAATCTTGCTCAGATGTTGAATGTTTCGGTTTACCGAAGTTTGCCATCTTCAGAAGCAGGTTGAAAAAATTTTTGAAAATTTGTTGAAAATGTTTGTTTATTGTTGCTGATTTGTGGTAATATTTTTCTATGAAAGTCTGATAGCGGTGAAAAAGTCAAATTATTTTGAAAAAATTTTGAAAAAACTGTTGACTTTTGAAAAGAAATTTGATATAATCAATTGTTGATTATCGCTATGTTGGAAAGGTCTTATCATTTTTGAGGTTTAAAATAAGGAAATCTAGGAGATTTTATGCCCCTACTTTTCCTTTTTTTTAAATCAAAATCGGATTTTTATGTTGCCACTTAAAAACAAAAATGTGCGCGTTTTCGACAACATATGTCCTTGAAAGTTCTCTCTGACAGCAAAACAATGTGAATGTTTGTGATTTTTAAGGAGTGGAAAACTATGGCAAACGAAATTATGAAAAAACAAAAATTTGGCAAGGTTGAAAGATACACTTTCGCTCAACTGAAAGATTATATCGACATTCCGCCACTGCTTGAAATACAGCGCAATTCTTTCGATGATTTCATCAAAAACGGCATCAAAGAGGTGCTGGATGAGTTTTCGCCTATCGTGGACTATTCCGGAAAGGCAAAACTCTATTTTCTTGAACCTGTCATCGACACCACACCAAAATATTCCAAAAAGGAATGCAAAAAAAGAAGTGTGACATATTCTGTGCCACTCAATGTCAAAACCCGTTTTGTTGTTGAAGAAACCGGTCAGGCCGTTGAGGACACTGTTTTCTTGGGCGACATTCCATTTATGACTGAGGACTGTTCTTTCATCTTCAACGGCGTTGAAAGAGTTGTTGTCAATCAAATCATCAAATCGCCAAATTACTATCTTTTGAAGGACAAGCCGCACGATGACACCACTCTTCACGGGCAAATCATTCCAAAGAGGGGGATGTATATCGAATTTGAGCAGGGCGCAAACGAAGTTTTGAAGGTTGTGCTTGACCGCAGACATAAAGTGACGCTTGGGCTTTTCCTCAAATGCTTTGGCTACACCGCTGACGAAATTTCCAAACTCTTTGGCGGACACAGACTGATTAAGAATGTTCTTGAAAAAGAAACAATCAACACGCAAGAAGAGGCTCTTTTGGAATTTGCCAGAAAAACAAGACCAGCCGATGTTCCATCTGCCGAAACAACACGCTCATATCTCAACCTTTGGTTCTTCAGCGAGCAGTGGTATAACCTTTCACGCGTGGGAAGATACAACCTCAACAAAAAATTCTCGATTGCACGCAGAATTGACGGGCATATCGTTGCGGAAGACGTTGTTTCTCCTGATGGCGAACTTCTTGCAAAGGCTGGCACTGTTGTTGACACCGAACTTGCAAACAAAATCAAAGCAAGCGGCGTGAACGAGGTTTGGGTTCAACTTTCTGACAAGAAACATCTCATTCGTGGCAACAACCGCGTCAAACTTTCCGATTTCTTCCCTTGTGATGAGAAGGCTCTTGGAATTGAAGAGGAAGTTTACTATCCACTTCTTGCTCAAATCTTGAAAGACAACAAGACAAAAGAAAAACGCTTGAATGCAATCAAAGAGCACGCCAAAGATTTGGTCATCACAACTTTGACAATGGATGACATCTTGGCTGCAATCAGCATGTATCTTGATGTTTTGGAGGGGATTGCCAAAACTGACAAGATTGAACACCTTTCAAACAAACGCATCGCCACGGTTGGCGAATTGTTCTATGACCACTTCCGCTCTGGCGTGACAAAACTTGTTGCAAATGTTCGCGAAACTTTGCAGGGAAAAGAACTTTCCGAAGTCACTCCAAGACAAATCATCAATCCAAAGGCAATCAACAGAGCGCTCCGTGATTTTGTGGCATCGTCACAACTTTCACAACTTATGGACCAAGTCAATCCGCTTTCTGGAATAACGCAGAAACGCCGTGTTTCAGCCGTTGGACCTGGCGGCATCAGGAAAGAGCGTGCCGATGCCGAAGTGCGTGATATTCACTACACAAACTATGGCCGCATCTGCCCAATCGAAACCCCAGAAGGTCAGGCAATCGGGCTTGTGAACACTTTGACAAGTTATGCCAAAGTCAACGAATATGGCTTTTTGGAAACACCATATCGTCGCGTTGACAAAGCAACCGGAAAGGTCAGCGACAAGTGCGAATATTTTATGGCTGACATCGAGGACACTGCATACATCGCTCAGGCAACAGAGCCTCTTGACAGCGAAGGCAGATTTGTCAACAAGCGCGTTATGTGCAGACATAAGGACTATGCCATTGAAGTTCCCGCAAACCAAGTTGATTTGGTTGACGCTTCTCCAAGACAATTCATTTCTGTGGCAACATCGCTCATTCCGTTTGTCAACTCAAACGAAGCAAACCGTGCGTTGATGGGCGCAAACATGCAGCGTCAAGCAGTGCCACTTCTTCGCCCAGAAGCACCAATCGTTGGAACGGGTATGGAAGCAAAGGTCGCACACGATTGCGGCTACACCACTTTGGCAAAATCAGATGGTGTTGTTGAATATGTCAGCGCAGACGAAGTGCGCATCAAGAACGATAAGGGCGAGGTTGAAATTTACAACCTTATCAAATTTGACAAAACAAACGATGAAACCTGCTTCAATCAAAAACCTTGCGTTGTGAAAGGCGAAAAAGTGAAGAAAGGCGATGTCATCATTGATGGCTATTCCACCGAAAATGGCGAACTTGCACTTGGAAAAAATGTGCTTGTTGGCTATATGAACTGGGAAGGCTATAACTATGAGGACGCGGTTCTCATCAACGAGCGTCTTGTGAAAGAAGATGTGTTCACATCAATTTGCTTGAAAGTTGAAGAACTCAAATGCCGAACAACAAAACTTGGTGATGAGCAAATCACACGCGACATTCCAAATCTTGGTGATGAGGCGCTGAAAAACCTTGACGAAAACGGCATCATCCGTATTGGCGCAGAGGTAAGACCGGGTGATATTTTGGTTGGAAAGGTGACACCAAAGGGCGAAACTGAGCTTTCACCAGAAGAAAGATTGTTGCGCGCAATCTTTGGTGAAAAAGCAAGAGAAGTCCGCGACACCTCACTTCGTGTTCAGCACGGAAAAGGTGGTGTTGTTGTGGATGTTCAAGTGTTCAGCCGTGAAAATAAGGACGAACTTGAACCGGGCGTCAACCAACTTGTGAAAGTGTTCATCGCTCAAAAGAGAAAACTCTCTGTCGGCGACAAAATGGCAGGAAGATACGGCAATAAAGGCTGCATCTCCATTGTGTTGCCAGAGGCAGATATGCCATTTATGGCAAACGGAAGAAGCCTTGACATTGTGCTCAACCCACTTGGCGTGCCTTCGCGTATGAATTTGGGTCAGGTTTTGGAAGTCCACCTTGGACTTGTTGCCGGCTCTCTTGGTTGGAAAGTGGCAACTCCAAACTTTGATGGCGCTGATGCCGAAAAAATTCAACAACTCCTCAAAGAAAACAACTTCCCAGAGGATGGCAAAGTTCAACTCTATGACGGCAGAACGGGCGAGCCTTTTGAAAACAAAACCACAATCGGAATTGAATATATGTTGAAACTCAACCATATGGTTGACAGCAAAATTCACGCACGTTCAATCGGACCATACTCACTCATCACTCAGCAGCCACTTGGCGGAAAGGCATTGTTTGGCGGCCAAAGATTTGGTGAAATGGAAGTTTGGGCGCTGGAAGCATATGGCGCAAGCCACGTTCTTCAAGAGATGCTCACTGTCAAATCCGATGATGTTGTGGGCAGAGTTAAGACTTTTGAAAGCATTGTGAAAGGTTTGCCAATCGCAGAGCCGGGAATTCCAGAATCCTTCAAAGTTTTGGTGAAAGAACTTCAAGCACTTGCACTTGATGTCAAGATTTTGACAGAAAATGATGAAGAAATTGAACTTCCAGAACTCTCACAAGACGAGCAAGACAAGATGAGCCTTGACAGTGATGTTGAAAAAGACCTTGAAAAAGTCACACTTGACATTGACGATATGCTTTCAGACGAAGATGATGACGGAAAGTCGGATGTTCAGAAGGAAATTGAAGAAGAAACCGCACTGCCAACAGGCACTGACGAAATTGACTTGTTTGACGATTTTGGCGACTTTGATGAATGATGAAAATGGTCACATCGCTGGCAGTTTGGTGCGGCTCTTTTGGGAAATTGAGAGATGCCAAAGAAAATTGTGGCTTTCAAGATGAAACAACTTTATGAAAGAAAAACAAGACAAAGAAATTCAGATATAGAGAAAAAATAGGGGAAAAGGTATGTTTGAACTTAATAACTTTGAAAAAATCAGAATTGGAATTGCAAGTCCAGAAAAAATCAGAGAATGGTCTCACGGTGAAGTGACAAAGCCTGAAACCATAAACTATCGCACTCAAAAGCCTGAAAAAGACGGACTTTTCTGCGAAAAGATTTTTGGACCAAAAAAGGATTGGGAATGCCATTGTGGAAAATATAAGCGCATCCGCTATCGCGGCGTTGTCTGCGACAAGTGCGGTGTTGAGGTGACAAGAAGCAAGGTGCGCCGTGAAAGAATGGGGCATATCGAACTTGCCACTCCTGTCACACATTTGTGGTATTTCCGCAGCGTTCCATCTCGCATCGGAACACTTCTTGACCTCACTCCAAAAACTTTGGAGCAGGTTGTTTATTACATCAACTATATTGTCACAGACCCAAAACATACCGACCTTGAATATAAACAAATCCTCAACGATAAGGAATATCGTGATGCCATTGAAAAATATGGTTATGGCTCTTTTGATGCAGGAATGGGCGCAGAGGCAATCAAAGTTTTGCTGTCGCACATCGACCTTGACAGAGAAAGCGAAGCCCTGAAAGAAGAAATCAAAAATTCCAAAGGACAAAGAAAGATTAAGGCAGCAAAAAAACTTGATGTTGTTGAAAGTTTCCGAAAGAGCGGCAACAATCCAACTTGGATGGTGCTTGACTGCTTGCCTGTTCTTCCACCAGAACTTCGTCCAATGGTGCCACTGGATGGCGGAAGATATGCAACCAGCGATTTGAATGACCTTTATCGCCGTGTCATCAACAGAAACAACCGTTTGAAAAAACTTATGGAACTTGGCGCGCCAGATGTCATCATCCGCAACGAAAAACGTATGCTTCAAGAGGCTGTGGACAACCTTATTGACAATGGAAAACGCGGAAAACCTGTTCAGGGCAGCAAACAACGCGATTTGAAATCGCTGACTGCGATGTTGGGCGGAAAACAGGGGCGCTTCCGTCAAAACCTTCTTGGAAAGCGTGTGGACTATTCTGGACGTTCGGTTATCGTTGTTGGGCCAGAACTGAAAATGTATCAATGCGGTCTGCCAAAAGAAATGGCTCTTGAACTTTTCAAGCCTTTCATCATCAACAGATTGATTGATATGAACCAATCAAACAACATCAAAACTGCAAAAAGAATGATTGAGCGTGAAAAACCAATCGTTTGGGATGTTTTGGCGGATGTCATCAAAGACCATCCTGTGCTTTTGAACCGTGCGCCAACACTTCACAGACTTTCCGTTCAAGCGTTTGAGCCTGTTCTTGTTGAAGGCAAGGCCATCAAACTTCACCCATCTGTGTGCGCTGCGTTCAACGCCGACTTCGATGGTGACCAAATGCCTGTTCACATTCCTCTTTCGATTGATGCTCGTGCTGAGGCAAGAACTTTGATGCTTGCTTCAAACAACATCCTCAAACTGTCTGATGGTGAGCCAATTGTCACACCTGCACAAGATGTTGTTTTGGGATGCTATTATCTCACACTTATAAGACCGGGCGCAAAAGGCGAAGGCGGAATTTTCACATCAAAGAATGAAGCAATCTATGCTTATCAAACCAAAAATCTTGATTTGCAAGCAGAAATCACAATTCGTTTGAGCAAAGAGGTTGACGGAAAGACCTACGTAAAGCGTGTGACAACTTCTGTTGGAAGAATTTTGTTCAACAACATCATTCCACAGGATTTGGGCTATGTTGACCGTTCTGTTCCTGAAAACATCTGCGATTTGGAAATCAATCGCGCAGTCAAGAAAAAAGACCTTCAAAACATTGTTTCAAAATGCTATGACAGATTTGGAACAACTGAAACATCAAAACTTGTTGACCGCTTGAAAGAAACGGGATATAAATATTCCACTCTTGCATCAATTTCTGTGAATATGTATGACATTCAAGAGCCAGAAGAGAA
>CANQNH010000005.1 GCA_947625165.1 uncultured Clostridia bacterium
TTACTCCGGAAACAACTTGTATAACGAAAAAATTCAACCTATTAGTCCTAATTCACGCACTGGTGAAGTTTGGTTTAAAACAACAGTTGACGACCAATTCATTGACCAAAAAATTTCAGAATTGTTTGATGGAAAGAAAGGCGGAGAAAGAAAATAACCTTTTTTATCGAATTTTTGTGCTTGACAATATCATTCTGAGAAGTTGAAAATAAAATTTTTGTGTTTATCAATAAAACTTCTTGTGCAAAAAACCATTATGTCTGACAAAAAATTCTTATGCTAAAATTTCTTATGTCAGACAAAAAGTTTTGTGCTGAAAATTTTTATGCTCTGCAATCGGATTTCTTTGTGTTGTTGACCATCGAAAAGGGGCTTTCTGCCAAGTTTTTTGACAAAATATGGGAAAATGTTGTGAAAAAATCTTGAAAAACATCAAAAAACCTTGAAAAATCTTGCGAAAACACTTGCATTATTGATTTTTATGGGGTATAATAAAATTAACTTCTTGGCGAGGGGGCAATTTTTGCCTCCTCGTTGCATTATATGGGAAGTTTTCAAAAAATTTTTTGAAAATTGGAGGAGATATGTCAAAAATCAAGCAGATTTGCGAAGAAAAACTTGGCGGCGTCATCAGTGAGATGGGCTATGAACTTGTTGATGTGGAATATGTGAAAGAAAACGGCGGAATGAGTTTGATTTTCACAATTGACCGCGATGAAGGCGTGACAATTGATGACTGCGAGGCTGTGAGCAGAAAAATCGACCCACTTCTTGACGAAATCAATCCGACAGAGGACAAGCCATACACTTTGGTTGTTTCATCTCCGGGCTTGGACAGACCGCTGAAAACAGACCGCGATTTGAAACGCAATCTTGGGCAAGAGGTTGAATTGACACTCTTTGCAAAGCAGAACGGGAAGAAAGTTTTCGTTGGAAATTTGGCTTCGTTCAACGACAAAGAAATCACTTTGAAAACTGAGAAAGAAGAATTGGTCTTTGAAAGAGACAAAATTGCAAACATCAAACTTGTCATAAATGTGTGACAAAAAACGAGGAGAAACAAAATGGTTAATAAAGATTTTTTTAAGGCACTTGAAGATTTGGAAGCAGAGAAGAAAATTGATGCAAACACATTCATTCAAACTCTGGAAACCGCTTTGACATCAGCATACAAAAAGATGTATGGCGAAGCAAAATCCGCGATGGTGAAACTCTATCCAGAGCGCAGCACAATCAGAATTTTCTCATACAAAACGGTTGTGGATGAGGTTGAAGACCCAGACAAACAAATTTCGCTGGCGGAGGCGCGCGAAATCAAAAAATCCTATAAAGTTGGCGATATCGTTGCGGTTGAGGAGACAACAAAAGACTTTGGGCGTATTGCAGCACAAACAGCAAAACAAGTTGTTATGCAAAAACTTCGCGAAATGGAGCGTCAAACTGCAATCAGTGAACTTTCTGAAAAGGAAGACGAACTTTTGACAACCATTGTCAAGAGGATTGATGGCGACACAGTTTTTGTGCAGATTGCAGGCACAAACACCGAAGGCGCTCTGATGAAAAATGACCAAATTCCAGGCGACAAATTCAATGTTGGTGATCGCGTGAAAGTTTATGTCAAGAAAATCAGAGACAGTTTCAAAGGTCCACAAATTCAGGTTTCCAGAAGCAACATTGGTTTTGTCAGAAAACTTTTCGAGTTGGAAATTCCAGAAGTTGCAAGCGGCGAGGTGAAAATCAAGAATATTGCGCGTGATGCAGGAAATCGATGCAAGGTTGCTGTTTTCACTGACAAGCCAAATGTTGACGCAATTGGTGCTTGCGTTGGAAATCGCGGAACGAGAATTAACACCATCATCAACGAACTCAACGGCGAAAAGATTGATTTGGTGGAATATAGCGACGACCCGCTGGAATATATTGCAAGAGCGCTTAGCCCAGCAAAAGTTTTGTCGGTTGAGACAAACGACAGTTTGAATATGTCACAGGTGATTGTTCCTGACGACAAACTTTCGCTCGCCATTGGCAAGAGCGGACAGAATGTCAGACTTGCTGCAAAACTGACAGGTTGGAAGATTGATGTGAAGCCAGAAAGTTTCATCAAGCCTGCTGAAACGCAGAAAAGCGAGACGGAATATGAACTCACAGAACTTTCAGATGACACATCTTTTGATATGGGCGATTTGGAAGAACTTGAACCTATTGATGACGACCTTGAAGAAATTCCGGGTGACGAAATTGCAAGTTTGGATGAGGAAGACAAGGACGAATAAGACCTTTTTTGTGAGGTGAAAATGCAAAACAAACCAAAAGAAAAATTGAGAATGTGCGTTGTTTGTCGGGCGCAAAGTGACAAAAAACAACTTTTGCGGATTGTCAAGAACAAAGATGGCGAAATTTTTGTTGACAAAACGGGCAAGGCAAATGGGCGTGGCGCATATGTTTGCAAAGACAAGGAGTGCTATGCAAAACTTTGCAAGCAGAAAAGTTTGAACAAGGCATTCAAGTGTAATGTTCCGGCAGAGGTGTATGAAAAAATTGGAAAAGAATTTGAGTGAATTGAAAGGGCTTTTTGGCTTGGCGCGCAAGGCGGGCTATGTGATTGTGGGGCTGGAAAACTTGCGGGAATATGACAAAAAACTGTATGCCCTTGTGATTGATGAAATTTGCGGAAAAAGCCTTAACAGAGAAATGGAATTTTTGGCAAAGAAAAGAAATCTGCCTCTTGCCAGAACAAAAAATTTGGCGGAACTTGTTGATATTGAAAACTGCAAGGCGGTTGGAATAAAAAACAAAGGACTTGCGGACACAATATTGGAAAAATTGAAAGACATTTGATGGACAAAAACAAATAAATTTGAAGGAGAAGAATTTGGCACAACAACTTAACGCATTAAAAACCATAAACAATTTGCAAAAGGACGGAACTTTGCAAAATCTTTTGTTGTCAATCAAGCAGGCAAAGTCTGATGTTGACAATTTTTCCAAGTCCTTAAACGAAAGAAAAGCAAAACTTGTTGCACAGGCAAAGTTGGAGGAAGAGCGCAAAAATGCCGAACTTCTCAAAAAACAGCAAGAGCAAGTGCAGAAGACTGTTGCAGAGAAGAAAGAAGAGGTTCAGCCTGCTGTTTCTTCTGAGCAAAAACCAGTCCGCGAAGAACACAAAAAGCAGCAAATTTTCTCACAGGGGAATGGTGGACAAAACAATTTCCGAAAATTTGATGGACAAGACCGCTTTTCTGGGCGTGGGCAGCAAAATGGCGGCCAACAAAGAAGTTTTGGCGGAAATCTTGGCAGAGATGGGCAAAGACCTCAGCAAAACAGAGGCAATTTCTCGGGGCAAAATCGCCCTTTTGCAAACAACGGACAGCGCTCACAAAATGGACAAAACAGGCCGTTTGGGCAGAATGGCAACCGACCATTTGTTTCAACCAGAGCAAACAATTTCAAATCTTTCAATCAGCCAACAGAGGACAGTTCTGTTCTTGCAACGCCTGAAAGAAACTTTGGAAACAAAAACAAGCAAAGAAGAAACATCGACGAAACAAAGAAAGCCAGCGCAAAAACAAGGCAACAACAAGGCAAACAAAACAACATTCTTGTTATGGATGAAGATGGTTTTGAAGAAACCACAATGGGTTCAAGAAAACTTATCAAGAAAAAGAGAGAAATGCAAGTTGTTGTTGCTCCAACAGTCACTCACGCAATTTTGACCTCGCGCGAAGTGACAGTCAAAGAGCTTTCTGAAAAAATCGGAAAACCTGTTGCCGAAATTGTCAAAAAACTGATGATGCTGGGGGTTATGGCAACAATCAACAGTGCCATTGACTTTGACACAGCAGAACTTGTTTCAAGTGAATTTGGCGTCACGCTGGAATTGAAACTTGACAAGACCTATGAGGAAAAACTTTTGGATGTTTCGTCCTCGGCAGATGATGACAAAGATTTGCGCCCAAGACCACCTGTTGTGACGGTTATGGGGCACGTTGACCACGGCAAGACTTCTCTTTTGGATGCTTTC
Source organism: uncultured Clostridia bacterium (assembly GCA_947625165.1). Lineage (GTDB taxonomy): Bacteria > Bacillota > Clostridia > Christensenellales > UBA1242 > Caccovivens. The sequence goes on from CANQNH010000005.1 coordinate 4,022, forward strand.
CGCAAAACAAATGTTGTTCTTGGCGAGGCTGGTGGCATCACTCAAAAAATTGGTGCTTATCAAATTTCGTTCAATGGTGAAAAAATCACTTTCATTGACACTCCGGGTCACGCAGCATTCACAGCGATGCGTGCAAGAGGTGCGGAAGTGACCGATATTGCCATTCTTGTTGTTGCGGCTGATGACGGAATTATGCCACAAACAGTTGAAGCAATCAATCACATCAAGGCGGCAAAAGTGCCGATGATTGTTGCCATAAACAAAATGGACAAACCGGAGGCAAATCCAGAGCGCGTCAAACAACAGTTGACGGAATATGGCATTTTGCCAGAAGAGTGGGGTGGCGATGCGATTTGCGTTCCAATTTCAGCAAAAACAGGAATGGGACTTGACGAACTCAAAAAAATGATTTTGCTTGTTGCTGAGGTGGCAGAACTGAAAGCAAATCCAAACAAAATGGCAACGGGAACAATCATTGAGGCAGAACTTGACAAAGCGCGTGGCCCTGTTGCAACCATATTGGTGCAAAACGGCACACTCAAAATAGGTGACAACATAATGTCCGGCATCACCTATGGCAAAGTGAAGGCGATGTTTGACGAAAATGGCAAACCAATGAAAAAAGCACCACCTTCAACGCCTGTGTCGGTTATGGGCTTCAACGAAGTGCCAAATTCGGGCGATGCTGTCTATGCAGTTGAGGAGAGCCTGTCAAAACAAGTCATCAACGAGAGAATAAACAAAATCAAGGAAGAGCGAGCTCGTCACACATCAGGCGTGAGTGCGGATGACTTTATGAGCAGAATTCACGAAGGCAACTTGAAGAGTTTGAACATCATCATCAAAGCGGACACACAGGGCTCGGTTGAGGCGTTGAAAGGCTCGCTTGAGGCAATAAGGAATGACGAAGTCAAAGTTGTATGTTTGCACAGCGGTGCAGGCGCAATAAGTGAAAGTGATGTTCTTCTTGCTCAAACAACAGGCGCAACACTGATTGCATTCAATCTGAAAACACCATCAAAGATTTTGCAGATGATTGAAGGCTTGAAAGTTTCGCTGATTGAATCAAAAATTATATATGAGGTTGTTGACCAAATCACGCGGCTTTCAAAAGGTCTTATGGCAATTAAATATGAAGAAAAATATATTGGCAGCGCAGAAATCCGAGTTGTGTTCAAACTTTCCACCGCTGGAAAAGTTGCGGGAAGTTATGTTCTTGACGGAAAAATTCAACGAAATGCAATTGCAAAAATCAAACGTCAAGGAGAGGAGATTGGCAGCACAACAATTGAATCCTTGAAAATTGTCAAGGATGAAAAGAGCGAAATTGCAAAAGGTTTTGAGTGCGGAATTAAACTTAAAGACAACATCGATTTTGCTGAGGGTGATGTGATTGAGTGCTATGTTAAGCAAGAAATCAAAAACTGATGGAAAGGAATTTGAAACATAATTCCTTTTTGTTTAATCAACATCTTGTGGTGGTATGCAATAAAAATGCCTGCATAATACACCACATTTTGCGGACATTTTTAAAACTTTTTGGAGGTGAAAACATATGTCAAACAGAATGGACAGGGCAAACAGCGAAATTCAAAAGGCTCTTGTTGAAATCATCAAGGACAAAATGAATGACCCACGGCTTGACCAAATTGTCAGCATAACAGAAGTTGAAACAACGCCTGATTTCAAATTCTGCAAAGCAAAGGTCAGTGTGTTGGATGTTGACCAAATTGCAAATGTCACAAAAGTTTTGCAAAAAAGCGAAGGTTTTGTGAAACGCGAACTTGCCAAAATGGTCAAAATGCCACAAGTGCCAAAAATCAGATTTGTGGTTGACAAAAGCACGTTGAGCGCAATTCGTGTTGACGAAATTTTGAAAACTCTCAACATTCCAGAGGTGGATGATGAACAATGAGGTTGAAGCTCTCCCAAAAAACATTTCAGTCAAAAAAATGTTTTCTTTCTTTCAAAAAGCAAAATCAGTTGCAATATTTTCGCATATAAACCCCGACACTGATGCCTATGGTGCGATGTTTGCTTTGCGTGATATGTGCAGGAGTATGGGCAAAAAAGCGGATTGTTTTGCGATGAAAAATCCTGACAGTTTTCTTGACCAGATTTTTCCATTGACTGAACTTCGCACTGATTTTTCAAGTCAGGAATTTGACCTTGCTGTGATTGTTGACCTCAACAGTCTGACGCGTGTTTATGGCAAGTTTGTTGACGAAATCAACAAAACAAAAAATGTGGTCAACATTGATCATCATCTTCACAGCACAAAAATCACAGACAATCAAATCATTGACCCAACCAAAGCGGCTTGTTGCCAATTCTTGCTCCACTTTTTTGAAGAAACCAATCAGTCAATCACGCCGCAAATGGCAACATATCTTTGGGCGGGGCTTATTGGTGACACTGACAGATTTTTGCACTCCAATTTGACGAAAGATGTCCTTCTTGATGCTGCGAAACTTTTTGAGTTGCGGGCGAAAGTTCAGTTTGTTTATGACAAGATGTATCGCAGAAATTCGCAGAAAGACATTGAAATTCAAAATCAATATCTTTCAAACACGTTTTTTGACAAAAACAGGGCTGTTGGCTGCACAATTTTCACTCTGAAAGATATGAAAAAAATGGGAGTTGACGCCGAAATGGTGAAAAGATACACCACTTTGATTATCAACTTTGATGGCACAAAAGCATCGTTTTTGTGCGTTGAAAATCAGCCAAATATATTCAAAATCGCCATTCGTACAAAGGGTTTGAGCGCACAGAAATTTGCAAAGAAATTTGGCGGTGGAGGTCACGATTGCGCTTCGGGTTTTGTTTTTGAAGGCACAAAAAAACAACTTAAATCCGCTTGCAAAGTTTGGATGAATGAAATTTTGAACTACTGAATTGGGACAGCCTTTGCAAATTGAAATTGAATAAAGTGAAAGTTGTTTAAATTAAAATTGAAAATTCTTGGCATTTAGATGTCGGAAAATGACAAACTGGCGAGAATTTCAAGAAAAACAATTTTGACCTTTGCGGTCGGAAATATGAGGGCATTATGGTTGAAAACGCAGAACCAAAAGGCTGCAACGATAAAAACTTCAAAGCTGACAAATTTTGTTCAAGTGGGATTGTGCTGGTGCATAAACCCGTTGGCATATCATCAAACACGGCAGTCAACATTGTCAAGCGCAGTGTTGGTGCAAAAAAGTGCGGGCACTTGGGGACTCTTGACCTTGAAGGTGAAGGGCTGCTGCTTGTGACTGTTGGCTCGGCCACAAAACTGTTTGATTTGTTTCTTCAAAAAGAAAAGACTTATGTTGCAGACTTTGAGTTTGGTTTTGAAACGGACACTTTGGATTTGTCGGGCAAGGTGACAAAAGAAAAACCTTGCAATTTGACGCTTGAAGAAGTGGAGAGTGCGGCCAAAACAATGATTGGAAAACAACTTCAAATGCCGCCTATGTTTTCAGCAAAAAAGGTGAATGGAAAAGTTGCCTATAAAGAAGCATTGAAAGGCAGAACTTTGGAATTGAAGCCAAAAGAGATTGAAATTTTTGATTTGAGGGTGTTGCAGATGCTTGGAAAAAACATCTTCAAATTTGAAATTTCGTGTTCAAGCGGAACATATGTGCGCTGCATATGTCGAGATTTGGCGGAAAAACTCTCAACCTATGGCACGATGCGAAACATTTTGCGCACAAAATGTGGCGGATTTTCTCTTGATGACGCGTTCACGATTGAACAAATCAAATCTGGTGATTTTGAAGTTGTTCCAAGTGAAAAATTGTTTGATTTTGAAAAGGTCTTTTTGGATGAAAACCAAACATCAAAACTTCTTTGTGGGCAAAAGATTGCGCCAAATATGGATAAAAAGGCATCAAAATTTTGTGTCTATGGCACATTTTCAACAACAGGCGAGAAGCCCATTTTCTTGGGAGTTGGCTCACTTGAAGATGGATTGCTTAAACTTGAACTTCGTTTAACATAATGCAGTTTTGTGTTATGTCTGTGCATTTTGGTTTTTGCGCTTTAATTTTTTCTTTTTAGCAATCTTATATTATTCTTGCTGGAATAATCAGATTGAATGTGGTTTGTTTTTTTGTGGCGGCATTTGTTTCGCTTGCTTTTGGGCTTGCAAAAGATGTATAATCAAAGAAACGGGAGAGAAAATGGGAAAAGTTTTGTTTGGGCCGGCTGGCAACAGCGAAAGTTTTTATACACAAGGTTTCAAGACAACGCTGCAAACTCCTAAGTGGCTGGAAAGTCAGGGCAAGGGGTTGTTTGAAGGCGGACTTGACCTGTTTGAATACAGTTTTGGTCAGGGCTATCGGATGAATTTTGATATGGCGCAGAAAATTGGGCAAGAATTTGCCAAAAGCGGCATTGAAATTTCAATCCACGCTCCGTATTTCATCAATTTTGCAAATCCCGACCCAACAATGTTTGACAAGTCGCTTGGCTATGTTCGCACCGGCATCAACTTTATGAAGGCGTTTGGCGCAAAGCGTTTCACCTTTCACGCAGGCTCTTGTGGAAAGGAAACACGCGAGAATGCGCTGAGACTTTTGACAGAGCGTTTCAAACAGTTTATGCCTGAGGTTGAAACCGAACTTGATGATGGAATGTTTGTCAATCCCGAAACAATGGGCAAGCAGATGCAGATTGGCACTTGGAAAGAAATCATTGACCTGTGCACAATTTCTGAAAAACTTATGCCAACATTTGATTTTGGGCATATCAACGCACTGACGCAGGGAAGTTTGAAAACGAAAGAGGATTTTCAGCGCATATTTGACTATTCTTTTGAGAAGTTGGGGGAATATCGCACCAAAAACGCACACATACATTTTTCGAAAATTCAGTATGGTGACAAGGGTGAAATCCGCCATCTGACTTTTGACGACAACACTTTTGGCCCAAATTTTGAGCCGCTTTGCGAGTGTTTGTTGGACAATGATATGTCCTGTCACATTGTTTGCGAAAGCAACGGAACGATGGCGGAAGACAGCGTTTTTATGAAAAAAACATATCTTGATATGAAGAAAGGGCGTTAAAAACAGGTGTTTTTCAAACTTTTTTCACAAAAACACTTGATATTGGCGTGCTGAATGTGCTAAACTAAATCAGATTAAAGCGGATGCAGAAACACTTGCCAAGCCGGAAAGAAAAAGCAGAAAAAAACGCAAAGCGGGTGCATCCACAAAAATATGAAAGAAAAAATAGGAGATGTTATGGTCACAGCAGGAGATTTCAGAAAAGGAACAACATTTGAAATGGAAGGTGCGGTTTACAGCGTCACAGAATTTATGCACGTCAAACCCGGCAAAGGCTCACCATTTGTGAGAGCAACAATCAAAAACGTGATGACTGGGCAGGTGAAGGAAACAACTTTCAACCCTGGTGACAAGTTTCAAGAGGCTGTCATCGAAAAGAAGGAAATGCTTTATCTTTACAACGATGGCGATCTTTATTATTTCATGGACAATGAAACATATGAGCAAATGCCACTCAACAAAGATGTTGTTGCTGATGCTTTGAATTTTGTCACAGAAAATATGACAACCACGATGTATATCTATAAAGGTGTGCCTTTTGCGGTTTATCCACCAACATTTGTTGAGTTGGAGGTTGCTGACACTGAGCCTGGCATTCAGGGTGACACATCGAAGGCATCAAAGAAGCCTGCAAAACTTGTGACGGGCTATGTCATCAATGTTCCGCTTTTTGTCAATATTGGTGATGTTATTCGTGTTGACACGCGTGATGGGTCATATATGGAAAAAGTCAACAAGTGAAGATCGCTTGGGTTGCTTTTTGTGCTTGATTGCATAAGGTGAGTGTGGAAAAGGGCATGGGAAAAGTTTAACAAACAAATCTGACAACTTTTGTGCCGATAATTCTCATTTTGAAATTGAGAAAAAATAAGAGAGCCTGCGTGGCTCTTTTTTCAATTAACAAAACACAATTTTTTAAAAAATGGGTATTGACAACAAGCGGTGTTTGTGATATAATTTAGGCATAAAAGGAGAGAAAATTATGAATGGAAAACTGAAAACAATTGCAGCACTTTCACTTTGCGCATCAATGTTTGCATCTATTGGACTTGTGGGCTGTGCAAGGGAGGAAAAGGATGATGGTCTTGATGACAATCTGACATTGGATCGCAGTAATTTTTATGTTTTGTCAGCCAAAGAAGATGCCTATGTTGTTATTGATGGTGTTCTGCACACAGGTGATGTCTATCAACTTGCCACCCTTAAGGCAGGCTATGGAATTGCTATGGTTGATGTTGATTGCACAGAGAAAAAAGATGACTATTTTGGATATGATATGAAAGTCTATGACAAAGATTTCAAACCTTCTGAAAAAGTGTATCCAAATGGTGTTTGCGAAAAATGTCTTGGCGGAAAGTGACACAAAACAACTTTGTGTTGATGTAAGCACAAAAATCAATTTCAACTTGTTGCCGCAAATAAAAAGACAACATAAATCGAAAATTTTTTTAAAATCCAAAGAAGGTGTTTGAGAACAAATTTGAAAGTTTGCTTCAAATAGAAGAAAAAAATAAAGAAGAGTAAAACGGCTCTTCTTTTTTTTGTTTAATCAAATTCTTGGCTGATAAGTTTTTTAGTTGATAAATTTCTTGGGGTGTTATTCGGTTGATAAATTTTTTAGCCTTTTAGTTTATAAAATTTTTGCTTAGTCAAAATTTTTAGTCAACCGACACATTTTTTGATTTGTCGAAGCCACTTTGTGACTGTGCCTTCTTCAATGAGAGTTTTTAAAAGCCCCGGCTTGATTTTTTCAAGTTTCAAAGCATAGGAAATCAAATTCATCATATAGTCAAAATTTTTGTCCTTCATCGGAATTTTGCGTAAGGTCGCGATGTTGTCATCAATCAACAAAACTTTTTGAGGGTCTTTAATTTGAAAAGTTTTGAAATCGTTGATGAAATTTTGCACCTCTTCATCATAAATCACGTGAGGGGTGTGCATCACAATGTTGTCAATCGCTGTGTCACCAGACCAATCACCAGCACTGTCCATATTGTCAAAAATTTTCAAATATTTGATGATTTTTTGATAGATGAGCGCCTTGTTTTGCTCTTTTTTGAAACACGACCAGCACAAACTGCGATATTTTTCATCGCCGCCAATCACAACTTCTTCGCCTTCCGTCACAATCAAGCCCTTCACAAAACGACCGTTCATAATTGCTTTCTTGCCGCACTCACAAACACTTTTGACTTCTTGAATACTGTCCGAAACTTCCAAAAGACGCTTGCTGCCTTCAAAAAGTTCACCCTTGAAATTGGTTTTCAGCCCATAGCACAAAACAGGCACACTTTCGGCAATTTCGCGCAGTTGGTCAATTTGCTTTTTTGTGCAAAATTGGCATTCATCCACAATCACAACTTCAACTTTCTCTTTTTCATTGGCTGCGGCAAACAAATCCGCTATGCTCTCATTTTCAGCAAACGAAACGCAAGGCGCAGTCAAGCCGATGCGCGATGTCACCTCATTTTCCTTGCTGCGAGTGTCAAGTTTTGGTTTCAAAAGCAAAACACTGATGCCTTTTTGAAGATAGTTAAACCTGCACATAAGCGCCGATGCGGTTTTTGACGACCCCATCGCACCAAATTTGTAATATAATTTTGCCATTTGAAACCTCCTTTTTCACATTCAAAATTTATTATATCAAATCGGTTTATTTTTTCAAAATAATTTCCTCTCAAGACGCGAATTTGTTTCTCATTTTGTTGCAAAATGGCAGTGTTTTAAGGTAAAATAATTCAAAAGTACTCAAAAGTTGAAAATTTGCAAGGAGCACTCATTTGAAAGATTTATCGCACATAAGGAATTTTTGCATAATTGCGCATATTGACCACGGCAAAAGCACGCTTGCCGACCGCTTGATTGAAACCACAGGCACTGTGTCAAAACGAGATATGCAGGACCAAATCCTTGACAGTATGGAACTTGAACGCGAAAAGGGCATAACAATCAAACTTGCCCCAACGCGTTTGGTGTATGACTTTGAGGGCGAGGAATACACTCTCAACCTGATTGACACGCCGGGACATGTCGATTTCACCTATGAGGTTTCGCGCTCGCTGGCTGCTTGCGAGGGGGCTCTTCTTCTTGTTGACGCGTCACAAGGGGTTGAGGCACAAACGCTTGCAAACACTTTTTTGGCGCTTGACAACAACCTTGAAACAGTGCCTGTCATAAACAAAATTGACCTTCCATCTGCTCGCGTTGACGATGTGAAAGCGGAGATTGAAGATGTGATTGGCTTGGATGCACACGATTGTCCGTGCATCTCCGCAAAAGATGGAACAAACATCGATCAAGTTTTGAAAGCGATTATCGAAAAAATTCCTGCGCCAAGCGGAGATGAAACAAAACCGCTCAAATGCCTGATTTTTGACAGCCACTATGACAATTTCAAAGGGGCGGTTTGCCTTATCAGAGTGTTTGATGGGCAAGTGAAAGCGGGTGACCGTATTTTGATGATGCAAACGGGCAAAGTGTTTGATGTGACCGATGTGAAAGTTGGTGACACGGTGACTTCTGCCGACAATCCTGTCAGTGAGGCGCTGCCGGGATATAAAGAAGTGCAACCGGTGGTTTTCTGCGGAATTTTCACTGTTGACGGGGCGAAATACAACGAACTGAAAGACAGTTTGGAGAAATTGAAACTGAACGATGCAAGTTTGCAATTCACACCAGAAAACTCAACAGCGCTTGGGTTTGGGTTTAGGTGCGGATTTTTGGGGCTTTTGCATCTTGAAATCATCACGGAGAGGCTGGAGAGGGAATTTGACCTGGACATCATCACAACAGCTCCAAGTGTTTCTTACAATGTTTTCAAAACGAATGGCGAGATGCTTGAAGTGTCCAATCCGTCAAACCTGCCACCACAGGTTGAAATTGACCGAATTGAAGAGCCAATTGTGAAAACAAGCATATTCACTCCGCCGGAGTATGTTGGTGCGATTATGGAACTTTGTCAAGACAAACGCGGGGTTTTCAAAGATATGCAATATCTTGACAAAAAGCGAGTGGAACTTTCGTATGTTTTGCCGCTTGGCGAAATCATATATGACTTTTTTGACAGTTTGAAATCGCGCACAAAGGGGTATGCAAGTTTTGACTATGAATTTTGTGGTTTTCAACGGGCAGAACTTGTGAAAGTTGACCTTCTTTTGAATGGTGAGAAGTGTGATGCATTGTCACTGATTGTCCATAAGGATAAGGCGTATGCTCGCGGAAGAGAATTGACAGAGAGGTTGAAAAAAATCATTCCACGACAACTTTTTGAAGTGCCAATTCAGGCGTGCATCGGAAACAAAGTGATTGCACGAGAAACGATTTCTGCGATGAGGAAAGATGTGCTTGCCAAGTGCTATGGCGGGGACATAACGCGAAAGAGAAAACTTTTGGAAAAGCAGAAAGAGGGCAAAAAGCGTATGAGGAAAATTGGCTCGGTTGAAATTCCGAGTGAGGCTTTTATGAGCATTCTGAAACTTGATGAAGACAAATGATGTTCTCAATTGTTTGTTTGCAAGCGCATAACACCGCAACATAAAGTGTGGTATGCATTGCATAATACACCACATATTGTTGTATCAAACAAAAATATGAAAATCATCCAACCGACACAAAAAAGAAAATGATGTGATTTTTGCTGAAAATGTCACTTTGTTTGTTTGACTTATTTTTGCTGAATGTGATATCCTAAAAAGGAGAAGAAAGTAATTCAAAGGGGAAAATGAAAATTATATGGAAAAACATCTGACACAAAAACAAGCAATCCAAGCCATTCACAAATATCTCAACACTTATGCACACTCAAAGTCAGCCAGTGACTGTGTTAAACGTGCCTACGAAACAAAATGGTATTCGATCAATGCTGAAAACGATATGACGATTTATGCTCTTGCTGCCATTCTCATCAAGAAAGAAGAAAAATTGAAAACTTCGGCTGAGCCGAAAAAGGATAAAATCATCAAAAGCATCGAAACCTATTTGGATTTCGTCAATGAGTTTGGCAAAGTGAGTGACCATATCCATTACAAATTTATTGATTTCCCAAGTGCCGAAAAGTCAGAAAAAAATTATGGCCCTGACTATGCAAAGGCCAGGGCTATTATGCTGAAATCGTTCAAAAAAGAGTGTAGCAAAGAACTTTCTGAGGTCAAACGTGAAAATGGTGACCGGTTTGTTGACAATGTGAAAGAAGTTTTTTCTGGGATAGGTGAAGAAATTGCTGGCATATTTGACAGCCCTGCACATTCGGAAACCACAGAAGAAAAGCAGGAACGTGAAGAGAAAAATGACTATCTCAACCGCATTCTTTAATGTGTTTTAAGGTTTAATCTGTTTTAATTTGTTCCTGCAAATTAAATTTGAGAAAAACAAAGCATAAACAAGGCAATATGAACCAAAATATTAAAAAAACTCCAAACTTTCGTTTGGGGCTTTCTTTTTTGTTTTTCATAACTCAACTTTGTTGCAAACTTTGTAAACCGCCGAAACAAACAATGGGTCAATTTTGTCAACGTCATCAACAGTTGTGAAAAGGGTGGTGTTGTGACCACTTTTGTCCGCTTTTGCAAGCATAACAACTTTTTTGACAAGTGTGTTTGATGCCTCTGTGTGTCCCATTGATGTTTTTGAGTTGTTTTTGAAGGCAAAATCAACAATATTTGCAATCGAAACAAAATCCTCCACAAAAACCGCCAACGAAAATCCGCACTGTTGAAGGTGTTTGATATGTTCAACAAAAATGTTGAGTGTTTCGTTGATTTGATATGGGTTGTCCTCATATGGCAAAGCAAAAACATTGTCAAATCCAAGTTGTTTGAGCAAGGTTTCTTCTTCTGGCATCACATTTGGAAACAATCCAATTGTGACAATTCCATTTGATTTGAGTTTTGACACTAAGTTTTTTGTTGTTGGATTTTCAGCAAATTTTGGTGTGTTCAACATATATCTTCCGCCCAGCAACAAAGATGTTTGACCAAAAGCAAAGCGCTTCTCTGGGAGTGTGGGTTGAAGTTCAACTGTTTTTCGCTGATACGTTTTTGCGTTTTCAAAGTTGACACTGTCAAGAGTGTCAAGAATATATTCTTTGTTCGCGTTCATTTCAACTGCCGTTCCGGTGATGAAGTCATATGGTTGCAGGGTTGGATAGTTGCTTTTCTTGACCAAAACGGACTTCCTTTCGCCGCTTTGATTTTGAAGGAACATTTCTTTTTCGCTTTTGTCGCAAAGCACGCCGCTGACGCGGATTGGATTGATTTTTTTGCGATAAATTTCAACATCAACTTGCTTGAATTGCACAACTTTGTTGACGTGTGGTTTGTCGTCGCCTGCGGATTTGATGGAATAATCCTTTCCGGTTATGCTTGAAAGTTCTGCCAAAATGCCGTTTATGTTGGAAAGTTCCTTATACGGACGCCCTTGACGAAGTGGGAGTGGCTGCAAGTCATCGCCAGCAAGAATTTTGTTCATAACAAAATTTATATGGTCGTTTCGCTTGATTGTGGTCGGTGCAGAATCGCCGAAAACTCTTGCCAAAGCACGCAACTCATAAATTCCAAGTGATTCGATGAGCGAAAGGCAACTTTGTTGAGATTTGGTCAAATCTTTATAGTCAAAATTACTTTTTTTTGCCATTTGTTTTGTTTCTCCTTTAAGATGTGCCGGTCTCTGCACTCCAAAAGCATTATACCAAATTCAAAAGAAATCTCAAAGCAAATTTCACTTTGTTGTTGAATATCTTTCAAAAACTTTGCTGTCGAATTTTTTTGGCAATTTTGTTGTCATACTTTTCAAAAAAAGAAAAGAGATGCCAATCATCTATTTTTTCACAGCATTCTCTTTCCTTTTTCTTCGGTTAAGATTTCTGAGATTTTTTTCAGGTCACTTAACCTACTCTTATGTTGTGGACATTTTTGAAAAATATTCACAATAAAAACAAAATTTTTCTTTTTTATGTCAAATTGAGGTGCATTGAGTGAAATTTTATGCTATAATGGGTGTGAATGGGTGTGTGAAATGTGGCACAAAAGATTTTGAGGAGGAACTTATGAAATATGATGTGATTATTGTCGGTGCAGGCCCAGGTGGAATTTTTTCGGCATACGAACTTGTCAAGCAGAACGCCAACTTGAAAATTGCTGTTTTTGAGATGGGACACGAACTTTCAAAGCGTAAATGTCCGATTGGCGACAAGGTGAAAACTTGCATAAAGTGTCCAACCTGCTCCATTATGAGTGGTTTTGGCGGTGCAGGGGCTTTTTCTGACGGAAAATTCAACATCACAAACGATTTCGGCGGACATTTGTTTGAGTTTATTGGCAAAAAGCGTGCACTGGAACTTATGAATTATGTTGACGAAATCAATTTAAGCCACGGCGGGCAAGGAGCAAAACTTTACTCCACCGAAGGAACAAGGTTCAAAAAGTTGTGTTTGGAACACGACCTGCATCTGCTCAATGCTTCTGTTCGACATTTGGGGACGGACATAAATTTTGTTGTTCTGCAAAATCTTTATGCTGAGCTGAAAAGCAGGGTTGATTTCTTCTTTGACACACCGGTTGAGGCAATCAAGGTTGTGGGCAAAGGTTTTGAAATTGTTGCAAAAAATGGGACATTCTCTTGTGACCACTGCATTGTTTCCGTTGGTCGAAGTGGAAGCAAATGGATGGAAAAAATATGTCAGGATTTGAACATCCCAACCGAATCCAATCGTGTTGACATCGGAGTGCGCGTGGAACTTCCTGCTGAGGTGTTTTCACATATCACAGACGAACTCTATGAGGGAAAGATTGTTTACTACACGAAAAAATATAACGACAGAGTGCGAACTTTTTGTATGAACCCGAAAGGTGCGGTTGTCAACGAAAACACAAACGGCATCATCACTGTGAACGGGCACAGCTTTGAGGACCCAAGCAAGCAGACAGAAAACACAAATTTTGCCCTTCTTGTTTCAAAAACATTTTCAGAGCCTTTCAAGGATTCAAACGGCTATGGCGAAGCGATTGCAAGGCTTTCAAATATGCTTGGAGGAGGGGTGATTGTGCAGAGGTTTGGCGATTTGATAAGAGGACGTCGCTCAACGCAAAAGCGTATTGATGAGTGTTTTGTGACACCAACCTTGCAAGCAACGCCAGGCGATTTGAGCCTTGTTCTTCCAAAGCGTATTCTTGACGGCATCATTGAGATGATTTTTGCTCTCGACAAAGTTGCACCGGGCACAGCAAACGATGACACTCTTCTTTATGGCGTTGAGGTGAAATTCTACACAATGGCTGTGGAGGTTGACAACAACTTGCAAACGCGTTTTGAGGGGCTTTATGTGATTGGCGATGGAAGTGGAGTGACGGAGTCACTTTCGCAGGCATCGGCAAGTGGAATTTATGTTGCGCAAGACATTTTGAAAAAGATTTGAGCCAATTTCTTGGGGTGTTTTCGACATTTAATATTTTTCAGAATATTTTTGCTGTTCGGGCCGACAAAAAAAGGAAAAGAAAAATTTTAAGAATAAAAAACAAAAAGGCATGGGGCAATGAAACAAGTCGTGGAAATTTCAAAAGAAGAAATTGCAGATTTTTTGCAGCGGGTGTATGCAAACGAAAAAGTAAAAAATTATGTTCAACAATGTTCAAGTTTGGACAAGGCGGAAAACCTAAATGATATGTTTGGAGATTTTTTGGTCAACTATGCTGTTTCAACCGCTGATTTTTCTGACCAGAGCATCTCAGTGCTTGCGGATGAGATCGGAAAAACATATCTAAATGCAAAAACCTATATTTCTCGGGAAGATGTTTTTTTGAAGGCGGTTGTGCCACATATGCTTGACATTGTGGCCGCTCAACTTGATATCAAAAATCCGCATTCTGTTCAAGATTTGGCTTTGATTGCATCTGCTGTTGAAAGTCAAAACAAAAGCAACCGATTTTCAACACATTCTTTTAATGGTGCGCTTTTTGATGAGGTTGACAAGAATGGTCTTGACATTTCAAAGGAAAAGTTTGTTGACGAACTCAATCTTCTTGCAAGATATGGGCTTGCCACGCCTTTTCGGAAGGGCGAACTTCTTGTGTGCGAACTTTCTTATGCAAGTTTTGGCTATTTGCACAAAAATCCTGAGAGGATTTATATGACTTTTAAGGGGCTGCAAAAACAAGGAAATGACCAAACACTGAGGGAATATTTGCTTGAAGGGCTGACACAACAACTGCAAGAACTTGCTTGTGACGACCAGAAAAAGAAAGAATTGTTTGACATCGGCAAGAAAATTGTGGAATATTACACCTCATCAAACGATGTTTGTATGGCTGTGTTGAAAAACAGGAACAAAACAAGCAATCCAACATTGTTTTCTCTTGAATTTATGCTTAACAATTTGTCGGGGATTGTTTTCAAAATTCCGCTTTCCATACGGAAAAACCTTCCGCAAAAGGAATTTGCTTCTGCCTGCCGAGAGAAGAATGTTGAAGCTGTTGACCGCATGTTGCAGGAGTGGGTAAAGGCATATCCAGAAATTTCATCGACCATTGAAAAAGCCAAAGAAGATGCTTTTGTTGATGCACTTTGCAGCGCCGCGCTAAACAATTTTTCAAATGCTTATGCTGACGGACATATCGTGCCAAATGGTCGCTTGGAAAGAAATGATTTTGCACTTGCAAAATTTGAAGATGCAGTGAAAACCTATCCAACCTTGCATAAAGAAGCACCGACAAAACAGATTTGAAAGGAAAAAAATTTGAAAATTGATTTTTGAGAAAAATGGAGAAAGATTTATGAAGAAGGCGGAAAAAAGTGCATCAAGAGTGGAAAAAAGCAAAAGTGAACTTGAAGAAATCGAAAAAAGTTTGAGGCCAAAGTTTGAAGAAATTGAGCAGGTGGCATTTTTCAATCAAAAAAAGGTGTTGGATGCTTTTCGCGAGATTGGAGTGACAACTTCGCACTTTGTTGGCACAACGGGCTATGGCTACACCGACCGTGGCCGTGATGATTTTGCAAGATTGGTGGCAAAAATTTTCGGTGCCGAGGATGCGATATGCTCTCCGCATCTGACTTGTGGCACGCACACAATCGCAACAGCACTGTATGGGCTTTTGCGTCCAAATGATTTGATGATTTCCATCACGGGAGAACTTTATGACACTCTCAATGACACTCTTTATGGCGCTGACAACGGCAGTTTGGAAAGTTTGGGTGTGAAATTTGAATTTTTGGACCTTGTTGACGACCACTTTGATGAGAAGCGAATTTTGAGCGAAGTGAAAAAACATAAGCCAAGAGTTGTTTTTGTTCAGAAATCGAGGGGTTATTCCTCACGAAAGGCCCTTTCTTGTGATGAGATGGCGCCGATTTTTGCGAAAATCAAAGACGCATCTCCGGAAACATTTATCGTTGTTGACAACTGTTATGGCGAATTTGTTGAAACAAAAGAGCCAACAGAGGTTGGAGCGGATGTTGTTATGGGCTCGTTCATAAAAAATCTGGGCGGTTCACTCGCGGCAACGGGCGGCTATATTGTTGGAACAAAAAAGGCGATTGAAAAAATTGAAAACCGCTTCACTTGTCCATCACTCAAACGCGAAACGGGAAGTTATGAAGCGGGCTATCGTTTGTTCTATCAAGGTTTGTTTCTTGCCCCACACATTGTCAGCCAAGCGCTGAAAGGTGGGCTGCTTGTGGGCGAAGTTATGAAACAAAAGGGGCATCGCGTCATTCCAGACACAAACGAGAAATGCTATGACATCATCAAAAGCATTGTTTTTGACACCGAAGAGGAGTTGATTTCTTTTGTTCAACTCATTCAAAAATTGTCACCTGTTGACAGCAGTTTTGTGCCGATGCCTTACGCGATGGCGGGCTATACGACCGATGTCATTATGGCGGCAGGAACGTTTGTTGAGGGGGCATCGCTGGAACTTTCGTGTGACAGCCCAATCAAGAAGCCGTATATTGCCTATTTTCAAGGCGGCATCACCTATGAGCAACTCAAAATTTTGGCTGAGGAGTTGCAAAATCGCTGATGTGCTTTTGAAGTCATCGAGAGGGGGAAAAGCACAAGATGCACAAAATTGATGACATAAAACAACTGCTTGCAAAACAATTGTAGTTTTAAGATTTTGCAAAACTTGCGGAAATAAGTTAAAATTTTTGTGAGAATTTAGAAATAAACACAATTTTTGATTGATTTTGAAAATATTTAATCATAAATCAGAAAGAAAGCCTGAGCAAAATCGGCTTTTTCTCTTTTTTGTTATTTTTTACATTTAAAATCAATAAACATAAACTATGGTCAGGTCATTGAAAACTTCCTCCTTTTTTGATGGATTGAAATATTCTTGCATCGGAGCGGTGCGGGCGAACAAGTGGAAAATTGCTGTCATTGTGGCGCTTGTCCTGTGCGGCATCGGTGTGGGCGTGTTTGTGGCAGTCAAATATAACACTTCATATCAACTCTATCAACTGCGCGAAATTGATTTGCAAGATTTTTATTCAGGGTTTGCAGCCTCATCTTCCGCATTTTTGTCACGCACAATGTCACTTTTTGTCAATTTGATTTTGATTGTGTTGCTTGCACTGTCACCCTATCTTTTTCCATTTGCCTGTGCGTTGTTTGTTTTCCGTGCCTATCTTTTCGGCTTGAATTTTGCACTGATTTTTGTTTTCTATGGCATAGGCTCACTTTTCACTGCGGTCATCATCATTTTGCCGTGCCAGATGCTGACGCTGTTTGTGATGATTTTGTTCTATCTTCTTCTGCGGCAACTCAATCAAAATTGCAAGCGATATGGTGGGGTTGATGTGAACAGGCTTGTTTTTGTGATTGGCGGATTTATTGCTCTTGTTCTTCTCAATTTGGTGGAAACTCTTTTGCTTTGCCTGCTCAGTGGGCGCGTGATTTTGGTCATTTAGAAAAATTTTGAGGCTTTCAACCTTGCATATTTTCAGACAAATTTGGAAAATCTAAAAGCATCGAAAGGAGTTTTAAGATGAAAAGATTTTCAATATGTTGTGTGGTATGCATACTTATGCTCGCAATATTTTGTGGTAGTATGCAAACTCTGTGGGTTGGCATCGCTTATGCCGCATCGGACATCGACATCACAAGCAAGAGTGCAATTTTGGTGGAGTTTGACAGCGATGAGGTGCTTTATGCCAAAAACGAAACGGACCATTTGCCTGTTGCAAGTATGGTGAAGATGATGACGATTTTGATTTCCTTGGAAGAACTTGAGGAGGGAAATGTGGCGCTTGACACAAAAATCACCACAACTGAGAATGCATCAAGCATGGGTGGCTCGCAAGTTTTTCTGGACCCATATGTTGAATATCGGTTTGAGGATTTGTTGAAGTCGGTGATTATGGCTTCCGCAAACGATGCAAGTGTTGCTTTGGCGGAATATTTTAATGGCAACGAAAATGCGTTCACAAACAGAATGAACAAACGCGCCAAGGAACTTGGGATGAATGACACACACTATGCAAACTGCACGGGTCTGCCTGCACCAGAGCAATATTCGTCCGCAAAAGACACCGCAATTTTGCTGAAAGAGATTTTGAAATATGACACCTATCACACTTACAGCACAATTTGGATGGACGAGTTGACACATCCATCTGGGCGCAAAACTGAACTTGTCAACACAAATAGATTGATAAGATACTATCAAGGATGTGACGGTGGAAAAACCGGCTCAACAAACGAGGCTGGGTGTTGCTTGGGGGCATCAGCAGTGCGAAATGATATGCGTTTGATTTCGGTTGTTGTTGGTGCAGAAAACAGCAAAACAAGATTTAATGAAAGTGCAACACTGTTCAACTATGGCTTCAACAACTTTGAGGCGCAAAAACTTGTTGACAGTGCAGTGGAAATTGCCAATTTGCCTGTGAGCAAAGGAAAGGTTGACAGCACGCCAGTGTTTGCAAGTGACGATTTCACTGCTGTTGTGAAAAAAGGCGACAAGACGGGATATGAAGTCAGTGTTGAAACAAATGAAAAAGTTTATGCACCAGCAAAAGCAGGCGATGTTGTTGGAACGGCGACTGTTACAAGAGATGGCAACATTGTCAAAAAAATTCCAATTGTTGTGAAGGACGATGTCAAACATTTGTCATACTTTGAAACAGCAAGTGGCATCTTGAAAAAATGGTGATGTTTTGAAAAGATGATGAAAAAACAAAAAAATAAATGGTTGAAAACAAAAAAAATAAAGCCAAAATTGGCTTTATTTTTCATCTTTAAAAACGCTTTTTCAATCTTGCAAAATTTTTATCTTGAAAAGTGTCTATACAAAAACTTTTTGATGTAGTAATTCAATGGGAAGCACAAAAGCATCGCATAGATTGGAAGCACAAGCGAGGTGATGTATGGCAGCATATTTTCGTATTGCATTCCGCAGATAATGTTGACAATGACAACAATCACAATTGACAGCACAAAAATTGCCCAATTCACAACACTATTATAGAGAAGTGTTGCCTTCTTGCTGGCAAACCATTTCAGGCGAACAAGTGTGAAAATGGTGTATAGGAAGAAAAGAATTGGAATGGTGTAGAACATAAAATTTGTGGTTGGGTTGAGGAATTTTGTTGCATATGCAATTCCATAAATCACCGCTGCTCCAACACCTGACAAAAACAGCAGGACAATTGAACTTATGAACAACAAAAAGTTTGTGTTGTGGTTTCTTTCAACTTTTGATGATTGATATTCCTTAAATTCAATTCCGTGACCATTATAGTATTTTTTGAGGGTGCTATAGTCCACAAAACTGTCAACTTTTGCACAGTTTTCGGTTTCAACCTTTGCGGCAGCAGCAGGGGACTGTTTTTGGGCAGGCTTAGCGGATTTTTCTTGTTGCTGTTCCTGCTCTTTTTCTTTCTTGCGTTCAAACAACTTTGACATCATATCTTTGTAAGTTGGCTCCAAATTGGAGTTTCTTTTTGGTGCAGGCAGATTTTCGGTTGTCACGCTGATTTCAATGTCGGGAGGAGTGATTTTCTTTTGAACAGGCACTTCGTCATATCTTGAAGTGATGAAAACAGCATCATCATCTGGTTGAACTTGCGAAATGATTTCCTCTTGCTGATGTTGTTGCGGCGCAGTTTGTTGCATTGGTTGGGCGGCAGGCTGCGGATTTTCAAAGGTTGGTTGATATGCAAAATTTGAGCGCTCTTTTGGAGGCTCTTGTGACGAAAAACCCTTGTTTCTTGCTGAAAGCAAAGATGCCTTCAATTCTTCAATACGCGCCCTTTGAATTTCTTGGTCTTGCTCTGTTTCATAAACAACATCCATCTCAATTTGATTTTCGGCAAAACTTTTGCGTTTGCGGAATTTTTTGAGTTCACTTGAAGTGTCAAAAATACGCTGATTTTCGTCTTTTTCCTCAGTTGTCAGGCGCTCATCATCTGCAAGGAGAACGGCATCATCGCGCTTTTCTTCTTCCTGCAAGTTTGTTTGATTGAAATCCATCCTCTCTTGTGCCGCAACTGTGCGGTCACCAAAAAGATTGGTTGTGTATTGCGAGTTTGTTTGTGAATTTGTTTCCGAGTTGTTTTGTGTGCTTGTCTGTGATTGATAGGTCTCATTTTGCGAAACATTTTCTTGCTCTTCCACCTTTTCCTCAACAGGCAGCGAAAAGATGTCCATTTGATTTTCAACAACATTGTTTTCTTGTTTTTTTTCTGACCTTTCTTCCTCTTTTGCAGTGGTTTGCTGACCATTCACCAGATTGAAAATGTTGTCTTGCTGCATAATGGTTGGGGTGGAGATGCGTTCTTCAACAAAAACGGCATCATCTTTTGGCTCTTCTTCCTCTTCCTCAGATGTGAAATTTGCATTTTGAAACTCAAGCGAAAGTTGTGCATATTCACGCTTGCCATCGGTTGTGATGGTGTAGTAATGGCGTTTGCCACCCAATTCGCTGTCGCCCCAATATGACGAAGAAACAAGACCTTTTTTTTCCATTCGGGTGAGGCAGGAATAAAGTGTTGGCTTTTTCAAAACAAAAGCACCGCCCGTCCTTTTTGAGATGTGCTCGATGATTTCAAGACCATACTTTGACCCGTCTGCAAGGCTGTCCAAAATCAGATAAGAACTTGCACTTGATGAATTATATGCCATAAAAACTCCTTTCCAAAAGTTTTGATGATTTTGCGTCAAAAGTGATGTTTGTTCTGTGGTTGTTGCACAAAATTATTACACAACTTGTTTTTCAATATGTATTTTAAACTTAAAATAAAAAAAAGTCAAATTTTTTTGAGGTATTATGCAAAAAATTTTATTCTGCATAACACAACAACATATTTGGTGTTATGTGCATAATTCATACAATATGTTGTGGTGTTATGCAACATTCTGCATTGTTGAAAATTTTGTTGCATCAAAAATTTTTTTGTGCTATAATGACAAAATGAAAATTGAAATTGTCAAGATGAAAAGAAAAACGATGGTGCTGAAAATCATTGACAGCGAGAATGCTGTTTTGAAAGTTCCATCAAACTTCTCTCAAAAAAAGATTGATGCCTTTTTGCAAAGCAAGGCAAGGTGGCTTGAAAAAACCATCGCAAAAATGAAAGAAAGAGAAAACCTTTCAAGCAGTTTTGATTTTATGAATTATGTCTATTTGGAAGGAATGCCTCTTCATCCAACAAGCGAAATTTCGCTTGACTTTGATTGCCAAAGCGATGAAAAAAAGAAAAAATTGATAAAGAAGTTCTATCTCTCAAATTTTGGGCGTCTTGAGGGGCTTGCACGCGAAATTGCGCAAAAAACAGGCCTGAAGGTGAAGGAAATCAAGCCGACAACATCGGTGAGGATTTGGGGCAGTTTTAATTCATCAAAAGTGATGAAACTGAATTGGAAATTGTTGATTTTGCCCGAACAACTGTGCGAATATGTGATTTGCCACGAACTTTGTCACGGGCTGTTTATGAACCACAAACCAAAATTCTGGCAAGCGGTTGAAAAAGTATGCCCAGAATATAAATCTCTAAAAAAACAACTTGCCGCATATTCTTTTGTGCTTAAAGCTGATTTTTGATGGTCTCAAAAGCGCTTTACTGCATATTTGCGCCAAAACTACAAAAACTAAATCGGAAATGAAAAAGAGTTACTATAAATTTGTTTCCCTTGTTTTTGTGTTTATTTTTCTTCTTTCAATCGTTGTTCCTTTGGGCGAAGTTCTTTCTTTTGACGACGGGTTTTTGGCTGGCTATGCGGATGTGGAAATTGCCAACGAAAATCGCCGATTTGGAAGTTTCATCACCACTCATCTTGAGGAAAAAGAGACCAAGGTTGACGGGCAAAAAAGCAAAAAAAATGAAGTTGTTTTCAAACTTTTTGGATTTATTCCAATTCGGCGTGTTTCGGTGACGCTGTGTGACCAAGAGGAGTTTTATCTTGGAGGTGTGCCGATTGGACTTTCGATATGCACCGATGGGGCGATTGTTGTCAGCAACGATGGAAATTCGCCTTTGACGGAGGGCGACATCATCACGCACATTGATGGACAAAAGTTTGACAGTCTTGACCAAATTCCAAGCCTATTGCAAAATGCGGCTGGCGAAGAGATTGAGGTGGAATATTTGCACAAAAACCGACCAATCAGGGCGCTTGTCAAGGCGGACAGAGAAAGCGATGATGTGAAACTTGGATTGTGGGTGAAAGATGATGTGAGCGGTGTTGGAACTTTGACTTTTGTCAACAAAAACACTCACAAATATGGCGCACTTGGGCATCCGATTTCGGATGTGAACAGTGGAAATGTTGTGCCTGTTTCGTCTGGGAAAATCCTGCCTTGCAATCTGATTGGCATAAACAAGGGCAGAAAGAATGCTCCGGGGGAACTTAAGTGTGTTTTCATCGCAAATCAAAAGCCAAAAGGGAATATTGTTTGCAACGATAAATTTGGCATAAACGGGGTTTTGACCGATTTGAATGGGTTGGTTGACGAAAATTTGACTGCAAAAGTTGGTGGAAGGCTGGGCGTCAAACTTGGAAAGGCCAAAATTGTGTCAAGTGTGAGCGGCATAACGGAGGAATATGACATTGAAATCATCAAAGCCAATCTTCAAAAATCACCGAACGACAAAAGCATTGTTTTCCGTGTGAAAGACAAGCGGCTTTTGGGGTTGACTGGTGGAATTGTGCAGGGGATGAGCGGCTCGCCAATTGTTCAAGACGGAAAACTGATTGGTGCAGTCACGCATGTTTTTTTGAACGACCCAACCAAAGGTTTTGGCGTTTATGCTGACTTTATGATGAACAACTGACAAGGAATGATGTTGATTTTCAAAGTGGGCGTGGCGACAAAAGAATTTTATAAGGCAAAAATTTTCATAATATGCTCTGGTCACAGAAATCTCGTGTGGTTAAATGAAAAATTTGGTGCAAAAAAAACAGGTTATGTTTTTTCGGCCTGCTTTTTTTTGAAAATTTTTATAACTTTGAAAGTTATTGTCCAATTTAAAATCTTCTTAAAAATTTCTTATTTAAAATCCTCAATCTGCTCGGTGAATTTTGATTTTGTCTGCAACGCTCTTTCGCATATCTTCGCTGATGGCGGCATAGTGGCGTTTGGTTGTGTTGACATCCTTATGCCCAAGAACGTCCGCAACAATATATATGTCCTTCGTTTCACGATATAGGTTTGTGCCAAACGTGGAGCGCAGTTTGTGAGGGGAGATTTTTTTCAGAGGACTTCCCTCGCGAGCAAATTTTTTGACAAGATTTTCAACCGCGCGGACACATATTCTTTTGTTTTGCAATGAAACAAACATCGCGTTTTCGTTTGGGTCGAGATTGAGCGTTTTTCGTTTTTCAAGCCACTCTTCCAAAGCGGTTTTGACTTCCAGCGAAAAATACAATATCGTCTGATTTCCACCTTTTCTTGTCACTTTGAAAGCATCTTGTGAAAAGTCAAAATCCTCAACATTCAATCCGACAAGTTCGGAAATACGGATGCCCGTGCCAAGAAACAAGGTGACAATGGCATTGTCACGCTCTTGGGTGTTTTTGTTATAGTTTTTTTGCCTCTTTGAAAAAGTGGTTGGACTTTGCACGGCGTCCAACATTCTTTCAACTTCATCTTTTTCAAGGCGAATGATTTCTTTGTTGTGCAATTTTGGAGTTCTGATTTTGCTTGCCACATTGCTTGGCAGCATATCGTGGTCAAAAAGATATTTGAAAAAACTTCTCACCGATGCAAGTTTTCGGGCTTTTCCGCGCTCAGTGTTTCTTTGCATATGGTCGTTGATTTCATAGTATGAAAGATAGGAAAGATAGTTTTCAATGTTGCGTGCTTCCAACTTTTCAAGGTCGGAAAGCAGAATTTCGCCTTTTGGCTTTTTGACAACATATTTCTCCAAATAATCAAAAAAAACAGCCAAATCCATCGCGTAGTTGACGCGTGTCAGGGTGGAGGTGTTGTTTTCAATGCCGGTGAAAAAGTCATAGCAATATTCGGGCAGCGCTTGAAGATAGGAGCCGATTTTTTGCATATTTTTCAGGTCGCGTTTTTCATAGTATGAAAGATTTTTCATAGGAACATTATATCACCATTTGATTTTTTTTGCAAAAGATTTCGGGCATGTTTTAAAAACTTTTCTGGCAATTTTCCAAAAGTTTTCATTAGGCAAAATTTTAAAAGATTTTAGAATTTTTTGCGGGGAAAACTTAAAAAGTTTTTCGACAGGAATTGAGACAGAATTAAAACAAATTAAAAACAGAATGAAAACAGAAATTAAAACAAGATTGAAGAAAAATTGGAACAAAATCTTGGCGAGGGGAAAAAGAAAAATCAACTTTATTATTTTGAAAAAGAAAAATGGGACAAAGGGAGAAGTAAAAAGCATCGCGGTTGATTTAAAAAAAAGAAAAAAACGAGGGTTGACCTCGTTTCAATCATTTCTGGGCGGATGCTTTGTTGCAATCTGACCGACTGCCTTGAAAACTTCAAACTCCACCAAAGTTTCCCTATGGCACATCAACAGGTCTTTTTAGTGATGCTTCCGTCAGGATCTGACACGGTTCAAAGTTGCTGATTGCATAGGACCTTGATTTCACCATCCGAAGTTGACACACATATTCAACCAAACTGCACCTAGGCAACTGTTCGACCCTGCTGTAGCGGATTGCAGGTCACAGGGCACCGCTATCTCCCCATCTAGCCCAGTTCTATCATTATAAGCACTTTGATTGAAAAAGTCAAGTTTTTTGCTTGGAAAAGTAAACATTTTTTTGCTTTGAAGAGTAAACTTTTTTCTGGCCGAAAAACAATTCGACAAAAAAGGTGTTTTTTTGATGTTTATTTATGCTTTATGCTTTCGCCTTGCGCACATAAAATGTGGCAAAGGAGAGTTGTATGCTGGAAAAAATCCTGCCGGACAAAATACATCGAGTTTTGGCAGAGAAAGTCAACTTCAAAGCGGTGAACGAAATCCGTCTGCGCGCTGAAAAGCCGATTGCGGTCAACATAAATGGGCGGATGTTTTTCTTGTGTGAAAGTGGAGTGACAAGCAACATCAAGAACGCCCTTTTTGCAAGCAAAATTATGATTGAAGATGTGATTTTTCGTGCAAGCGAGTGTTCAATCTATTCCGTCAACGAGCAAATCAAAAAAGGTTTCATTGTCACAGATGAGGGCGTGCGAATTGGGATTGGGGGAAATCTTGTTGAGGAAAATGGACACATCAAAACGATGACAAATTTTTGCTCGTGCAACATCCGAGTGCCGCATATCGTCAAGAATTGCAGTTTGTCTGCCTATCCGTTTCTTGTCGGGCAGGACGGCCCAGAAAACACTTTGGTGATAAGTCCGCCGGGCTGCGGAAAAACAACTTTTTTGCGCGATTTTGTCTTTCAACTTTCAGAAAGAGGGCTTGCTTACAATGTTTTGCTTTTGGACGAGCGTGGCGAACTTGACTGTGGCATCAATTCATTTTTCACTGACAAAATTGCTTTTTCAAGCAAAAAAGATGGCTTTGAAAACGGCATAAGGGCGCTTGCGCCAGACATCATTGTCACCGATGAACTTGGACAAGAAAACGACATCGATGCGGTGAGATATGCAAGTTTCTGCGGAGTGAAGGTTTTTGCCTCAACGCACGCTGACAGCATTGAAAGTTTTTCCAGAAAACCACTCTTTGCGCAACTTTTGAAAGAAAAAGTTTTCAAAAGGTTTGTGCTGTTGTCAAAGCGAAATGGCCCTGGAACATTTGAGGGGGTTTACAACGAAAATTTGTCGCGCGTTTATCTTTCTGGCAAGCGTGATGCATAGTAATGAAAGATGTGCATCAACAGAAGCGGTGGAATGATGAAAAAGCGTGAAATTTGAAAGAAAAAAAAAGAATAAGTTGCCTTATGAAAATGTTGGCTCATAAAGGTTGAAAGGCTCAAAAAACGAAATATTGAATGAGATTAAGCATTGAAAGGAGTTGTGAGATGAAATATATTTTGATTGTTGTTGTTTTTGCAATATGCTGCGGTGTGGGCTATTTTTTCTCGACAAAATATATGAAAAGAAAAAAGTTTTTCACATCCTTGATTGCCCTTGCGGACAAACTTTCATTGGAAATCAACTTTTCACGCGAGCGGCTGAGGGTTTTGCTGGAAAATTTTGATGCCGCCACAAAGAAAAATCTTCTTGGCGTTGATGAAAATTTTGTTGCCTATCTCGACAAGAAAGCAGAACTGTCTTCAGAGGAAATTTTCAAGAAAGCAGACTGTTTGAAGAGCGAGGAAAAAGATGCTGTTTTGCTGTTTTTGAAAACTCTTGGAAGAAGCGATGTTGAAAATCAAACAAAAGAAATCCAATCGTTTAATTCGCGATTTTTGGAGATAAAGGCCAAGTGTGATGAAGAGCAAAAAAAGTATGGCGGTTTGGCAATCAAACTTGGGATTGTTGCAGGATTGTTTTTTGCGATAATACTTTTGTGACGCAAAGCGAAAAGGAGGCTGCATTGGGGGTTGACATAATTTTCAAAATTGGTGCGATTGGAATTTTGACGGCGGTGGTCAGTCAAATTCTCAAAAACAGCGGCAAAGAGGACATTTCCACACTGGCAACTTTGGCAGGGGTGGTTGTTGTGCTTTTTATGGTGCTTTCTTTGATTGGCGAACTTTTTTCAAGCATCAAAACGATGTTTGACTTTTCAATTCTGCCGTTTTTATGAAATCTTTTTCCATTTGCTTTGATAAAATTTCTTCTTTGCTTTGGGAAGCAAAATGACATTTGACGAAATCTTGTTTTGCATATCACCACAAGATGCGGTGTATTATGCACTGCATACCACCACAAGATGTTGAATTTTGAAAGGAGGGCTGAATGGACACATTCTTTAAGATTGTTGCTGTTGCGATTGTCACTTGCGTGGCGTGCCTGATTGTCAAGCCTGTTCGGTCTGATTTTGCCATTCTCATCTCAATTGTGGGTGGAATTATCATCATTTTCTATATGCTTTCCTTTCTTTCAAGCATATTTGATGTTTTCAACAACATCTTCACGACATCTGGCATCAATTCATCGCTTTACGCAATCATTTTCAAAATCATCGGCATTGGCTATTTGACCGAATTCACCGCATCCATTTGCGGCGACACGGGAAATCAAAGTTTGGCAGACAAAGTCCTTCTTGGCGGAAAAATTTTGATACTGGTTATGGCCCTTCCAATTGTGACCAGCATCTTGGACATTGTTATGCAGCTGTTGCCAAAATGACACCTTTTTTTGCTGCTTTTTCTTGGCATAGGAAGGGGTTGTTTCAAAAAAAAGCAAATTTTGAGAAAAAAACTTCAAAAAAGAAAAAATTTTTTGTTTTCCTTGTGATTGGTTTCATCTTTTTGACTTGTTTTTATGGCAGATTTAACATTGAAAAAGGGTTTGTTTTCAATGTGGCTTTCGCTGACAGTGGCGAGCTTGACGAACTTGAAAAACAGTTGCAAGACGAAGTTGACAATCAACTTTCAAACCTCGATTTGAGCGATTTGGAAGAGGTGCTTTCAAATTTGTCTGAGCGGGCAAAGTTGTTGTTCAATTCAAACTCCTTTGCTGACAAGGTGCATTTGGTGATTTCTGGGGAATATGCCGACACTTCGCAAAACTTCTTTGCATCTGTTATGTCAATTTTTTGGGAGGGCTTAAAGGCCTTTTTGCCGATGATTGCAAGCATAATTTCAATTTCCATTCTCGGCGGAATGGTGGCAAACCTCAAGCCTGTGACAAACGGCAAATCGATTGGCAACATCATCCACTTTGTGACCTATGGGATTGTTATTGTTTTTCTTGGAACATCGCTTGCGCAACTTGTGAAGGTGACAACTCAAACACTGATGAGTGTGAAGTCGATTTTTGATGCCATCTTTCCAATTTTGTTGACGCTTTTGACTGCTGTTGGCGGCACGGTGTCTGTGGGAATTTATCAACCAGCAATCGCGCTGCTTTCCGGCGTTTTTGTTTCATTGATAACAAACATCCTTCTTCCGCTTTTCATCTTTTCGGTGGTGTTTTCCATTGTCGGAAACCTGTCCAACAATGTCAAACTTGACAAATTTGTTTCGTTTTTGCAGGGCGCGTTCAAGTGGACAATTGGGCTGTGCTTCACGGTGTTTTTGGGATTTGTTTCCATTCAGGGCATTATGGCTGGCGCTGTTGATGGGCTTTCCATTCGTACGGCAAAATATGCCATCAAAAGTTATATTCCAATTGTGGGCGGCTATGTTTCTGATGGAATGTCGGTGATTTTGGCAAGCAGTGTTCTGATTAAAAATGCTGTCGGCGGCGTTGGGCTTTTCCTTCTGCTTTCAATGGTCATCTCGCCGATTGTTCATCTTGTGCTGTTCGTCCTTTCGCTGAAATTTATGGCGGGCATCATCGAACCTATTGGTGACCACAAAATCGCAAACTTCATCAGTGACATCTCAAAAAGTATGTCGCTGCTCATCGCTCTTTTGGTGGCGGTTTCGTTTATGTATGTTGTCATCACGGGGCTTGTGATGTGTTCGGCAAATCTGGTGATTTAATTGGAGGAGTGATATGTCTGCTGTGTCGTCTTGGCTGCTTTCAATCGCGTGCGTGGTGATTTTGAGTGTGCTTGCTGAATTTGTTCTGCCCGAAGGACAAATCAACAAATACACCAAAGTGATTTTCTCGTTTGTGATTATGCTTGTCATCATTATGCCGCTTCCAAAACTTTTTGGCAAAGACATCAATTTTTCCGAACTGCTTGGACACTATGACAGCAACTTGCAAGAGGACTATCTTTTTCAACTCAATATTGACAAAATCACCGCTCTGACGGATGAACTTTCCGAAAAAATTGAGGATGAAGGACTGCGGAATGTGCGCGTGAGAATAAATGCAAGCGTGCTGACAAAAGAGTTGGAAATTTATGGGATTTTTGTCGATTTGTGCGATATTGAATATGACAAAAAGTTTGGAAGTAAAGATATTGTGAAAGCAAAACTTCGCATCTGTGAACTTGCATCCGAATTTGACATTTTGAAAGACATCAAAGTGGAGTTTTTGGAATGATGAGAGCGGGAAACTGCGAAAGTTGGCCGATGTTTTCAAGTGAGAACCCATTTTGTCAAGGGTTGGGGCGAAAAGAAAGTTTTTTTGAAAAGAATTTATCATAATTGATTTGAGTTTTTGGAGGTGGAAAGTTGGGTAAGATTAAAGATTTTTGGGAAAGAATGAAAAAAATGAAACATAAAGAGATTGTTTTTGGGGTTGCCATGGCGCTTCTTTTTTGCGTTTTGTGTGGGGCTTTTTTCATCAACAAAAAAACTGACAAAACTGAGCAAAATTCGACCAATTCTTTCTCAACAGCGGAGGAATATGTGGACTGGGTTGAGAATAAATTGAATAATGTCTTGTCGCAGATTTCGGGTGCAGGCAAAACAAGCGTGATGGTCACTTTGGAGAGCGGGTTTTCATATGACTATGCCAAAACAATCGAAAGCCGGACAAGTGGCGGCGGAGATGTTGTCATCACAAGCGAAACGGTGATTTTAGTCAATGGACAACCTGTTGTGGTCAAGGAGTGGTATCCGGTCATCAGAGGCGTTGTTGTGGTCTGCTCTGGGGCAAAGGACTTTGCAGTGAAAATGAAACTTTTGGAGGCAATTGAAACACTTTTGGAGGTGGAAGAGAAACAAATAAAAATCCTTTCGTGACGGGTTTTGAGAGGTTGGGAAGAATGCAAAATTGACAGGTTTTGTGCAAGCGGACAAGCAAAAGAAAAGTTTTTTGACAAAGATGAATGGTGATGAGTTGAAAAACGGAAGAGCAAAAGAAAGTTAAAAGTCGAGAAATTGGGGCAAGCATAAGAAAAAGACGAAAGTTTTGGAAGACAAACAAAGAGAAGAATGTTTTGAAAGAACCGATGAAAGATAAAGAATGTTGAAAAGAAACAGACGAAAAAGAAAAATTTGAAAAAGGAGAGGGAAAATGAAAAAAAGAACAAAAATCATCATACTTTCACTTATGATTGTGCTTTTGGGAGTGACGGGCTATCTCAACATTGTGCTGAACAATTCAATCAAAGAAACAAATGTCACGGTGACAGCGGGAAGTTATTTCTCGTCCTATCGCAACGACAGGACAAGCACGCGCGACCAAGAATTGTTATACTATGATGCCATCATTGAAAGCGGAGAGGCGACAGATGCCGATGTTGTTGCTGCAAAACAAGCAAAATTGGACCTTGTTGCAAGAATGGATGAAGAACTCACCGTTGAGGGCTTGATTAAGGCTCAGGGCTTTTCAGATTGCGTGATTGCCATCACAAAAAACAAAGTTAATGTTGTTGTGCAAGCGGAAAGTTTGACCGATTTGGAAGTTGCTCGCATTTGCTCAACTGTGACAAGAGAACTTGAATGTCCAATCAGAAACATTGTGATTTTCTATGCTGAGTGATTTGATTTCTTTCAAGGTTGTTCGCAAAACTGCTGGCAAAATTTTCCGAAAAACAGTGCAAAATTGCACGCGTTTGGCTGGTCAATGATGAAATAATTCGCACCAAACGAACTCAAAATTGTTTTCAAAACAAACAATTCTGCAAAGAAAAATGGCTGGAAGATGCACCTTAATTGACAAATTCCGCAAAGAAAATGCAGGAAGATGGGCATTAAATGACAAAACTTGCCAGCAAAATTTTGAAAGTTGTCAGTTTTTTGTGTTGAATGATTTGCAAATTGCCTTTGGAATATGTTATTATGGAAATGAAAAATCTGTTTTGGAAGGTTTTGATGTGTGTCAAAATCCTCAAAACTGAAAAGAAGGAGTTTCTATGACAACAAAATCACAAGAGGGAAGTGGAAAAATCACTCTTGACAGAAAAATTTTGACATCAATCATCAACCTTGCTGCAAAGGAAATCAACGGGGTGGAGAATGTTTCCAATTCAGAACGACCGTGGTATAAAAAAATGTTCAACAAATACGATGACGGCGTTGTCATCAAATTTGAAAAAAATGGGGCGCTCACGGTTGATGTTTTCATCAGCATATATGTGGGCTTCAGCGTCCCCGACATCGCCTATCGCGTGCAGGAAAACATCCGCAATTCTTTGGCAACAATGGTGGCACTCAAACCTCTGAAAATCAACATCCATGTTGTGAATGTGGAATGCGACAAAGAGGTTGAAAATGCGTAAAACTGCCAGAGAGAATGCGTTTAAACTTGTGTTTGAAAGCCTGTTTCATCAACCTGACGAACTTCTTTCCAGTCAAAATTTGGAAGAACTGAAAAAAGAGGACGACCAAAAGTTTTTTGAGCAGATTATGAACGCCTTTCACGAGCATAGGGACGAACTTAAAGAAAAAATCGAAAAAAATTTGAAAAATTTTTCGTATGACCGACTTTTCAAGATTGACCTCGCACTTGTCTATGTCGCACTTTGCGAAATTCTGTTTTGCGGCACTCCAAAGGCGGTGGCAATCAATGAAGCACTTGAACTTGCAAAAACTTACAGCACTCAGAAATCACACAAATTCATAAATGGTCTGATTTCTGCAATAATCAAAGAAGAATGAACACAATAACCGTCACAAAGTTTAATAACTATGTCAAAAACATTTTCAACGCAGAGGAACTTCTCCACAACATTCAAATTGTGGGAGAAGTTTTTGGCGTTTCTGTGTCGAAAAGTGCGGTCTATTTCTCAATTAAGGACGAGGAAAGTTCTCTTCCTTGCGTTTCGTTTTATTCTGACATCGCCAGCACTTTGGATGAGGGCGCTTCCGTTGTTGTCACC
This sequence comes from uncultured Clostridia bacterium, assembly GCA_947625165.1. Taxonomy (GTDB): domain Bacteria; phylum Bacillota; class Clostridia; order Christensenellales; family UBA1242; genus Caccovivens. The sequence continues at coordinate 35,314 of CANQNH010000005.1, forward strand.
GGGTCGCCGAATTTTTACACCAAAAGCGGTCGTTTCAATTTTGTTGTTTCAAAGGTTGAGCCTTTTGGACAAGGGGTTTTGTTTCAAAGATTTTTGGAACTGAAAGATAAACTTGCCAAAGAGGGACTTTTTGACCAACAACACAAAAAAGAAATGCCGAAAAGCATAAGGCGTATTGGCGTGGTGACATCGAAGGATGGGGCGGTCATCCAAGACATCAAAAATGTGGCTTGGAGAAGAAATCCGTCAGTTGATATTGTGCTTTTTGACTGCAAAGTGCAGGGCAACGGAGCCGAATTTGAAATTGCCGATGGCATCAACTTTTTTTCAAACTATGACGGCGTTGATGTTGTGATTGTTGCGCGTGGCGGCGGAAGTTTGGACGACCTGTGGGCATACAACACCGAAACGGTGGCGCGGGCAACATATGAGTGTCAAAAACCAATCGTTTCGGCGGTTGGACACGAGGTTGACTTCACCATCATTGATTTTGTCAGTGACCTTCGTGCGCCAACACCAAGTGCAGCGGCAGAACTTTTGACCAAAGACACCAAAAATTTGCAGGAGACATTCAAACGAGAAATTGGGCGGCTGTCCAGACTTCTTGACAGCATTCTTGCCGAAAAAACAATGCTGTTTCAAGGCACAAAAAACATCTTTGTTGAGCTTTTTGAGGACAGGCTGAAAGAGGAGAGCGTCAAACTGAAAAAACTGACAAGCACGCTTTCAACCAAACTCGCCACAATGTTGGTGGAGAAGGACTATGCCCTCAAACTGAAACTTGCCAACCTCAATCAACGCAATCCGCTTGACATTTTGGCACTTGGATATGCTAAAATTGAACAACAAGGCAAAAATATTGGCAAACTTGCCCAACTTGACGCAGCAAGGGAATTTGAGATAAATTTTGTTGATGGCAAAGTGACGGCAAAAGCAAGCAAAAAAGAAATGTGACGAAAAGTTTTTGGAAAAGGAATTTGAAAACTCAAATCCAATCAGAACAATCCAATCCAAATAATCGAAACAATCAACTCCAAATAATTAACTCCAAACAAAAAACGATGCAACGCGATGGGCATTTGGAAAAATTAAAAAACAAAAGAACGAAAACAAAGAACGGAAAAACAAGAAAAAATAAAAAAAGAAAAACCAAAAAAGTTAAAGGAGAGCAAAAAAATGACATTTGAAGATGCAATCAAAGAGATTGAAGAGATTATTCAAAAACTTGAAAGTGAAAACTTGCCATTAAAGACTGCGCAAGGCCTTTTTGAGAGGGCATCAACACTTGCAAAATTTTCGCAGGAAGAACTTGCAAAAAGTTCGGGCAAACTTTTGCTGATAAAGAAACAACTTGATGAAATTGTGGAGGAGGAAATATGAAACTGTCAAAACTTGTTGGAGAGCGTCTGAAAGACGTTCCAAGCGGGGCAACACTCCGAAGCCACATATATCTTTTGCGTGCGGGCTACATAAAACAGGTCAGTGCGGGGATTTTCACGCTTATGCCACCGGCACAGCGGGTGAACTTGAAAATTCAAAATATCATCAGGGAGGAGATGAACGCTGTTGGCGGTCAAGAGGTGCTTTTCCCGGTTGTTATGCCGCGCGAACTTTGGGATTTGAGTGGAAGATATTCCTCAATCAAGGATGAAATGGTCAGATTTAAGGACCGAACGCAGCACGATATGTTGCTTGGAATGACGCACGAAGAGGCGGCTGTGCATATGGCGCTGAACACCATAAAAAGTTATGACCAACTGCCGTTTATGGTGTATCAAATTCAAACCAAATTCCGTGACGAAGCCAGACCTCGTGGCGGGCTTATCCGTGCGCGTGAGTTCACGATGAAAGACGCCTATTCTTTCCACGCAACGCAAGAGGATTTGGCAGCATACTATCAAAAGGTTTTTGATGCCTATATGCGCATTTTCAAACGCATTGGCTTCAAGAAATTTGTTGCTGTTGAGGGCGACAACGGAATGATGGGCGGCAAGGTTTCGCACGAGTTTATGGCGGTGACTGATGCGGGCGAAGATAAACTTGTGATTTGCAAGTCGTGTGGCTATTCCAGCAATATGGAAGTTGCTGTTTCCGTCAAAGATGAAAACGATGGCACAGTTTTGGGCGAAATCACAGAGGTTTTCACCGGAAACGCACACACCATTGATGAAGTTTGCGCCTTTTTGGAAACTGATGCAAAACACACCGCAAAGGCAGTTTGCTATAAAACCGATGACGGCAGACTTGTTGTGGCATTCCTGCGTGGTGACCATGATGTGAACGAAGCAAAACTTCAAAAGATTGCACGAAGTGAACTTTCGCCAGTTGATGTCGAAGAATTTGGTCTTTGCGCAGGCAACATTGGGTGCATAAATCTGAATGTTCCAGGAGACAGCGTTGTTGCTTTTGACAAGAGTTTGCAGGGGCTTGAAAACTTCATAACAGGTGCAAACAAGAAAGATTTTCACCTTAAAAATGTTTCGGCATCGCGAGACCTTGCCGGAGTGGAATTTGTTGACATTGCACTTGTCAAAGAGGGCGAAAAATGTGTTCACTGCGGGGCAGAACTTTCTTTCACGCGCGGAATTGAGATTGGAAACATCTTCCAACTTGGAACAAGATACACAAAACAGATGGGAATGAAGGTGACAATGCCAGACGGAACTGCCAAAGAGGCGGTGATGGGTTGCTATGGCATTGGGGTTGGTCGAAGTTTGGAAAGCATAATTGAGGAAAAGGCTGACGACAAAGGGCTTATTTGGCCAATGAGCATCGCGCCTTGGCAGGTGCATTTCTGCCCATTGAGGCTTGATGATGAAAATGTTGGCGTTTTGGCGGAGGAACTATATCGCGAAATGGAAAAAGCCGGCATTGAGGTGCTTTTTGATGACAGAAACTTGTCTGCCGGCATCAAACTGACGGACAGCGAACTTATGGGCATTCCAATCAGAGTGCTGATAAGTCCAAAAACGATTGTCAATGGTCAGGCGGAGGTTACAATTCGCGAAACGGGAGAGAAGTTGTTTATCAATTTTGCCGATTTGATTTCCGAACTGAAAGAAATGATAAGAGGCGATTTGGAAGAACTGAACTGATGCGCGCTTGCTTGTTGCAACAAAAATTTTGTCTGATAAGCAACAAGTCTTTTGTTGATGAAAACCTTCCGAAAGGAATAATCAAACACGGACACGAAAAAAAACAAATTTAAAACAAAACAATTTTAAGAATTAACAAACAGAAAAGGACAAATAGAAAACCGAAAATAAAAAACAAAACAGGGCTTGGAAAAAGTCTTGTTTTTTTATCAAAAGACAGCATTATTTTGAAGATGTTATGCCATTTATTTTCTCAACTTATTTTTGAAAGGTGATGACATCGTTTTCTCAGTTTTTTTGGAAGATGGTGCTTATATTCTATCTCAATATTTTTGAAAAAAAGGTCTTGATTTTGCTTTGCTGATGTGATATAATCAAACTTGGAAACACAAAGGAGAAAATTATGACAACAGAACAAATTTCAAAGATTGCTCAGGAGCAAAATCTGCCTTATGATTTTGTGGAACTCTATTTTGAAGAATTTGAGAAGATTTTTCGCAAAAATTTTTGCTTCACTGACAAAGAAATAGCAAAAAGCATTGAACAAATTTTCAAATCCAAAGACGAAGAGGCGGTGGAATATTTCTTTGACATCTTTCAAAAATACGCATCTTTGCAAGCATCATCAAAAACTTTGACTGATGATGAAAAAATTTCCAGACGCCAACTTGCCGAAAGGATTGTTTCAAAGGCGGTTGACCTCTATCAAAAAGGAAGTCGAAAAATCAAAAACGAGTTTTTTGACGCTTTGAAAGAGGCGGAGAGTTATGGCATTGACCCATATCGCATCTCAAACAAGACAACTTTCAGAGGGCTGACTGTGGATGCTTTCCAAAAGAGCCTGAAAGCGCTTGTTGAGGAGACATATGTTGACCTCAACACAGAAAAAGACTTCAAACTTTTTGAAGATATGGACGATGTGAAAGCAATGTTTGAGGAGTGCAGTTCGGTTGCTTGCAAATTCAATGCAGACACCATTCAAGATGTTTTGGGACTTCTCAGTAATTTCACCTATGACAAAGAGCATAAAGTGTTCTATGGCAATGTCAACTATGTGAATATGGTGCGAAAAAGCAAGCAGATTTTGATACAGCCACTTTCAAGATTGGAAGAAACAATGGAATTTCTTGAAAAGAACTTCACTGACCCAAAAGACCCGTCTTCAAAGGCAGAACTTGTCAAGAAAATAGACGAAAACCCAACAATTTTGCTGCTTTCGCCTGACAAAGTGCTTTCGTTCGAGAAAAAACTTGTTTCT
>CANQNH010000006.1 GCA_947625165.1 uncultured Clostridia bacterium
TGCTGCCAAGAAATCGGTGATGCCGCTAACTCGCAAGAGTGCCACAGCGATGAGAATTGATGCGATGAATGGGAAAATCTCCACCACAAGTTTGATTGCGCCTTTTGCACCCTTGACAAAATGGTCGTAGGTGTTGATGCGTTTGAAGATGCAGTAGATGAAAAGAAGTATGAAAATTATTGGCAAGATATATGCGCTCATAAGCCCCTTTAAAATTGGTGATGTTCATAAATAAATTGTTGTTTTGCTTTCTATTTTCGAGTTTTTTAATTTTTATGCTTTTTCAAAAATGCCATGGTTTGCATTTTTTTTTCGAGTTTTTCTTGCTTTAACCCGTTTTTTATGATTTTTGGGGGAATTTTTTCGCTTTTTTGATTTTTCTTATAACTTTATCAATCAAATAAACCAATGTTATTCCCAAAACCGTGGTGCAAAAAGTGACGATAAGTGTTGGCAGAATGATGTCGGCAGGGCTTGTTGAACCTGTGCTTGTACGCAAACCTATTATTGTTGTTGGCAAAAGTTGTATGGAAGTTGCGTTGATGACAATCAGCATTATCATTGCAAAATTTGCTTTTCCGCTGCCATCATCAAGTGCTTGCATTGATTTTATGCCCATCGGCGTTGCGGCGTTTCCAAGACCAAGCATATTTGCGGACACATTCAAAGCAATCAGTTTTTGCGTTTCGGGATTTTCAACACGAAAGATTTTTTTTATCAGTGGTCGCAAAAGTTTTGCCAATTTTTCGCCCAATCCACTGGCATCAACAAGTTCCATAATGCCCAGCCAAACTGCATAGACGGCACAAAGTTCAATGCAAAGTGACAAAGCGCTTGTGGATGCGGACACCATCTCGGTCAAGACGGCTCCGGGATTTGTGATGAGCAGAACGAGTATGCTTGACAGCATCATAAAAAGCCAAAAAGTGTTCATAGAAATATTTATGCGAAAAAGGTCGAAAAAAGAGCAGGTTTCAAAAAATTCTTCAATTTAAACAAGGTTGAGTGAAAGCAAAAATATTGAAAAAACATTCAAATTTTTGACAATTTGTGTGTGGTTTTGTTATCATAAAAACGATTGAGGCGAAAAATGAAGTTGTTTGATGCACACGCACACTTGACAGACGAACAGTTTGCGGATGATTTGGACGAAGTGATAAAAAATTTTGAGGATGCCGAGGTTGAAGGAGTGATTTCCGCGGCCTATGATTTTTCTTCTTCGCAAGAGGCGGTTGCGCTTGCGGGCAAGAGGAAAAATGTGTTTGCAACGGTTGGCATTCACCCAGAAAATGTTGTCAGTGATTTTTGCGATGAAAAGTTTTTGAAAGTTGTGGTTGAAAGTGGCAAAATTGAGGAAGAATTCAAAAATTTTGAAGAAAATTTTGAAAATATGCTTGAAAAACTTGAAAAAGTTGCAAAAAACGAAAAAGTTGTTGCAATCGGAGAAATTGGGCTGGATTATCACTTTTTTGACAACAACAGTGACGAAGAAATTGCTTTTATGAAAAAGATGCAAAAATTTGCATTTGAAAAACAAATTCAACTTGCAAAAAAATTGAACTTGCCAATTGTGGTGCACAGCAGAGATGCGATGGGTGACACTTTGGATGTTTTGCGGAAAAATTCGCTTGCAAGGCACAGTTTGCTGCATTGCTATGGCGGAAGCCTTGAAAGTGCAAAAGAACTTATGAAACTTGGCTATTCTTTTTCGTTTGGTGGGGTTGTGACCTTCAAAAACGCAAAAAATGTTCAAGAAGTTGTTGCAAATTTGCCATTGGAAAGGATTTTGCTTGAAACAGATTGTCCATATATGAGCCCAGAGCCTTTTCGTGGCAAACGAAATGAGCCAAAAAATTTGGTGTATGTTGCTGACAAAATTGCAAGATTGAAAAATTTGACGATTGAGGAGGTTGCAAACCAGACAACGCAAAACGCAAAAAAATTGTTTGGATTGAAACTTTGAGGATGAAAGATATGAGCGAATTTGTTTTTAAGAAAAAGTTTGGGCAAAACTTCATTTCAGACAAAAATTTACTGCAAGCAATTGTGAATGATGCAGGAATTGGTCAAGATGACTATGTTTTGGAAATTGGTGCTGGTGCAGGAAGTTTGACGCAAGTGCTTTCAAAACAGGCAAAAAAAGTTTTGTCATTTGAAATTGACAAAGACTTGGAAGATGTTTTGCGGGGGTTGAACCTGAAAAATGTCCAATTTGTTTTTCAAGATTTTATGGATGTTGATATGCCCGAAATTGAAAAAGAACTTTTTTCGCAGAAAGAAAAACCAAATTTTGAAAAAACAACAAAATCTGAAAAGTTGCAAACTTTTGATGAAAAATGCGAAAAAAATGCGAAAAAATTGCAAAAAAATGACAAAAATGATGTTTTTTTTGAAAATAAGACTTTTAAAGTTGTTGCAAATTTGCCTTATTACATCACCACACCAATCATTTTCAAGTTGTTGGAAGAAAGCGAGCATTTGAGTTCGCTGACCATTATGGTGCAAAAAGAAGTTGCACAAAGAGTTTGTGCGAAAGCCGGCGGCAAAGATTATGGCATTCTTTCCGTTATGACAAATTTCTATGGAAAAGCAAAGATAACGAGAATTATTGGGCGACAAAATTTTTATCCCGTTCCAAATGTTGACAGCGCGCTTCTTCACATTGAAATTGAAAATTTGCACAAAAATGTTGACAAAAAATGTTTTTCTGAGTTTGTGAAAACTTGTTTTTCTATGAGAAGAAAAACTTTACTGAACAATCTTTCCACAAAATTTTCAAAAGATGTTTTGAAAGAAAAACTTGGAGCGGAAATTTTGTCGCGAAGAGCGGAAACCTTTTCTTTGGACGAACTTTTGAGCATTTTTCAATCGCTGAAGTGACGAAATCATTTTTTGAGATGCTTGAAACGGCAATTTATCAGTGTTGAAAGAGAACAAGAAATCTGATTTATGAGATTTCTTAGTTCCTCCAATTGTTGCATATCCAAGCCTTTTGCAAGTTCCATCGCAATTGAGGTTGCAAAAAGCACCAATTCTTCATCAGTTTGTGCCATATAAATATATATTGTTTTATTTTCTTATTTGACATATATGCATTCTGAGAGTTATGTCGTTTTGTGAGATTTTTGATGCTTTTTCAAATATCTTTCTTTATTTTATTTTATTTTGTTGATTTATTTTATTGACAAATATTTGCTCTTTTTGACTGGGAGAGGAGTGTTGTTAGGGCTGATGGCTCTTTTTTTTGTTTGATTTTTGTTTGGAAAAAGTTCCTTCGACAAAAAAAATAAAAAAATTTTTAAAAATTTTGGCAAAAATGTTTGACTTTTGTTTTTGATGTGCATATAATATTGCTAGCACTTGCAAGTCGAGAGTGCTAGCAAACTTGTTTAAAGGTTTTAATTTTATGGAACTTTCCGAAAGAAAAATCAAAATCTTGAATATCGCTGTTGAGGAGTTTATCAAAGACTCCGCTCCAATCACGAGCGGTTCGGTGAAGGACAGCACGGCGCTGGGCGTCAGCACCGCAACACTTCGCGCAGAACTCAATGCTTTGGAGGCTATGGGGTTTTTGAAACAACTTCACACTTCGGGCGGGCGCGTTCCAACTGCACAAGGCTATCGGTTTTATGTGCAGAATTTGCTGAAAAACATCAAGGCAAGCAATTCCGAACTTCAATCTGTGCGCGAACTTATCGCAAATCGCACTCAGAATTTGAACGAAATTGTCAGCGGAATTGCAAAACTTGTCAGCAAGGCAACCAACCACCCAACAGTTGTGCTTGTCAACGGAATTGAGAATTTGATTTTGCAAGAGTTTAAGATTGTTCCGCTGCTGGACGAAAAATGCTTGGTGCTTATTGGCACGAACTATGGCTACATCACCCAGCAACTTGATATTGCTGCCTCAGCCAAGAGTTGCGAAGATGCTTCAAACTATTTGACCAAATATTTCAAAGGTGAAAGTGTTGGCTTTTTGATTGAGAACATCGACCAATTCAAGAGAGGAATGAGCGGCGAAATCAAGGCATTTCAAGCAGTGGTGGACAATGTTATTTTGGGGTTGACCAGGCTGAACAAACAAAAACTTTTGAATGTGCAGGCGGAGGGAGTTGTTGATTTGGTGGACAATTCCGCTGATGAAGCCAAACGAGTGCTGAAAACGTTGAACAACGAGAATGAACTTATCGAAGTTTTGGACGGAAATGAGAAAGAAATCTCGGCTGTGATTGACGAGGAAAAGTGCTCGGTTGTGAAAGCTCCGATTTTGGTTGGTGGCAAACAGGTGGCATCTATTGGCGTGTTTGGCCCGCAAAAAATGGACTATTTGAGTGTTGCGTCTGCGCTGAAAGTGGTTGTTGAACAACTTGAAAAAGGAGAATGAAAGTGACAAAGAAAGAGAAAAACATAAAAAAAGACAACTTTGAAAACCTTGAAAATGGTTGCGAAAGTGAAGAATGTGCTTGCGAAGAAGGCTGCGGCTGTGGAGAAGAGCATTCTCACAAAAAGTGTGGATGTGGTGAAGAGTGTTCGTGTCCGCCAGAATGCGGATGTCATCGAGGCGAAGAATGCACTTGCGGACCTGACTGCAAATGTCGAGAGGGCAAAGATGGATGCACCTGTGGGCAGTGCGAGTGTGACGATGGATGCGATGACGAATGCGATTGCGGGTGTGAGAGTGACAAAAAAGACGAACCGAGTGAGTGCTGCGCCGAAAAGAAAACCGTGCAAGCGGAGGAATATTTGGCGATGGCACAGCGGCTGCAGGCGGATTTTGACAACTATCGCAAACGCGTTGCAGACCAACTTGAACGAGAGCGGCAAGAGGGTGCAAGAAGTGTGATTGAGGTGTTTTTGCCTTGCCTTGACGCATTTAAGGAGGCAAAGAAGAGCATCACAGACGAAAACATCTTGGCTGGGTTTAATATGGTTGAGAACAAAATCTTGGACGCTCTTGGCACACTTAAAGTTGAGAAAATCAATTCAATCGGACAACATTTTGACCCGCATCTTCACAATGTCATCGCGGTGCTTTCTGACCAAAGCAAAGAAAATGACACCATTTTGGAGGAATATCAATCTGGCTGGATAATGAATGGCAAGGTGATAAGGTATGCAAAAGTTGTCGTGAACAAAAAATAGTTCAAAATTAAAAAACGAAGAAAAAAAGATGCAAAAAAGCTAAAAATTTAATAAAAAAACATAAATTTAAGCAAAAATTATTGAAAAATCCAAAAAAAGTTGAAAGATTTTAAAACAAATCAAAAAATCCAAAAAACGAAAACAAAAACAAAATAAAAATTCAAAAAACAAAACAATAAAAAAGGAGAACAAAAAAATGAGCAAAATTATTGGTATTGACCTTGGAACAACAAACTCTTGCGTGGCAGTTATGGAGGGCGGAAAACCAACCGTCATCGCAAATGCAGAGGGTGACAGAACAACCCCTTCTGTTGTGGCTTACACAAAAGAGGGCGAAAGACTGGTTGGTAAGGTTGCCAAAAGACAGGCAATCATCAATCACGAAAACACAATTCTTTCAATCAAGAGAGAAATGGGAACAAACTTCAAAGCAAAAATGGGCGGAAAGGAATATTCCCCACAAGAAATTTCTGCGATGATACTTTCAAAATTGAAAAGCGATGCTGAAAGCTATCTTGGCGGACCTGTCACTCAGGCTGTCATCACCGTGCCTGCCTATTTCAACGACAGTCAGCGTCAGGCAACAAAAGATGCCGGAAAGATTGCTGGGCTTGAAGTTTTGAGAATTATCAACGAGCCAACTGCCGCCGCACTTGCCTATGGGCTTGACAAGGGCGAAAATCAAAACCAAAAGATTTTGGTCTATGACCTGGGCGGTGGAACATTTGATGTTTCCATTCTTGAAATTGGCGACAATGTGTTTGAAGTTTTGTCAACAAACGGAAACACCAGACTTGGTGGAGATGACTTCGACAATCGTATCATTGATTTCTTGGTTGAAGAATTCAAGAGCAAAAATGGCGGAATGGACCTTTCACAAGACAAACTTGCAATGCAGCGTTTGAAGGATGAGGCAGAAAAGACAAAGATTGACCTTTCTTCAAAAACAATGGTCAATGTTTCAATTCCATTCATCACTGCTGATGCAAATGGTCCAAAACATTTGGAATGCGAACTTACACGCGCAAAATTTGATGCTCTCACAGAAGATTTGGTGAAAGAAACCATTGAGTGCTGCGAAAGAGCCTTGAAAGATGCAAAACTTTCAAAATCACAAATTGACAAGGTGATTTTGGTGGGCGGCTCAACAAGAATTCCTGCTGTTGTTGAAGCAGTGAAGTCCTTCACCGGAAAAGAGCCATTCAAAGGCATCAATCCAGATGAGTGTGTTGCCATCGGTGCAGCAATCCAGGCAGGCGTGTTGGCTGGAGAAGTGAAAGATGTTCTTCTTCTTGATGTCACACCACTGTCACTTGGAATTGAAACTTTGGGCGGAGTGTTCACAAAACTTATTGAAAGAAACACAACCATTCCAACAAGAAAATCACAAATTTTCTCGACTGCTGCCGACAATCAACCAGGAGTTGATATTCACGTTCTGCAGGGTGAAAGAGAGTTTGCGGCTCAGAACAAAACACTTGGAAGATTTCAACTTTCCGACATTCCACCTGCACCAAGAGGAGTGCCACAAATTGAAGTGACATTTGATATTGACGCAAATGGAATTGTCAAAGTTTCTGCAAAAGATTTGGGAACAAACAAAGAGCAGAACATCACAATCACCGCTTCTTCAAACTTGAAAGAAGAGGACATTGAAAGAGCCATCAAAGAGGCCGAAGCACACGCAGAAGAGGACAAAAAGCGCAAAGAATTTGTTGAAACAAAGAACAATGCGGACAATATGGTTTATTCTCTTGAAAAACTTTTGAAAGAAAATGGGGACAAGATTTCTGCCGAGGACAAAAAGCGCCTTGAAGACGAAATTGAAAAGGCAAAGAAAGAGTTTGAAAGTGACGACATTGAAGTTGTCAAAAAAGAACTTGACGAACTGACAAAAGTTTCGAATGAAGTTTTCACAAAAATGTATCAAAACGCAAATCCAAATCAAAATGCAGGCAGTGGTGATGCTGGCAACGGAACAGGAAGTGGAACAGGAAGTGGAACAGACGGGAATGACCCAGATGTGACAATCGAGTGAAAAACTGCGCTGATGCTCGTTTTCGTGCAAAAGTTTGCCCGAAAAGCATCGCCCTGACGCTTGTTTTTCACTCCGTGCCGCCAAACGAAAGCCGTTTGCAAAGCAAAGCGGCTTTGCGGCAACTCTCTTGCGAAGAAAGTCTTCGCGGGAGATGAAGTGAAGCTTTTGAAACTGCGCTGATGCTCGTTTTCGCGCAAAAGTTTGCCCGAAAAGCATCGCCCTGACGCTTGTTTTTCACTCCGTGCCGCCAGACGAAAGCCGTTTGCAAGGCAAAGCGGCTTTGCGGCAACTCTCTTGCGAAGAAGGGCTTTGCGGGAGATGAAGTGGGAGTTTTGTTTCAAGATTGTTTTCGTCAAAAAAGAGCAAAGGAGGTTTTCAAATGGCTGAGCCAGAAAAAATGACATTGGGAGAACTTTTTTCCACATTCAAAAAAAGTGCAAAGCGTTTGGAACTTTTGCAGGAATATCACATTGAAGGGGATGAGTGGACGATTTTTCAAAAATTTGTCAACGGGGAAACCTGTTTGTCATATCCTGAACTTGAAGAGTGGAAACAGCAAATTTCTGATTGGACGAAACAAGGCAGAACGATTGAAAGGGTCAGACTTTTGAAAAGTCCACTTTCAGACTATTTGAAATATGAAATCCTTGAGGGCTATGCTCCTTGCGATGCTTTTGGGCAGAAAATCTATTTTGTTTCCGAAAAACAACTTGAAGAGGTCGTTGGAAAAAGGAAACTGAAAGATTTTTGGATTTTTGATGACAAATATGTTTTTGAAATGGACTATGACAAAAACAACAACTATTGCGGTGGCAGGTTGGTTGACGGCGCGGAAGAAAAAGCGATTTATCAGAAGTTGCGCAAAAAATCGCAACCTTTGGAAAAGGTTTTAAGGCAAATTCGTTTGCAAAAAACGGATGTAAAATTGTAAAATCAGACTATGAAAAAACTTTTGATTGTGGATGTTCAGAAGGGATTTTTGAACGAGGATTGCAATTTTGTGGTGAAAAGGATTGAAAATTTGCTGAAAGAGGGCAATTTTGACCAAGTTGTTGCCACAAAATTTGTCAACAAACAAAACAGTGCATATGTGGAATTTTTGGATTGGCGTCAACTTTTGACTGACGACGAGAAAGAAATTGCTTTGAAGTTGCCCAAAAACGCAAAAATTGTGGAAAAAACTTCATACGCTTTGGAGGAAAAAGACTTTCAAAAACTGTTCAAAACGGGCGATGAGGTTTTTGTTTGCGGGCTGGATTTTGATGCTTGTGTGCTGGCAATTTGTTTTCAACTTTTTGACCACAAAATTCAGCCAAAAGTTGTTTTGGATGCGGTTGCATCGCACTCAGAAAATCCAATGCCAAGGGATGTTTTTGAGAGGTTGTGTCGCAGAAATTTTGGTGAGGAAAGTCTGATTGAAAAATTAAAATCATAAAAAAAATAAAAGGCAAAAATCTATGGCAGGAAAGGACTATTATGAAATTTTGGGGGTGAGCAAGAGCGCTGACGCTGACGAGATTAAGTCGGCTTATCGCCGTTTGGCAAAAAAATATCACCCAGACCTTAACAAAACGCCTGAAGCCGCTGAAAAATTTAAGGAAATCAATGAGGCCTATGAGGTTTTGGGTGACGAGAAAAAACGTGCAAACTATGACCAATATGGCTCTGCGGACGGGCCACAGTTTCAAGGTGGTGGCTTTGGCGGAGATTTTTCTGGTTTTGGTGGTGGCTTTGGCGGTTTTTCCGACATTTTTTCGGACATATTTTCGGCGTTTGGCGGTGGCGGAAGTGGTCCGCGTATGCAGCAGCGCGGCGATGACATTGTGATTTCAATGCGCCTTTCTTTTGACGAGGCGATTTTCGGCGTGGAAAAACTGATTTCTTTCAACCGAGTTGAAACTTGTTCGAAGTGCAACGGCACGGGCGCAAAAAATGGCAGAGAGTTCACCACTTGTCCGGACTGTAAAGGCTCGGGAAGGGTGAGAATTCAACAAAACACAATGTTTGGCACAACAATCAGAGAGAGTGTTTGTCCAAGATGCAGTGGCACGGGCAAGATGATTAAGGAGCGTTGTGAAGAGTGTGGCGGAAAAGGTTGTAAGCGTGTTCCGGCACAGGTGCGAGTGAAAGTGCCTGCTGGGATTGATGATGGTCAAACAATCCGAATGCGTGGAGAGGGAAATGCCCCTGCTGGACAGGGAATTTCTGGCGATTTGAACATCAAAGTGACAGTTGGGCAGCATCCAATTTTCAAGCGTGTTGGCACGGATTTGCTTTTTGACCTTTATGTTCCATTCACAACCTGTCTTTTGGGCGGAAAGGTGGAAATTCCGCTGACAAGAGGCACGAAAGTCATTGATATTGATGCTGGAACGCAAAATGGAACAGTCATTCGCGTGAAAGGTAAAGGCGTGAAGGTGCTCAATCGTGAGGCGTATGGCGACCTTCTTGTGACGATTAAGAGCGAAATTCCAAAATCACTCACCAAAAAGGGAAGAGACCTTTTGAAAGAACTTGAAGCCAAGTTTGACGAAAATGACTATCCAAAAGCAAAAGAATTCAAAGGCAAGATGAAGAACTTGTGAGCATCTTTTTAAAACTTTCAAAACTGGGCAAAAAGATGTCAAAAAAGTGTGAAAAAAACGCGGGAAATTTTCTCAGAAATTGTGAAATTTCTCAAAAGTGGGGTATTGACAACCCACTTTTTTTGTGTTAGAATGTTGATGTGAAAAGGAGAAACACAAATGACACAAGAAAGAAAATTGGAAAAATTGGAAAAGAAATTTAACAGAAAGATTGCTTTTTTTGAAAAAAAATTGACAACTGCATACAGACGCGGTGACGCACTTGGATTTCATCTTTATGAAAGTAGAATTCAGGCTGTTGTCAACACCTATTTGGACAAACGCGCAAAAATTGAGAAATGCCAAGGATATATGGTGAATGTTGAGATTGGTTTTGCCAATCACAGTGCAAAGATTGATGTTTCGATTGAGCCGGGGAACGCTGTTGAATGCACATTTGACGAATTTGCAGAATTCTTTAAGGAATATCAACTTTCTGAGGGAAAAGAAAAATCTGCTGAAAGCAAAGGCGTGGACAAGGCTGAAGAAAACTCTGCAACCGTCAAAGTGGAAGAGGATAGATCAAAGGAAAATGCCGATGGTAAAGCTTCTGTAAAAGAGACCTCAAAAGAAAAAGAGTGAGGCAAAAACAAGAGAGAACCTTCAAAGAGCAAAAGAGGGCAAATCTTTTGAAAAAAGAAAAACTTGAAAAGACGGATTGGAAGAACAAATTCCAATCCTTTTTTTGTTACCGCTTGAAATTATTTTGACTTTTTGCGTTTATGGTGTAAAATAGACTTAAAGTGGGTGAGATTATGAAAAGAACAATAAGAGATTTGAAAGACATCAAAGGAAAAAGAGTTTTGCTTCGTTGTGACTTCAATGTGCCACTTGACAACTGGGGCGACATCCTCAACGCCAACCGTATTGAAGCAGCCTTGCCAACAATCACATATTTGACACAGCAAGGCGCAAAATTGATTGTTTGTTCTCACCTTGGCAGACCAAAAGGCTATGACAAATTTCTGTCGCTTTTTCCAGTGGCGGTCTATCTTATGAAAACCTTTCCAAACAAAGTGAAATTTTGCAGTAAGGTGGTTGGCCCGGAAGTTGATTTGGCAATCTCAAAACTCCACGATGGCGAAATCTTGGTGCTGGAAAACCTGCGCTTTGAAAAAGGCGAAGAGGAAAACAGCCCAGCTTTTGTCAAGGAGCTTTGCAACATTTGTGACATCTATGTTGACGATGCCTTTGGCGTTGCTCACAGAAAACAGGCGTCAAACTATGGCATTGCTTTGAAAAAGCCAAATGCGATGGGCTTTTTGATTGAAAAAGAATTGGAAGTGTTTGACAAAGCATTCAAAAAACCTGCTCATCCGTTTGTGGCAATCTTTGGTGGGGCAAAGGTGGACGATAAACTCAACCTCATCAACAATGTGATGGGAATGGCGGACACAATCGTCATCGGGGGCGGAATGGCCTACACATTTTTGCAAGCCGAGGGCATCAGCGTTGGAAACAGCATATGCTCACACGAACTTGTCAATGATGCCAAAGAAATTTTGGAAAAAGCGAAAGCAAAGGGCATCAAAGTTTTGCTTCCGATTGACCATATTGCCGAGGCTGACGGCAAAGTGAAAACTGTTCGTCAACCAGAAATTGAGGGCAATTTTGCGGGGTTTGATATCGGCCCAAAAACAATCAAAATGTTCACATCAGAAATCCTCAACGCAAAACAAATTATGTGGAATGGTCCTGTGGGGAAATATGAGGACAGAAGGTTCAAAAAAGGCACAGACAAGGTTGCCCAAGCCGTTGCAAAAAG
This sequence comes from uncultured Clostridia bacterium, assembly GCA_947625165.1. GTDB lineage: Bacteria > Bacillota > Clostridia > Christensenellales > UBA1242 > Caccovivens. Next base: position 11,570 of record CANQNH010000006.1, read on the forward strand.
TGGAGCATATTCCATTGTGGGCGGCGGCGACAGTGTGAGTGCTGTGGAAGCGGCCGGTGTTGCAGACAAAATCAATCATCTTTCCACAGGCGGCGGAGCAAGTTTGAAACTTATGGAAGGCAAGGTGTTGCCGGCGGTTGAAGTTATTGACACAATCTGACTTAAAACACAAGTTTTTGTCAAAAATGGATTTATGGCGCGTGTCGGCATAATAAAAAAGTAAAGACATAAGGAGAAAAATATGAAAAAACTCATCGTTGCAAACCTGAAAATGAACACCACTCCAAGCGAGTTCAAGACCTACGCAATGACCATTGCAACCAAAGCGAAAGGGTCAAAAAACAATATTGTTGTTTGCCCACCATTCACACATTTGGCGGTTGCAAAAGAAATTTTGACTTCCAGCAAGGTTTCATATGGCGCACAGAATATGTCTGCCGAAGAAGAGGGCTCTTTCACGGGTGAGGTCAGCGCAAAAATGGTCAAAGATTTGGGCGCGGAATATGTCATTCTTGGACACAGCGATGTGCGAAACAAATTCAAAGAAACTGACAAACTGATCAATCGAAAAATCAAAACTGCTCTTGCAAACGGGATCAAGGTGATTTTGTGTGTTGGCGAAAGTTTGCAAACAAGAGAAAGCAAGCAGACGCAAAATTTTGTTCGAAAACAACTTGATGACGATTTGAAAGGCATCTATGAAAACGAACTTGAAGGCGTCATCATTGCCTATGAGCCTGTGTGGGCAATCAGCACAAACAAAACATCGTCAAGCAAAGGCATCACAAACAAAGACATCTCAAAAATGGTTGAGGTGATAAGAAAAGAAATTGAAGCACAGTTTTCCGCAAAGGCTGCAAAGAAAATCACTGTTCTTTATGGCGGAAGCGTGGGTCTGAACAACTATAAAAAAATTCTTTCCAACGAGAGCATTGATGGTGCGCTTATTGGGGCAGCAAGTTTGGATGTTGACGCATTTTCTGTGATTGCAAGAGAGAACTATTGAAAAAATTAAACAAAACTGAGAAAAAATTTGGGATTTGAGGAAACGACAAGGGATGAACCATATTGCACTATATCGAAAATATCGACCAAAGACATTTGATGAGGTGATTGGGCAGGACCATATCACCAAAACGCTTCAAAATCAAATTATGAACAATCAAATTGGTCATGCCTATCTTTTCACGGGCACAAGAGGCACGGGGAAGACAAGTGTTGCCAAAATTTTTGCCAAGGCTGTCAACTGTCTTTCACCGGTGAACGGCTCGGCGTGTGGAGAGTGTGAAAATTGCAAGCGGCTGGAACAGGAAAACGACATTAACATCATCGAAATTGATGCTGCATCCAACAACAAAGTTGACGATATTCGTCAAATTCGCGAAAAAGTGAAGTTTATGCCTGTTGGCGCAAAATATAAGGTCTATATCGTTGACGAAGTGCATATGCTGTCTGACAGCGCGTTCAACGCACTTTTGAAAACTTTGGAAGAGCCACCTCCATACATCATTTTCATTCTTGCCACAACAGAGGTGCACAAATTGCCGCAAACCATACTTTCGCGCTGCGTGAGGTTTGACTTCCGGCTTGTCAGCGTTGACGAACTTTGCAAGCATCTTGCAAAAGTTTTTGACAAAGAAAACATCACATATGATGCCGACAGTTTGAAAATCATTGCAAATGCGGGCGAGGGCAGCGTGCGTGACACTTTGTCGATTGCGGACAGCATTTCGGCATATTCTCAAGGGCAAATCACAAAGGAAAAAACATTGCAAGTTTTGGGGACAACCGACATCGACTTGACGCTTGAATTTTTTGAAAAGATATATGAAAAAGAACTTGGCGGCGTGCTTTCATACATCGACAAAATCGAAAAAGAAGGCAAAAATTTGGCAGTGTTTGCAAAGGACCTTTCTCGTCACGCAAGAGATTTGCTTGTTTGCAAAAGTTGCAAAAACGCAAACGAAATTTTGAATTTGACAGATGATGTTTTTGAAAAGTTTTCTGCTCAGGCGGAGAAGTTTGCGGAAAAAGATTTGATAAGATATATGCAAGTTTTTTCAAGTGCGGAGAGCGAACTGAGATACACACTTTCGGTGAGACTTTTGCTTGAAACCACTTGCTTGAACGCCATTCTTGGCTTTGACGCAAAAAAAAACTGAAAATTGAGGTTGACAAGACAAAACTTTCGGCAAGCAATGTTTGGGGAAAAGTGGTGTTGTTTTTGAAAGAACATCATAAAGTTGCCTTGCACGTTGCTTGCGGTGACATCACAAATGCACAAATTGAGGGCGGAGATTTGGTGATAAGGACAAGCGACGCTTTCCTTGTGGATGTTCTGGAAAACGGAAAGAAAGACATTGAGGCCGCATTGCGCTGGCAAGGACTTGACCTTTCGTTCAAAGTTGTGAAGTTTGAAAGTGTCGAACAAAAAATTGAAAAGGACATCAAAAAAGTTAAAAATTTCTTTTCAAATGTTGAGTTTGAATGAAGAGTTAAAAATCAAATTTTCCAAGCAAATATGAAAAATGAAAAATAAAAAAATGAAAAATCGCAAAAATTTTGATAAAAAACGCGAAAAAAATGCAAAAAACTTGAAAAATTATAAAATTTAATCAAAAAAGAGAAAAGGAGAACAAAAATGGGATACGGATTTGGTGGCGGCTTTGGCGGACAAAATATGCAATCACTTATGCGTCAGGCACAAAAAATGCAAGAAGATATGAAGAGAATTCGCGAGGAGATTGACGCAACGGAATATCATTCGTCAGTTGGTGGCGGAATGGTTGAGGTGACCTGCCTTGGAAACAAAACAGTGAAGTCTGTTCGCATCAAAAAAGAGGTTGTTGACCCTGATGATGTGGAAATGCTTGAAGATTTGGTTGTGAGCGCGTTCAACGACTGCATCAAACAAATTGTTGAGGACGAACAAAGAAAACTTCCAATGGGATTGTGAAATGAACGATTTTGAAGAGCCGATTGAGAAACTGATTGAATATTTCAGAGCGCTGCCCGGCGTGGGATATAAAACCGCACAGCGCTATGCTTTTTTCATCATTGAAAACAGCAAAGAGGCGGCACAAAATTTTGCAAATGCAATTTTGGATGTGAAAAATAAGGTCAAACTTTGCCAAGAGTGTGGAAACTACAGCACCAACGACATCTGCAAAATTTGTGAAAGACGAAACAAACAGTTGATTTGCGTTGTCCAAGAGCCAAAAGACATTGTTTCAATGGAAAAAGTGAAAAGTTATGATGGGGTCTATCACGTGCTGTTTGGCTGCATAAATCCTCTTGAAAACAAGGGGCCAAATGACATCAGAATAAAAGAATTGCTTGCGCGAGTGCAAAAAAACGATGTCAAAGAAGTGATTATGGCAACAAATCCGGATGTTGAGGGGGAAGCAACCGCGATGTATATCGCAAAACTGTTGAAACCTCTTGGGGTCAAAGTGACCAGACTTGCACAGGGCATCTCCATTGGCAGCGACATTGAATTTGCCGACGAGGTCACTTTGGAAAAGGCACTGAAAAGCCGACAAGAAATTTGACGCACTATTGTGTTCTTAGTTGTCTTAAATTTAAGATTAAAGAAATCCTTGAATAAAGAAAACATAAAATTCAACTTCAAAAAAGCTGTAAATACAACTTTTTTGAATAAGAAAATAAAAAATAAAAAAAAGAATGTGCTGTTTTGGGACAGCATAAAAGAAGGAGGGCAAAATGACAAAGGAAGAATTGATGGCTGCACTTTTGAATATTCGTGCAGAAAGTTGGGAAATGAGGGTGAACGAAATCCCTGAAAAATATCAATCAACAATCAATGAAGCAACAGAATACTATTTAAAAACAAAAGACGAAGATGTGATTTTGGGGATTATTGGGGCGTGCCGAGATTATATAACTTTTGGCTCAATTCCTCTTTCCACATATACGCAAAAAGCATTCAGGCAAAAGGCATACCTGGCAAATCCTCATATTTTGGATATGGACAAAATCAGCACTGACGAACTTCAAGATTTGAAGGACAATTTGCAAAATTTCAAAGGAACGGTTGAAATGTTTTATGGTAAATCATCTGAAGAGGAAGTTTCCAAGTTGATTGAAAAAGACATTGAATTTAAAAAATCGAAAGAAATCAGAGAAGAAAATCGGAAGAAATATGATGCAAAAGCACCAAAAGCATACAGTCCTTATGGCGCACAAGTGAGCACCAGCGAGCATAAAGATGGAAGGAGGGCAACAACTTCCACATATGTCCAAAAAGGTGGCGCGATGACGCGAGATGCTGTTTACGGTGGCAGAAATTTGAAAAATTAAGCAAAAGAGCGTGATGAACGCTTTTTTCTTTACTTTTTCATATTTTTGTGCTAGAATGTTCCCAAAACAATGGAGAGAAAATGAGTATCAAAAAAGAGATCTATCAAATTTTGTGCGATGCGGTCAAGGGCTTGGGAATTGATGCCGAAGGGCTTTCTGTTGCATTCTCAAACAGACCGGAGCTTTGCGACTATCAATGCAATTTTGCGATGATGTGTGCAAAGCGCCTGAACGAAAAACCGTTTGATTTGGCCGAAAAAATTGTGAAAAACATCAAAAAAACCGAATTTTTTGAATTTTTGGCAGCAAATCCGGGATTTATCAATGTGAAAGTGACGGACAAAGCACTGTCAGAATTTTGCAACGATGTTGCTGTGGACAAAAATCTTGGCATTGAACAAGTGTCGAAGCCAAGGTTGGTTTTCTTTGACTATGGCGGCGCAAATGTTGCAAAAGAACTTCACGTTGGGCATTTGCGTTCTCCAATCGTGGGTGAGGCGCTGAAAAGACTTCATTTTGTCAGAGGTGACAGAGTGCTTTCTGATATGCACTTGGGAGACTATGGCTTGCAAATGGGGTTGACTGTTTTGCAACTGAAAATTGACGGCTTTTTGGATGCCTTTTTTGAAAAAACGCAAAAAAATGATGAAAAAAGCGCAAAAAAAAGCGAAAAAAGTGTTGATTTTTCAAAAATTCCGCTTGAAAATGTCACTTTGGATGTTTTGAATGATGAATATCCAAAAGCATCAAAACGCAAAGATGTGGATGAAGAGTTCAAGAAAAAAGCGGATGAAATCACGCTGTTCATTCAAAAAGGAGTTGAGCCATATTACACAATCTATCAAAAAATCCGACAACTTTCTGTTGTGGAAATTTTGAAAAACTATAAACTTCTCAACTGCGAGTTTGACTATACTTTCGGCGAAAGTGATGCGCAGGACTATATTGACGACACAATTCAAATTTTTGTTGACCGAAAACTTGCCCGTGAAAGCGAGGGTGCGCTTGTTGTGGACGTTGCACGAGAGGGCGAGCATATTCCAATCCCGAAAAAGAGCGAGGACGAGCCTCAACGCTTTAAAAATCCAATGCCACCGGCAATCATCAAAAAGTATAACGGCGGTGACCTTTATGCCACCACGGACATCGCAACTGTTGCGATGCGAAACGAAAAAGATGTCCCAGATGAAATTGTTTACATCACCGACAAGCGTCAAGACACACACTTTGAGCAGGTGTTCAGGTGCTGCAAACTTGCGGGCATCTCTCCTGAGGGGCAAAAACTTGTGCATATCGGCTTTGGAACGATGAATGGCAAGGACGGAAAACCATTCAAGACGCGCTCGGGCGATGTGGTTCGGTTGAAAGATGTTGTTGGACTTCTTATCGACAAAGCAAGTGAAAAACTTGCCGCAAATGGCATCAAAGGAGATGCCGAACTTGCCAGAAAAATTGGCGTTGGGGCGATGAAGTTTGGCGACCTTTCCAACACACTTGAAAAAGATTATGTTTTTGACATTGAAAAGTTTTTGTCGTTTGACGGAAAAACGGGGCCATACATCCAATACACTATTGCGCGCATCAACTCCATTTTGTCAAAGGCAGGTTTGTCACAGACGGGGCGTGGGCAGCAAAATGGCGGCCTTTGTGTTGACATTCAAACTGTCGAAGAGAAAAATATTGCCCTTGCGATTTTGAAACTTAACTCTGCCTACCAAGTGTCATATGACGCATATTCTCTCAACTCGCTTTGTCTGGCAACATTTGAACTTGCAAGTGCATTTTCAACATTCTATAACAATCACAAAATTTTGACTGAGCAAAATGAGAAGAGAAAGAAATCTATGCTTGCAATTTGCCTGCTTGTCAAGAAGTGTCTTGAAAAAGCACTTTGGACACTTGGGATTGACAGCGTTGAAAAGATGTGAGATTTAAAAAAGCGGTTGTCGGCGATGTTCCGAATGGGCGATCTTTTTCAAAATGTTATCTTATTCAACGGCTTATATAAAATATATAACAAATGTGTGTCCAAATCGTCAGACGCCCGAAAATATCGCAAGAAAAAATAATCGAAAAAAAATAAAAAATTTTTGAAAAAGGTCTTTACAAATTCAAAAAATTGTGTTATGATATGGACAGTTGAAACAACAAAAACACACGGAGGTGTCATTATGAAAGTTATGATTGGTGAGATTTACAAAAATCGAGCAACCATTTTTACAGCAGATGAAACAATCAGTGGAAAATCTTTCCCTGTTAAAGAAGCAACTATTGGAGAAATCCAAAAAGTTAAAACACCCTTGACACGCGAAGAAAAAGAAAACTGGAGTTCTCGCATTCTGGGGAAATAAGTTTGAAACCGCTTAAAAAAGTTTTTTGGTGGCAAAAATTTGAAAAAATATCGAGAAAATTCGATATTTTTTTTTAATTTTATTTTGTATTTTCGGTTTCTTGTGATAAAATAGTGTTGAATATGTGATGTGGAGTGCTTATGAAAGAATATCAGTTTTTGTATCCAGCAATTTTTGTCAAAGACGAAGAGGACGGCTCTTATCAGGTGATTTTCCCAGACTTGAACATATACACTGACGGCAAAAACCTTTCGCGTGCATATCTCTATGCAAAGGATTTGTTGAGAGTTTATTTTTCTTATGCTCTCAAATATGAAACCGATTTCAACCGTCCAAGCAAGTTGGAGGAACTTCTTCCAAAATGCAAGAAAAACGAAACTGTGATGTATATCGATGCTGTTGTTGAAGCAGAGGAATGATTTGGCAAAATGCAAAGTTGAGAGGGTTTGTCCCTCTCTTTTTTTGTGATTTTTCTTGCACGAGCGGAGAAGTTTGCAGAAAGATGTGAAGATTTTGTGTTAAGGCGCTCTTGAAAGCACTTTTAAAAGGGGTCTAAAAAAGGCGTTGTTTTAGGCGCTATCAGAGATGCTATTTGAAGTGCTATCAGAGGTGCTATTTGGGGTGCAATATTAGGCGCTGTTTGAAAGGTTTGAGGAAGGCTTTGGGCGGAGCGAAGGCGGTTCTCTTTTAAAAAGCAGAAAAATTTTGCGAAAACTCTTGACTTTGTTTTCGTTTGTGTGCTATATTATTCCTGACACTACCGCTTGCGGGTGTTAGTTTTTTTGTTAGGAGAAAAATTATGGCAGCACCAAAACGCAAAATCATCACTTTGGAATGCACAGAATGTCACGAAAGAAACTATTCGACCGAGAAAAACACTTCTGCCAATGCTGAAAGAATTGAAATCACAAAATTCTGCCCAAGATGCAACAAACGCACAAAACATAAAGAAACAAAATGAGTTTTAAGGGGTTTTTGTATGTCTAAGAAGCAAAAAAAAGTTGATGCCAGCCTCACAGAAAAGGAAGATTTGAAAAAAGACCAAATCTCCCAAGGTGTTGTGAGTGACGCCGACAATCAAAAGAATTCAAAAAAGAATTCTGCTGATAAGAAGGCGGGCGATAATAAAAAGAAAGATAAAAAAGACAAGAAAAACAAAAAAGAAAAGAAAGGTGGTCTTGTGAAAAAGACCAAAGAAACTGTGTCCGAACTTAAAAAAGTGACTTGGCCAACTTTTGCTGAGGTTGTCAAGAAAACGGGCATTGTTATTGCTTTTGTCATCATTTTTGGACTTTTCCTGTTTGGCGTCAACACTTTGCTTGGCTATCTTGTTGGCCTGTTGCAGATTGTTTGATGCTTCGGGCTTTTTGAGAAACAATTTAAGGAGTTTTGTTTATGGAATACATCTATTCGAGCGAACCAAAATGGTATGTTCTTCACACATTTTCCGGCTATGAAAATGTTGCAAAAGACAACCTTGAAACTGTTGTGAAGAAATTTAACTTGCAAGACAGGATTTTTGACATTATCATTCCAGAAGAAGATGTGATTGAAGAAAAAAATGGAAAAAAGAAACTTGTCACAAGAAAGAGTATGCCGTGCTATCTCTTGGTGAAGATGATATATGGCGATGACCTTTGGCACAACATCACAAACACTCGCGGCATCACAGGCTTTGTTGGCCCAAAAGGACGACCTTTGGCGCTCACAGATGAAGAAGTGATGAAAATGCGTCTTGAAAAAATCAAGGTTGAAACCGATGTTGCTGTTGGTGACAAGGTTGAAATCATTGAAGGCCCTCTTGACAAGATGATTGGAACGGTTGTTGCAGTTAATGCGGAAGCAGGCATTGTCACCGTGACGGTTGAGATGTTTGGAAGAGAGAACAATGTTGAACTCTCGTTTGAACAAATCCACAAAGTGCAACAATAAAGGGTTTTGAAATTTTGATAAGAGATTTTGAAATTTTGAATTGATATTTCTTGAAAATCAAACGATTTTCATCTAATATTGTCCGTTATGACACTAAACTGACAAATCATTGTGGGAGGATTGTTGCCAAAATCCGTTCACCACATTAGGAGGTAAGAAAATGGCAAAGAAAGTTAAAGCAGTTGTCAAATTGCAACTTGAAGCGGGAAAAGCCACTCCGGGACCACCAGTTGGTTCTTCACTTGGGCCTCACGGCATCAACATCGGAGCGTTCGTTAAGGAGTTTAACGACAAAACCGCTGCTCAAGCAGGATTTGTTATTCCTGTTGTGATAACCATCTTTGAAGACAGGTCTTTCACATTTGAGTTGAAAACTCCACCAGCAGCAGTGCTTATTAAAAAGGCTATCGGTCTTGAAAAGGGCTCTGCAAAACCAAACAAGCAAAAAGTCGGAAAAATCACCAAAGAGCAAATCAGAAAGATTGCCGAAACAAAAATGCCTGACCTCAATGCAGAGAGCATTGAAAGCGCGATGTCAATGATTGCTGGCGCTGCAAGGTCGATGGGCGTTGAAGTGGTTGATTGAAGGAGGCAAGTGAGATGAGAAAGGGTAAAAGATATGTGAAATCTCTTGAAAGTTTTGATAAACTTGCTTCTTACGATGTTGCAACTGCAATCGACAATGTTTTGAAAACTTCAACAGCAAAATTTGATGAAACAATTGAACTTCACGTTCGTTTGGGGGTTGACGGTCGTCAAGCAGACCAGCAAGTTCGTGGGGTTGTTGTTCTTCCAAACGGAACAGGAAGAAATGTGCGCGTGCTTGTGATTGCGCGTGGTGACAAGGCAGATGAGGCAACAAAAAACGGCGCAGATTTTGTTGGCGCAGAGGAAATTGTTGCAAAAATCAATGGCGGATGGCTTGATTTTGATGTCTGCATCACAACTCCAGATATGATGGGTGTGGTTGGAAGAATTGCCAAAATTCTTGGGCCAAAAGGCTTGATGCCAAACCCAAAGAGCGGAACTGTGACAACAGATGTTGCAAAAGCAATTCGCGATGTCAAAGCCGGAAAGGTGGAATATCGTTTGGACAAAACAAACAATGTTCACGTCATCATTGGAAAGAAGAGTTTTGGGCAACAAAAACTTCTTGAAAACTTCCAAACTGTTATGGATGCAATCGTAAGAGCAAAGCCAGCCGCAGCAAAGGGTCAATATGTCAAGAGTGTGACTTTGGCATCAACAATGGGACCTGGCGTTAGGGTGACATACAACGTTTAAGATTTGGGGCAGATGAGTGTCAAAAAACCAAGTGTTTTGAGAAACGGGCGGATTGCTCTTGAAAGCAGGAGGGGTTTTGATGCAAAAGTCTGCTTCTTGTCTTTAATTTTGACAATTTTGGGCAGCAAAAATCGGAAATTTTTGGAGAAAAGAGGAACGAAAAATGCCATATCGGCAACTTTTCGACAATAAAAGTGCTTTTATTCTTACATAGAAATTTGGTGCCTTCGCAAAATATTTGTAAATTTCGCCGACTTGTGAAATTTTTGTTTGACTTGCTTGGCGTTTTTGCGTTAGAATATATGTGTTATCATATATACAAACAATTTAGGAGAGGACTTATGAAAGTGAAAAAACATTCAATGCTTTTTAAAGGAATTGTGATGGTTGTTGCTTTTATGCTGACAGCACTCTGTTTTCCTGTCAAGGAACTTGTTGCGTTTGCTGATGAAACGGCAACGGACTACAATTTCCTGACAATCGGTGACGGCACAAAAGAGGTTGAAACTGTTGTCAACCGCGGTGCAGAATACACAATTCCAAGCGCATATATTGGCGGAAATTCGAATTTAAAAATCGGTGACACGTCAAAAAATGAAACAACTGACAGTAATTCGGATGGACAAATTTTGACAGCATCCAGCGTGAAAGTGACATTCAATGATGAAGTTGACGAAGATGGCAAACTGAAAGAAATTGAAGCACCTGAGGGCAAATTTGTTGCAAGCAGACTTGGGACATACACCATCACATATTCATACACTTTCTATGCTGCAGAGGCTGACAAAAGCACAGCAGTCACAAACAGTCACCAACTGAAAGTGAAGAGTGTTCTTTCATCTGCATCATTTGATTTGACAGACCCAGATGTCATCTTCCCAGAGGTTGTTGACCTTACTGTTGAAGGTGCAAAAGAAACTGTTGAGGGCGGCGAAAAGCCAAAAGATGTCTATCTTCCAACTCCAAAAATCACAGGCGAGAATGGAAAGGACGTCCCTGTGAAAGCATATAAATCACTTGATGCTGCAAAAGCAACAGAGGATGCAAACTTTGTTGTTGTGACAGCAACAGGCGGTGTCAACAACAAAGCGTTTGAGGTTTCAGAAAAAGAAGAAAAACTCTATGTTGACGGCTCAAAGTTTGAGGCAAAAACAGGGGAAGCGCCTTCCGAATTTGGTGCAGGGACTTACACAATCAAATATTCATACTACACCCGCACAAAAAATGGAGAGAGTTGGGGTGAACCATACTTTGTGACATCAACAACAAAATCATTCAAGGTCTATAATGACAAAAACAATCCATACTACAAAAACTTCAATGAAATCACACTTGAACTTTCAAAAGATTGGGTTGACAACGGCAAACGCGGTGAAGAAAGCTCTCTTCCAACAGCAATCGGCGTGACACCAAAAGATGCCACTCCAAACGGTGAAAATGTTGCTGTGTCATACAAAGTGCAAGTGCTGTTCAAAGAAAAGTATGGTGACAAGGACTATGCTCCAATCACAAAAGAGGTTTATGACAAAACCACTGATGCAGATGGAAACGAAGTTGACATTCTCAAAGAGGAAGATGGACAACTCTATTTGGCAGACCCAACAAAGTTCACACCGCTGCAAGATGGCTACTACACTTTCATCTACACCATCACAGACTTCTATGGCCACACTTATTCTTCACCAAAAGGCGTTTATAAATTTGATGATGTGAAGGATGAAAAAGAGCCAACACCTGTGCTTTATGACGCATCACAATATGCAGGAACAACCGACTATGCTGACAAAGAGCATAAAGACGAAAGCCACAAACTGAAAACTTATGCCACATCCAATGGCGTTGTTGTTTATGCAATCGGAATGAACGACAATGTTTCCAAAACCAGCGAGGCTGTTGAAGGACCTTTGGCTGAGGGCGAAGAAAAAGGCAAAGTCAGACTGACAAGAAAGATTATGCGCGGTGCAGAAACTGTGCTTGAAATCAATCAATACAACAGATTTAACCTTGTGTTCAACTATCGCAACTCTGCAGCCTACAAGGCATATGAAAACTTCCTCACAAACAACTTCCTTGTTCGCAAGGCAGTTTCAGAGGATGCAACACTTGTTGGTTCAACAGTTGAAGAAAAAATCACAACCAACACAAAAATGCTTGAATGGCTTCAAAAACACAACTATTTGATTGTTGTTGACAATGCCAATGCCGAGAAAATTTATGAAATTTTCAGTGCCGAAGGCGAAAACTTCTTTGACAGCATTGAAAGCGTGAAGAATGCCGGAAGCGAAATCCCACAAGAGCAAGCAGACCACGATGCCGCAGTTGCCGAGGCAAAAAAGAACGCTGCAATCGCTTGGCTCAAATCTGAAGATGCAGTTGCAAAGGGTTTTGGCTACATCGACACTGACGAAACATTTGGCGCAGACGAGGCAGACAACGGAACAGGGCGCGACAACTATTATATTCACTATATCGCAGTTGACGCTGCAGGAACAACAGGTGATGTTCCATATGACATCAGCATTGTTCTTCAAGAAAACGAGGAGCAAGCACCTGAAGTCAGATTTTCAACAACACTTCAAAAAACCTATTTGCCAAATTCTGTTGTGACATTCAATGTTCCAACAGCAAGCGACAATCGTGACGCAAATATGCAAGTTGTCACACTCTATCGTTTTGTGAATGGCACAAATCAGCCTGTGAAGGTTGAAGACAAAAACACAACTGAAGGCGAAGTGAAAGGCATCAGTTTGACATCTCTTTGGACAGACATCAATGGAAAAAGAGTGAAAGGAATGCTTTTGACAGACACCTACAAAGCATATCACGGTGAAAGCGCAGATGGTTACATCGATTTGACAGACGCAGACGCAACATCTTACACAATCGACCTGAAAGAAGGCGGAACGGACGCCGTTGGACTGCAAATTTTCTGCTATGCTTATGATGATTGCGGAAATGTTGGAATTTATGCTGAAACAATTTCAATTCTCAACTCTGAGGACAACAAAGCACCACAATTTGTTTCCGCAGAAGCACCAAAGGGGGCAGAATATTCTCAAGATGAAGAGATTGAACTTCCAACAATCACTGTTCAAGACGATGCAATCGGATTTGTTGACTATGAAGTGAAACTTTTCCACATTGAAGATGATGGAACAGAAACAGAGTTCAACAATGTTATTGACACTCATATTGTCAGCCGCAGAACTTGGGCTCAATCCAAGTCTGGTGAACTGAAACTTTATGCAGGAAGATTTGTTGCATCAGCATCTGGAAAATATCAAGCAAGAATTTCAGTTGTTGACAGCAAGAAAAACACAATTGTTTACTTTGCAGATTATTATGTGAAATCAAGAGTTTTGTCTTCTTCAGTTGAGGTGCGCTCAACTTTGGAAAAGAACCAAACTGTTGAACTTTACAAAGACACAGTTCTCATCCCAGACCCAACAGTGACCTATTCAATCGACAAGAGTGTGACATACGACATCTTCAAGGCAAATTCAGACCTTTATGATGCAGGCAAGACAGACCCAGAAACTTATCCAAATTCAAGATATAACAGCACTGATTGGGTGATTTATGGTGTTGATAGCAACGGAAAAGCATATGACTATGACACCAAAAACGGAATTATGGGTTCGCTGACACCGAAAGAGGCAACAACCTATGAAATCCAATACACTGTCAACTTCACAGTTTATGACTTCAAGAAAGTGACCTACAAAGACGGCACTGAAAGTGAGGGCTATGACGGCGGCTACTTCACATATACAGAACAACCAAAACTCAAGATTTACACTGTTGACGAAAACACGTTCTATGTTGTTTACGCAAACGGAGAAACAAAAACATTCACCGTTGTCAGAGAAGGCGAAGACGTGAAAGCATATGCTGATGGTTCTGTGATTGAGGATGGCAGCAAAACAAACTATGGCATCAATGATGTTGACCTCAAACAATGGTTCAGAGATATTCAATTCCTTCAAGTGAAGAGTGATGTCTATCGCATTGAGGCAAAAGACACAACTGCTCCAACACTGAAACCTTATGACTATGTTGAACACATTGACATTGATGATTTGAAAGACCCAGAAAAATATAATATGAAACTTGACATCTATGGTATTCAAAGTGATGATGAAGACATTGATTGGTCAAGATCAGTTGTCACAGTTTCTGGACAACTTGCAGATAAAACAAACATCAGCCCTGTGGAATATAAAGGCTCGTTTGAAACAAAAACTTACACTTTCACAACTGATAAGGATGCAACATACACAATCAACTACACTGTTTATGACAAGAGCGGCCTTAGCACAAGCAAGGACTATTATGTGACAGTTGGTGATGCTGTTCCACCAGAGTTCCACTTCCTCAAAGATGACTTTGTCAAGGAAACCTACAAACTTGAAGAAGTCAGCGGAAGCAATCGTTTGACAATTGACCTTAACGATATTGAAGTTCTTGACAATTCGACAACGATTGATGCAGACGTTGATGTCAAACTCTATCGCGGTGATGACGAAATCAAACCAGACGAAAGTCCAAATGCTGATGTTCTCAAATTCAACATCACACAAACAGGAAACTACACTTTGACTTTTGAAACTCGCGATGCCGCTGGAAACAAACAGACTTATGAAAAGAAATTCACTGTTGAAGAAAAAACACAAGACACTCAGATGGTTTATCAGACTGTTGGAACAATCTTGATTGTCATCTCAGTTGTTGTGCTTGCAGGTGTCATCATCTACTTCATCGTTTCCAAGGTTAAACTTGACAAAGAGTTGAAGAAATAAGCAACTTGTTTGAAAACAAAAAAAAGACCAAAAATTTGGTCTTTTTTTTCGTCTTGAAAACAGTCATCGCCACTTGAAAACAGTCGTGTTCAATAGGAAGTGTTGCCAAGATGTTTTGCAAAAGGATTGTCTGGTTGTTTTGTTTTCTCTTTGTCTTAAACTTATCTTCTGCCCTTGAAAATCTCGAACAAACGCTGACAATTGATGTTGCGTTCTTAGGTGGGGTGTGGCTTTTGCTGTCTGCTTATATGCATCACTTAACTGAAATTCGTTTTCTCAGTTTGATGATGATGACAACCACTGCAATCACCACAAGAACCGAAATCACAATCGCGATGATTGATGCGGCGTTCATTGGGTCTTTCTTGACAACTTTGTAGGTGAACAACAAGTTTCCGCTTGGGGCAATCAGTTGAACATAGTATGTTCCTTCCGTGTTGATTGTCATTGAAAGTTCTCCGCTTGATGCTTCGTTGATGGCAATCTCATCGCCAAAGTAGGAATATCCATTCTCAAGTTTCCTCAACACGCGCAGTGAGCATTCGCCCATTTCTTTATAGATGTTTGCCTGATTGAACCTTACGGTGATTGGGTCAGTTGTTGTTGCTCCTTCGCCAACCGAAACGCTGATTGATGCTGTGCCAACTTTGATGGAAATTTTGAAGGTGAAACGTTGATGAACAGCATCTTGTGCAAATTGTGTGTCTCCAGTGTTGACTGTGATGAAGTATGTTCCTGCTCCGGTTTTTTCATCCAAATAGGACAGTGGGAGTGAGGTGATGTAGGTCTTTCGTGAGGTCACATAACTGCCAAGTCCAGTGCTTTCGTTGACCACATATTCGCGCACTGTCTTGGTGATTGTTTCAACATCCAGCAAGCG
The DNA here is from genome assembly GCA_947625165.1 of uncultured Clostridia bacterium. Taxonomy (GTDB): domain Bacteria; phylum Bacillota; class Clostridia; order Christensenellales; family UBA1242; genus Caccovivens. The sequence goes on from CANQNH010000006.1 coordinate 27,136, forward strand.
AACAAGGTCATTTGTTATGTCATCAAATTGTTGCTCGGTTTCTTCGCCAACAACTTTCAGCACTTGTTCAACATAATAGTTTGGATATTTGTTGACAATGTATGAGAATTTGTTTTCGTTTGCATTTATGATTGAGAATTGATAGGTTTCTTGCCTGATTTGTCCATCACCGGTGTTGCTTGTCGCCAGGAAGGTGATTTCATAGAAGCCCGGTTGGTCAAACACATATTGTGCATTTGATGAGCGGAAATCTTCGCGCGCATATTCAACTCCGTTTCGTTTGACAAGATAGTGCGAATTTTCTGAGTTTTCAGGGTCAGCATAATAAAGCACTGGGCGGCCTTCAAGAGTGTAGAAATCTGTCAAAGTTGATTGGTCAATGTTGATTGTCACACTTCCGTTGTAAACCGCTTGTTTGATTGGCAGTGATGTTTCCTGTTGGTTTGTCAGCGGATTGGTGTAGGTCACTGTGAACGGCACATCTTTCAAGAAAATGTAAGTGAATTTCTCTGTTTGCCCATCGCCAAAGCGTTGCATATTTCCAGCGGCGTCCCTCAGGGAGAGGGAGTATTTTCCAGAATAGTTGAGGTTGGTGTAGAAATAATCTCTGCCTTCTTCTGTTTTGGAGTACACGGTTGGGGTAAATTTGACCCCATCTTTTTCAACAATCAAACTTATTTCATTTTCAGGAATGCCATAATATTTTGACCATTGCAGTTGCACGCGCTCCAAATTTTCATCTGAAACAACAAGTTTCTCGCTGGTCATTCGCAATTCTGTGTCGGCAAAGTTTGAACTTCTTCTTGTTCCAATTGCAAAAAATTCGTCAACAAAGTCATCTCTGTCAGGAATGAATGTGATGATGATTTCTGTCCTAAAGCTTGGTTTTATGCTTTCGTCACTTGTTTCAATCACCCATTTCTTGCTGGTCACCATTCCATCGGCGCTGTCCCATCTATCGTCTGTTTCATACGCAATCAGGGACTGCTCGTTGTTGACTTGAACGCTCACTGAAGAACGATCGTCATAACTGAGGTTGACAATATAGTGATTTGGATTGAGTTCGCCATTTTTTGCTTTGAATGGTTGTTTTGCGCGCTCAACAATGGCTGTCACGCCGTTGACTGTTTTTTCAACCCAATATGTGACTGCAAGCGAGGTCAGGTTGAATTCAAGAATTTGTTCGTCTGGCACAATGCCAAAAACATATTCCGAATTTGCCTTTTTGCCGTCTGGCCACTGCTGCAACCACTCTTCGTCATACCAAATCTTCAAGAAATATTTTTGCATTTCGTTGGTTGTGCTTCTTATTCTTGTGCCGGACGCTATTGGTGTCCAATTTTCTCTGTCCGTGCTGATTGAGAATTTCACAGGTGGGAGATAACTGTTTTCGCTTTCGCCAAGATTGTATTGCACACGCACTTCGGAATAATAACCCATATTGCTTGAACCTTGGTCGTTCAATATGTCTTGTGTGATGTTCTTGTTGTTGGCATCTGTGAGTTTATATTGATTTGTTCTGTTCACTTCGTCAGTTGCATTGCGGGTTGGAAGTTTGTTATACAATTTGAAATATATGTTCTTCACCCATTCGCCAGTCACGTCACCATTGAGTTCATAAAGTTTCAGCACAACTGTGAAGTCATAGTTTGATATGGCGTTTTTCGTCTGGAATGTGATGGTTGATGTGCCATCTCGATTTGTTTCAGGCGGGCTTTGAACAACATTCGGCAATGTTTCATCCTCTGTGCCATTGATGATTTCCGCAGCAACAAGGTTGTATTTCTCACGATTGTAAGTGTATTGCAAGAAGTTTTGAGTGATGTAGTAAAATCTTCCTTCTGGCTCATAGAGATAGTAGTATATGTCATACATTCCGCCTTGCGAAGCAATCTCTCTGTCCGCATCAATCACAGCTTCACGATATATATGAATTTCGCGATAGTGCTGACCATAGTTGTCCCAAAAATCATAAATAATCCACGTGTTCGGTGCAAATTGTTTCTCTGGATTGAGTTCGAAGTTCAGTGTTGCTCCGCTGCTGTCAACCAAAATGTTGAGGTTTTCATCCGTTCTCCAAATGTCCATATATCCAAGCGGATTTTCCTGCTCAAACAAAACTTCATTGCCTGAAGCGGTTTTTCGGCTGATTTTCAAATGTGTCAGATAAAGGCTTGGGGTTGTTGTGCTTTGAATTTCAGCATCTGTCACTTTTGCAAAGCGGATGAACTCTCTGTCTTGCTGGTCGGTTGTTTGCGCTGTCAGTGGAACATCGCTTATGTTGAGATAGAAATCCACAACGCGCGCAGTTTGTCTGTCATAAATTGCAAACGACATCTTTTTGTGACTGTCGAAGTTTGACGGCACAAGTGATGCCAAATCAACTGTTTCGCTGACAGAACCGGTGTACAGGCGATAACCTTTCGGGGTTGAAAGCACTGTCAGGGTGATTGGGCGGTTGTTTTCGTCAAAGGTGTGGACAAGCATTTGTGCCCAAACATCGCCAAAGAAATTCAGTTTTTCAAGTTTGAAGCCGGAGTGAGAATATATGTTGTTTATTGCGCCTGCGCGGCTGGCAACAAGGTTGAATTCTTTGACAGTGTATGCCTTTGTCACAAGGCTGCCTGTTGTTTCATCTTCTTCCTCATCAGGAACTGTGTAGGTGAACAATTCCAGACTTTCGTCAGCACGGGAGGAGATGAAGATGGTGTATATTGAGCGATTGCCAGCAAGGTCAGTTTCAACCACTTCATAATAGTGCCCTTCCTCCAAAATGGAAACCTCATCAACAGGACTGAACCCATTTATCAGTGGCGCGCTTGCATCAGTTTCTTGCTCATAGTTGTTGTCATATTTTGTGTTGTTGAAGTCGCGAATGTAGGTGACATAATCTTGTGAATTTTTCAGTTTTTGCAGATAGGTTGAAGAAACATTGTAGGAATAATATGCAAAAACAGAATCTGTTTTGTTGCTTGTGTTGAAAGATGTTTCGTCCAAAGAATCTGCTTTCTGGCCATTTGCTTTCTTATAGTCACGAAGTGATGCTTTTGTCATTGTTGGAATCATATTTCCACTCAACGAGTCATCCACAAGTCCCTCAACATTGTCGCTTGGAGCGGAAAGGTCAATCTTGATTTTCTTTGTGATTTTGCTGTATAGATATCTTCCGTTGGTGTCTTTTGCTGTTTCATAGTTTTGATATTGCATTGTGATCAGCACTTCGCCGCCGTTGCGATAGACATTCAATTTTTGCTCAGCAAAACTCAAAATTCCCGCCCAAGTGGAGTTGCTTTGCAGTTCTGGTGTTTGGCTCCAGAAGCGTTTTCCACCATCTTCAGCAGATGTTGTGGTTGTTGTCCCGTTTGCTGTGAAGGTGATGGCATCTTGGTCAATTTCTGCCATATATTTGTTTGCAGATGCTGCCCAAGTGAGTGTGACTTCGCTTTGGTTGGTGTAGTATGTTGTGATGCCGTTTTCAACAGTGGAGTTGAGCGCCTCGCCATTTTTTGCCTGCACTTCAAAGTCAGGAGTTGACGATGTGACCACAAATTTGAAAACAAATGTCTGGTCAAAATTGAAGCCTGTTTCTGTGTTGTCGTTGAAATGCGTGCCAAAGCGATTTTGATATATCTTCACATAATAATCGCCAGGAGCGGTGATGATGCCAAATTCTTGCGTGTTTGAACTTGCAGAATAGAATTTCAAGAAACCATTGTTTGCCACAGCAGAATTTTCAATTGGGTTTCCATTGCTGCTCGTGATGATTGCATTGCTTTCATTTGTTTTTGCAACAAGATTTTGTTGTAAGAGCCCATCTTTATATATTTCCGCATAGAGAGCAAACTCTTGAACAACAATTCTGTCATTTTCATCTTTTTTGAAGTTGTTGACATCTCCATTGTTTTCAACGCTGAAATCATAGGAGGCATCGGCCACGTTCTTTTGAACATATTTGGTGTATTTAAACTGTGGAACATAGACATTCACAGGCAGTTTGTTGGTTGTCACAACAGGTCGCAGATTATTTGGATCGTTGTTATAGGTTGAAGTGCCGTCAGTGTTGCCTTCTTCACTGTTTGGGAATGTCACAACGAGGTCGGTTGTCACCTTGTTGTCATAACTTGCAACAAAGATGTCGCCGCCCACCATACTTTCAAGCGGGCCTCCATCATACGACTCGGCGCTTGTCACAATGCCATAATGGTCAACGTAGAACACATAGGTGAATTGATAGGCGTCTTTTTCGTTGAAAGTATAGTTGTCGCCAAGTTTGTATGTTCTTGTGATTTCATATTTTCCCGGAGCGGTGTAATTTGCACTTGAACGAATTGGCGCTTCAAAAACCTCCTCGTTTGCTGTGAACTCAAAGGTTTGCTCTTCCGCATCTTTTGAGAGGGAGTAATAGTGGAAATCGGTTGGCTCGCCTTTGACATCCAGTGTGTCATATGTCGGAACATAAGCCCAATATTTCATTGTGACACTGTCAACTTCCGTGCGTTTGTCGCCTTCAGAGAAGGTTGTGACAGGTTTGAATGAAACATACAAAATCTTTTTGACGCCAACAGGGCCAATATATGTTGTCAGCCAAGTTTTGCGTTCGTCATCCTCGGCAACGCCCTCTTCGGTTATCACGGAATCAAGTGCAACGGGGGTGTCGTTGTTTTTGTATGAGATTTTAAATTCTGATGTGTCAAAACTGATTGTGATTGCTTGTGTTGCGCTGTAATATTGGGTGTATAAAATGTTTTCGCTGGAATTATAGCCTGTTGTGTTGGAATAGTCGCGAATCCAAATCTTGAAGGAATAGCGTTTTTCTGCCACAAACTCTTTTTTGTATGCATTTTCCAGCCGTGTGTGTGTTCTGTGGTCGTTGTCGATGTAGTATGCCACATTGTTGATTGGAACTGCAACGTAAAGGCCAGTGTAGGAATCAATCAGTGTTGAGCCTTCGCCTTTGGTTATGTTGGAAGAAATTGTGATGTTCTTGAAGAAAGACTGTTTGAACAATTTTTCATACAGCAGTTCATAAATTTTTCGCTGCAACTGCTTGTCTTTGTCTTGGAAGAATGGATCACCAGACAGCATCTCATCTGTTATCTTTGAAGGGTCTTCAACGTTGTTGGCAAAAAGTGATGTGTTGAAGTTTGCAATGTAAATCAGTTTGTGTGTGCCCCAATAGAGCGTTGAATTTTTGTCGATTGGTGTGTTGTAACTTGGCAGATAGTATTGATTGTCTTTGATTGCAAACATAGGCTTTGTGTCATCAATCACAAAAACATCAAGAGTATAGTTGCCTGCTTGGTCAAACACTTCAACAAGATAGAGCCCAGCATCAGAAAAGACTGCATCAGACGGGATGTTTGTCAATGGCTCATCCTTTGTGTTTCTGGCATAAGGTGTCCAATCGTTGTTGCTTGTGGACATATTCAAAACCTTGTTGATTGGCATATAGTGGAAATCTTCTTCATCTTCCAACAGCCGACCAAGAAGCTCGGACAGGTTTGGTGTGTTGTAGTATTGTTCATCAACAAACGGGAAGTAGCGATAATATGCCGAAGTTTTTGCGCCGCTTGCTTTTTCATCCCACGAAAGCACAATGTTTTGATTTGTGAACACTCTGTTTGGTTCAAGTGTGTCAAGCACAACAATCGAGGAATAGGTTTCTTCAACCGTTCTTGCAGAAATTCCTTTGTTTCCCATTGATGTGATGTCCATCGAGTCAATGGTGAATGTTTTGGTTCTCAAAACGCCATTTGTGTTTGATATGCTTGTGTTTGATGGCATCTCTGAAGAATAATACAGGCGCAGGGTGAATGTGGCATTCAGGTCTTTGCTCAAAACAACTTTTCCTTCTTCCTCGTTTTGCTCTGCGCACAAAACATCAAGCGATTTTCCTCTGTCACCCAAAAACTCGTCTAAGTATCTCTTGTTGACATAGTCATATGCATAAATTTGGATGGTCACATCTTTGTTATAGGCATCACCAATGGTTGTGTCTGTGATGATGACATCTTCATTCACGAAAGAGCCCGTGAACACAAGATTGCCAGACTTTGTTTCGGTTTTCCACTCTGGGAGGTCGTTTTCAATCTCAAAGAAGAAAATTTGATAGAAAACTTTTGAAAGAGCAGGAGGAGAAGTGTAACTTTCATAATAGTTTTCAAAAGTGTATGGAATTATGTATATGTATTTTCCCGTTCCGCTCTCGGTGGTGTTGTCATAGTCACGCACATAAAGGTCTTCGCCTTGCAGTTTAAGTGTGTCGCTGCCACTTGTTGCAAGGGTTGAGCCAACAAGCTTTCTTGTTGAGAGGATGTAACTCTTGTTGACAGAATTGTTGACAAGTCTGGCGTTTGTTGTCATTCTGATTGGCGCTTGGTTGGTGGAAATTGGTGTGTGTTTATATGCATCACCCTCTTTCTCATTGAGGAATTCCAAGACGTTTGACAAGTTGAATGTTGTTTCGCCATTGTCCTGTGTGTATTCACTTTTGGAATTCAGAAATTCACTTGTCACATCGGCGCTGTCAAGGAAAGTTCCAATATCCTTTGGAGTGCCATTCTCATCAACAAGGTCGAGTGTTTTCAAGTCTCTTGACGGGCGAGTGTTGTTCTCGTCAGGCTGGGCATCATAGTCAACATAGGTTGCTTGATAGCCAAACATAAACACCACAACTTCACGTGTGTTTTTTGACAAGCCGGCAATGTCATATTTTTGGATGGATTGTTCTCCGTCACCAACAATATGAATGGCGTTGAATTTTATGGTGTATTTTCCAATGTCGGTGAAATAAAGTCGCACAAGGCTGTTGGAGTAGGTCACATATTCAACAAGTTTCTGTTTTTCAAGCAAAACAGGCTTCTCTTTCCTGTCGGCAGGGTCAACATTCAGTTTCAAGCTCATCTGCGGAGTTGTGGTTGCGCCAGGCACTTCCTTTGAAATCTCCACTTCAAAGCGACGGCAGTCGTATTGTATGTATGGCACAGAATTTTGTTGTTTCAAAGTGCTTTCCGCTGCCGAGTTGATTTTGGAAGAATAGTTGCTGTAAAGATAATATGCAGGCTCGTTGATGCCAGCGATGTTCAATTCGTGGTCAAAAGCGCCTTTTGTTATCACCGGTCGGTTTTGTGAGATGTAGTTCGTTTCGTCAACAACAAAAAAGGTGTAGTTGATTGTGACTGCTGTGGTTGGTTCAAAATCGCTTTGCTCTTCTTCGGCATCCGTTCTGCCATTTGTGCAAGTGAAAAGCACCATGGTCACTTGGAGGTTGTAAATTCCCTCTTTGTTGAGGCGGCCACTGTCATCGGTGATTTTGTATTCATAGTTTTCTGTGCCAGAATTGCCAAGCACCATACGGAAGGTGTTTGGCCTTTGTCCGCCATTATAGTTTGAAAATTGAGAAGAACTGTGTGTTATGAAAGTCTTTCCCAAAGAGGTGAAATTTTCTTCTTGGTCTTCCCCATTGATGAAAAGGGAAACATCTGTGACATCATAGAAATAGAACAAATTTGATTCTGGGTTGGCAACATCTGGATAGTAAACAAAGTTGTAAACATCGTCGCCATTGCCTCTTGTTGCACCATTTGTTTTGAGAGAGAGTTCAAGTCTGTTTGATTGTTCTTCACCACGAACGAACACAAAAACATCGTCATCAATGAAAGAGGCAGGGTTGTCCACCCAAGCATCACTTTGGAAAATCTGTTCTTTCTTTGAAAAAGTTTCGTGAAGATTGTTTTCCGGCAAAGTTTCTGAAACAGTGTTTTCAGCGAAACCAATTTCCTCCTTGAAAGAAAAAAGTGTTGCAAGACCTGCACTCAGCAGGCATATCGACAAGAACAATGTGAAAACATTTTTAAACAAGACATTATATCTTTTCATAAAAATACCTCTCTCAAAATTCAAAATTATTTTAGCACAAACCGAAACAATTTCAAAACAAAAATAGGATATATTTATATAAATTTATTATATATAAAATAACATATATCATACACACAAAATTTTGCAAAACAAAGATTTGCCAAAAACATTTTTCTGCCATATTTTTACGAAGAATAAAATAAATCAAAAAAATAAGAAAAAAATCAAAAAAATATGTTTTTTAATGTTTTTTTTGCATTTTTTATTTATTTTTTTTATATTTTTTATTTTTTAATATTTTCAATGATTTTTTTTATGTTTTTTTTGCATCAAAAAAGTTGACATTTTCAGCGCTCCAAAATTGTCTTTTTTAGCGCGCAAAAATATTTTTTCTTATTGCGGGCAAACTATGTTTGTGAACTTTTTGAAAAACCTTTTGTTGTATGTCAGCGCCTTTGTGCCAATGTACTTTCTGATTTTCGTCAAGCTTTGTGTGGAGATTGCAAATCAGAACTTGTCTTTCAATGTGCTGAACACTCTCAATTTTGTGACGCTGCTTTTGCTTATGACGGCGGGCATTGTTGGGCTTTTGTGGAATGTCAAGTTTTCAACCGACAAATCGGTCAAAATCACGATAATCTCAAAACAAAACATCACCGACAAGCATTTTTTGGGTTATTTTTCCCTTTTTGTCTTTTTTGCAATTCCTCTTGACTTGTCACTTGTCAGTGCATATTGTGTCTATCTTCTGGTGCTTGTGATGATTGGAATTGTCTATATCAACAATTCGCTTTATTACATCAATCCGCTTTTGAACATCCTTGGATACAAATTTTATGACATTGAATATAATGAAGAAGGCAGCACGGAAAAGAAAAGTGCAAAAATTTTCTTTCGTGGTGAACTTTCAGCCGAAGGTCAAACCGTTTGGGCGAATGTCAAAAACAGGCATTTTTGCTTTGTGGACAAAAAGCATAAAGACTTGTGAATTTTTGCAAATTTTCAAAAAAACAGCAAAAAAACATCTTTTTTATTGTTTTTTGCAACAAAAATTTGATTTTTTTGAATGTTTTGTGCTATACTGGCGCGGTGCTGTGTGGCAAAGGCTGGAAAAAATCCGCTTTTGCAAATTGATTTTGACAGCAAAAATTTTCTATGGGAGAACCTATGTATTCAACAGAAAAAGAAAGAGCAATATCCGAAAAAAAGATGATGTTTGTTGCGCAACTCCATTTCAAGCATATCGAGCCGCTGTTGTGGAGTATGAAGGGCAATGCTGGCATTTTGAATTTTGTCAGTGATCACTTTGTCACTGACAATCTTGATATTTCACAAAGGGTCAGCCTGCAAAAGAAGGAATATTATGACATCATCGACCAACTTTCAAGTTTTGGGGAATGGAAGATGAATGCGCAAATGCAAGAATATGTCTATGTTGTTGCCTGCAAATTGATTAAGCCGGCATTGAGATATGGCTATGTTGATGAGGCTTTGAGGCTTTTGAAGATTTTGCAAAACGAGAAGCTGACGGGGGACAGGGCAAAAAGCACTGAACTTGAAGCCTTGGCACAAGATGTTTTGCTTGAGAGTGTTTCGGCATATGGCGAGCGCCACATCAGAGAGGGGCGCGAGCATTTGAAAATCTGTGCAAACAAAATTATGGCAGATGCCATTGCGGGAAAGTACGGAAACTTGAAAATCTCTCCAAAAAGTCTTAGAGATGCTTATGAAAATCCGGAGACGCATTGTTTTGTTTCCAAAGAAAGAATTAAAAATTCGCAAACAGCAATGAAAAAATAGGGCAAAAAGTGAAAGAAGCCTTATTTTTTTGCTTTTTTTTGTTTAAAATTCTGTTTTTTATTGGGACTTTGTTTTTGCTGTGAGGCTTTTGTGTTTTTTGCAGTGTGTGGGCGATGTGTTTTTATCTTGAAAGGAACATTCCTGAGGGCTAATAAAAGGTTTAGAGGGGCTATATGGGGCTATATAAAGATGTTATTTATATAACCATTCTGTATATAATATTAAAGCCTTTCACAGATTGATTATACATATATAATAGAGCGTTTTTTGCAAAAGTGCTTTAAAACAGGAAAAATTTTTTGTTAAGGAAAATTTGAAAATTTTGTTTTTTTTGTTGACAAATCCCCCCCCCGTGATATTCTTTGAGTGAGAGGTGAATTATGAATAAAGGTTTAAAATTTGTTTTGGTGACGCTTGGCATCCTTGTTTTGCTTGGCGGTGGTTTCTGTGGGGGATGGTTTGTGAGAGGGTTTTTGAGTGAAAAAAGTGGCTATGTCGGGAAAAACTATTCATATTCTGAAATTAAGGAGGAATGGGAAGCAGGAACAACAGCATCTGACAAACAGGCACTTCAAGAAAAGCTTGGCATTGCAAGGACAAGCCTTATGCAAGTTTATCAAGGTATGGTCATACAATTTGAGGCTTCGGAAAAGGGTAAAATGAAAATATCCAAAATGGATGGGGGTGGAACTTTTGAAACACGCACAATCGCTTGGAAGCAAGTTGGCGACAAAATCTCTGTTTCTGTCTATACGGGAGATGACGGGACACATTCGGACTTTACATTCCATATTTTTGAGGATGGACTTCGCTTTGATGCACTGTCGGTTATAAGTGGGTATGAACAATATCCAAAACTTGCACATCTTTGGGTGGTTTTCATTCAATCAGCAGCAGGCATTGAAAATGTATAATGAAAAATGGACTTGTCAAATTTGTTGGCAAGTCTTTTTTATTAGAATTGTTTTATCTTTGTGATTGTTTTTTTATGATTTCTTTCTTTTGATTGCTTTGATTGGTTTTGGTCAAGATTGGTTTTTTGTGATTGCTATTCCTTATGATTTTTTATGTTGAAGTGTTTGATTGAATTTTTGTCAAGATTGCTTTTCTTTGCGATTGTTCTTCCTCAAAGATTGCTTTTCTTTTGTCAAAAGCATTCCAAATTTTTGGGAAACGGGCTGAGATTGGGGGCAAAAATTTGCCCGTTCAAAACAAATTTTGGGAGTGTCTTCAAACTTTTTCAAAAAAATTTTAAAAATTTTTCAACTTTTTTTTGCCTTAAAAACAGTCATTTTTGCGAACACACGGCAAGACGCCCCAGCATTTTTTAAGTTTCCTAAAAAATCTTCAAAAAATTTTTAAAAAAATTAAATTTTTTTTGAAAAAACTGTTGACAAATGTTTTTTCAATATGTTAGAATACGAATGCTGACGCACTGAGGGGCGAGGAAATGAAAAGCAATTTTCCTTCCAGCCAAACAGTGAAGAGGTGTTGAACGGTGGTTCAACGGTCGGCAAAAGTTCTTTGACAACTACATATTTTGAAGATAAGTCAAATATTATTACGAGTTATAACTTTTGCGAGAATGACAAAATCATTCTTGCCAAAAAAATAATGTAATACGAAAATATTTGCATACTTAAATTAAAGTCGAGTAAAGAGTGCTTTTCCTTATATAATAGGAAGAGCAATCGTGAAAATGCTAAGAAAATCCAAATGATAAAGCTACAAAGAGCATATAGGGGATGCCTTGGCACTAGGCGCCGATGAAGGACGTGATAAGCTGCGATAAGCTGCGGTGAGGTGCACATAACCTGTGACCCGCAGATTTCCGAATGTGGAAACACGCACTGTTAATACGGTGGCATCATTACATCAATTCATAGTGTAATGAGGGGAACCCGCTGAACTGAAACATCTAAGTAAGCGGAGGAAAAGAAAGTAAACAAACGATTGTGGGAGTAGTGGCGAGCGAAACTGCACGAGCCCAAACCAGAGGTAGAAATACCTTTGGGGTTTAGGATTGACAACATAGACCGTGAAAGGTAGGTGAAGATTTCTGGAAAGTTGCACAACAAAGGGTAATAGTCCCGTAACCGAAATCTGACACGGCTTAGTCAAATTCCAGAGTAGCACAGGACACGTGAAATCCGGTGTGAAGACGCGAGGACCATCTCGTAAGGCTAAATACGACCTAGTGACCGATAGCGAATAGTACCGTGAGGGAACGGTGAAAAG
>CANQNH010000007.1 GCA_947625165.1 uncultured Clostridia bacterium
TAAAGCAACAACAAAACAAAAGGAGAAGGCATAAACCTTCTCTTTTTCTTGTTTTATCTTATAATTTGTGTTATAATTATATAGTGACATGGAGGATTATAAATCCTGCACCAATTAAAACTTCTTGGTTCGGATTTGATATCGTTTGTCGCACCAAAAAAAGAAAACCAACTGCTTTCAGTTGGTTTTTTTGTTGGTTTTTTTTGCATTTTGTTTCTGCTTGTGTTTCGCGTTTATTTCTTGCTTGTTTAGTTCTTTTTTTATCACATTGTTTCCATTTCCAGATGGTGTTTTTGCCATTTTCAGACGATTTTATCTCAAGCTTTCAACAAATTCTTTGGCCTTCGCGCGAAGTTCGTCAATTGAGCCAGAGTTGTTGATTTTGTGGTCATATTTGACGTTGAAAACATTGGCATCTGCTCTGTTTGTGGTTATGTTTTTCACTCCTTCGCGATAAATCAAAACACTTTCAGCACCAAAATCCTTTTTTGCTCTTTCAATCTGCCCGTTTTCTCGGATGTCTATGCACAAAATCTGCACATCACCAAACTTTCCATCCTTGAAATCACGCACTTTCTGGGCAACATCGTTATAGTTGGCATCGTTATAGTTGTCAATGATTTCCTTCATATCAAACAAAAATTTTCTGTCTTTTTCTGTTTTTGTCCCCTCCCAACCAATCTGCCTCGCAAGGTCTTTCACCTTGTCCACGATTGAAATGTGCATTGTTGGCACAAATTCATTGAGCAGTCCAACAAAGGTGTCTTTTCCGCTGCCGCCCATTCCGTTCATAATGAAAATTTTTTTCATAACAACCTCCTCAAATTGTTTTTGTTGACAAAAATTTTTTGACTTTCGCTCTGATTTGCTCAAAGCCCTCTTCACGATTTTCCACATCAACCATCTCACACTTCATCCCACGAAGAAATGTCAGTTGCCTTTTTGCATAGTTTCTGCTGTGTTGTTTGACAAGTTCGCTCATCTGCTGCTCTGAGATTTCCCCGTCCAAAAACGCCAAAACTTCCTTATATCCAATCGCACGCATAGACTGATTTTGTGCAGAAAGTCCACGCTTTTTCAAACCCTCAACCTCTCGCACAAGCCCTTTTTGCATCATTTTGTCCACACGGGTATTTATGTCGGCATAAAGTTTTTCACGCGGTCGCACAAGCGCCAAAACAAGCGGACAAATTGCAGTTTCTTTTTTCCCTTTTTCGCTTTTTGCCCGAGCAATCTCAATGGCACGCACAATCCTTGTCGGGTTTTTTCTGTCAATTTTTTCCGCCGCCGCAGGATTTTCCTTCTGCAAAATCTCAAAAAGTGCGTCCACACCTTTTTCATTTTTCAACTGTTCAAGTTGTTGCCGCAAATTTTCATCATGCGGAGCATCTGCAAAATCAAACCCTTCCACAAGCGAGCGCACATAAAGTCCCGTTCCACCAACCACAATTGGAAGTTTCCCCTTTCCAGCGATTTGGTCGATTTTTTTCTGTGTGAACTCTGCAAATTCAAACGCCGAAAAGTTTTCTTCCGGCTCGCAAATGTCAATGCCATAGTGCGCAACGCCGCTCATTTCGTCTTTTGTTATCTTTGCAGAACCGATGTCAAGCCCCTTAAAAATCTGAACACTGTCGGCAGAAATCACTTCGCCATCAAACTCTTTCGCAAGTCTGACAGCAATCTCGCTTTTTCCAACCGCTGTTGGCCCAAGAATGAAAAGCACCTTTTTCTTTCCGTCTTTGGCAAAAAGTTGTCTGTTTTCGGATTGCTGCTTGAGTTTCTTCTCAGGTTGCCCCTCCTCAAATTGATGCTTCTTGGGTTGCTTGTCAAAATTTTTCTTTCCAGATTGTTGTTTTTCAACAGAATTGCCCATTTTGCCTCCAAACAAATTTTTCAAAATCCAAAATTCTACAAAATCAAAGTGTCAAAGTGTTCGTTTGAACATTTTTTCAAGTTCTTTTCTGGAAATTTTGACAATAATCGGCCTGCCGTGAGGACAAAGTGGAACGCCGTCCTTGATTTTGTTGATGAGATAGAAAATTTCTTCCTTGCTGACACTGTCGCCAGCGCGTATGGAGTGTTTGCAGGCAGTTTGGCAAAGTTTTTCGTTGATAAGTCCGCTTGCAGTTTCTTCCCTTATGCTCTCATCTTGCAAAATTTCTTCAACAAATTTGTTGAAATTGATGGCAGACAGCACGCATGGAACTGCTGTGATTTCAAACTTTTCCCCAACCTCTTCAATCTCAAAGCCAATGGAACGCAAATTGTCAAGTTTGTCGGCGAAAACTTGCCTGTCTTTTGCCAAAAGTTGAACCTCAAACGGCACAAGAAGCCCCTGTTTTGCCACATTCTTCTTCTCAATTTCCGCTTTCAAACGGTCGTAGTTTTGCCTTTCGTGCATCGCGTGCTGGTCGATGACATAAATGCTGTCCTCAAATTCGGTGATGATGTAGGTCTTGAAAACAACTCCAACAATCTTGATGTTTTCGGCATCAACTTTCAAAAATTTTTTTTACAAAACTCTCCTCAACAGGTTGCGGCTTTTGTTGAGGTTGCGCCTTTTCTTGCAAATCTTTTTGGACTGAAATTTCAACTTCATTCAAAACGCCTTCACCAAATTGATTGAAAAACAGCCGCCCTTTTGGTCTGTTTTTGTGTTCATCGCTCTTCACACTGGCAAAGTCAGGGACATTTATCACCTCAACTCCCGCCTTTTTCAAGTCATTTGGCGTCAAAAAGGCTCTGTCATCGTGGTCAACTTTCATCTGATAACTTGCACCTTCAAGTGCGCTGGTTTTGTCTATGCCACTTTTTTGATAGGCATCAAAGCCTGTTCGCGCCGGGTCTTTTTCGTTTTTGATTGTGAATTTGCTCCACTCCGCTTCCTCTTTTGCGTCAAATTCCGCAATAAGATTTGCGCTGACAAGCGCTCTTTCCACCGCACGCCTTATGCTCCCAAAAATTTGCGAGTTGTTGTCAAATTTCACTTCTCTTTTGTTTGGATGAACATTCACATCCACACGGTCATATGGAATTTGCAGTTTGATGACATAGATTGGATATCTCCCCTTCATCAAAACGCCCTCATACGCCCCCTGCACGCACGCCGAAACCATATAGTTTTCAACATATCTGTTGTTGACAAACAGCGTTTGAAATGTGCGATTTGGTTTGGAATATTTTGGAGAAACAACAAAACCGCTGACAACAACTCCATTTTCTTCCAGATTAAGTGGCAAAAGCCCTGAATGAATTTCGCGGCCATAGAGAAGATAAATCACCTCTTCCAAAGTGCCTGAAGAGTGGTTGTAAACCTCCTTGCCATCAACAACATAGACAAAATCAATCTCCGGCCCTGCAAGCATAAACTTTTCAACAAGATGAGTGATTTCACTTTCCTCACTTTTTGGCTTTTTCAAAAATTTTGCTCTGACAGGAGTGTTGAAAAACAGATTTTTCACCGTCAATGTTGTTCCGTCAAGACGGGCAACCTCGCTGACTTTGGAAATCTCTCCGCCGTTTGCCTCAATCTTGAAACCCGTGTCTTGCAAACGCTGTTTTGTTGTCAACTCCACACGCGCAACAGATGCGATGCTGGCAAGAGCCTCCCCACGAAAACCAAGCGTTGCAATTCCGTCAAGGTCATCAATATCTTTGATTTTGCTTGTTGCGTGCGGCAAAAAAGCAAGCGGCAAGTCCTCTTTTGAAATTCCGCATCCGTTGTCCATAACAGAAATTTTCTCAATTCCACCGCCTTCAATTTCAATTCGAATTTTTGTTGCCCCAGCATCAAGGCTGTTTTCAACAAGTTCTTTCACAACCGAGGCAGGTTTTTCCACAACCTCGCCGGCAGCAATTCGATTGTATATCTTCGGTGACAAGACATTGATTGCCATTTTCCCCTCCTTTTTTTGATTGGTTGATTTGTTTTATTTTTCTTTTTTATTTTCTTGTTTCGTTTTTCTCTTGATTTATTTTTCGTTTTTGCTTATTTTTGTTTTGATTTATTTTTTCGTTCGTTTTGTTTTCTTTGCTTGTTTTGTCTTGTTTTTTATTCTTTCTTTGCGCGCTCAACCAAATCATTAAGAACTTCAAAAGTTTCCATTGGTGTCATTCTGTTCAAATCCAAATCACGAAGTATGGACAAAATCTGCTGCCCCTTCTTGTTGTTTTTCTCCACTCTTCGCCTTTCTTCGTCCTCGCCAAACAGGTTCATATCAAGTTTGTGGTTGACGCTTTCAAGATTGACAGAAATCTCTTTGGCGCGCTCAATCACCTCTTGCGGAACGCCCGCCAAAGATGCAACCTCCACACCAAAACTCTTGTTTGCTGCACCGCGCACAATCTTACGCAAAAACACCACACTGTCCGCAACTTCTTTGACGGTGATTTTATAGTTCTTCACGCCCGAGGTGACGCCTTCAAGTTCGCTAAGTTCGTGATAGTGCGTTGCAAAAAGCGTTTTGCAGGAAAGTTTCTTTACAATAAATTCCACCACCGCCCAAGCAATCGAAAGACCATCAAAAGTGGATGTGCCGCGCCCAATCTCGTCAAGAACAACAAGACTTTTGTCGGTTGCGTTTTGAAGAATGTTTGCAACTTCGCTCATTTCAACCATAAATGTGCTTTGACCAAAAGCAAGGTCATCACTTGCGCCAACACGAGTGAAAATCCTGTCGGTCAAACTGATTGTTGCGCTCTTTGCCGGAACAAAACTTCCAATATGCGCCAAAAATGTGATGATTGCAACCTGCCTCATATATGTGCTTTTGCCTGCCATATTCGGACCAGTGATGATCATCATCTGATTGTCCTGCGTGTCAAGATAGGTGTCGTTTGCAATAAAGTTTCCATCTTTTGCAAACTTTTCCACAATCGGATGCCTGCCTTCTTTGATGTCAATCACCTTGACATTTCTGTTGATGACAGGTTTACAGAAGTTTTGTTTCACCGCAACAACCGCCAGCGACAAAAGCGCGTCCAACTCTGCCACAAGTTTGGCAACATCCGAAAACTTTGCAATATGCTGGCACAAAAATTCAAGCAGCATCTTCCACAATTTTTCTTCCAAACGCACCGCTTCTTCATCCGAGCCAAAAAGTTTGTCCTCAATGGCTTTAAGTTCTGGCGTTGTGTAGCGCTCAGCATTTGCAAGTGTCTGTTTGCGAGTGTAAGACAAAGGCACAAGGCTTTTTTGCCCGTTTGGCACTTCAATGAAAAGCCCAAAAACATTGTTGTCTTTGATTTTCAAATTCTTTATGCCCGTGCGCTCGCGCTCGGCCTCTTCCAATTTTTGATATTGCAAAACGGCAATCTCTTTTGCGTTTCGAAGTTGGTCAAGTTCTTCATTGAAGCCATTTTTCAAGAATTTTCCTTCTTTTGATTGCCCCTCCACACTTGGCACAACCACCGCTTTTTCAAGAAGTTCAACAATTTCATCAAAAGTTGTCAAATTTTCTTTGATGAAAACAAGTTTTCTTGATTTGACACTTCCAAGAAGTTCAACAAGATTTGGAATTTCCGCAAGTGAATTTTTGAGATTGACAAGGTCGCCAGGGCTGGCATTTGCATAGGCAATTTTTCCGCAAATACGCTCAATGTCGCAAACATTTGCCAGCACATCGCCCAGCCTGTCCCGAAGAATGAGGTTTTTTGTCAATTCTTCAACCGCATCAAGCCTGTTGTTGATTTCTGTTGCGTTTTGCAGTGGCTCATCAAACATCGAACGGAAGCGCCTTGCACCCATACTTGTTTTCGTCTTGTCCATAAGCCACAAAAGTGAGCCATAGCGCTTTCTTTCGCGAATGTTCTCCACAAGTTCAAGATTTCGGCGAGTGGAGGCATCAATCACCATAAACTCTTTTTCGTTGATTTTGTTTATTTTCAAAATGTTTTGAAGTGATTTTTTTTGAGTGTCAAAAAGATATTGCAACAGCCCGCCGATTGACGGAATGTCCTGCTTGTTTGAGGAAAGTTCAAACACTCTGACCGCATTTGTGCCAAACTGCTTTTCCACAGCATCTTTTGCTCTGTCAAAAGAAAAAGCAAAATCCAAATATTCCTCAAATTTTGGATATATGCCCAAATTCATCACAGGCAGGTCGCAATAGAACGCCTTTGCCTTTGAATTTCCAATCACTTGCGCGGGTGAAACTCTGCCAAGGAGATTTGAAAAATTTGTGTCAATTTCACTGTCATAGTGGCACAGGTCAAGTTCGCCCGTTGTGATGTCACAATATGCAACCGACAACTTGTCGCCATCAACAAAAACACTCATAATGAAATTGTTTTTGTTTTCTTGAAGCATACTGTCCTCTGTCACAGTTCCGGCGGTCACCACCCTCACAACATCACGCGCAACAGTTTTGCCTTTTGTTGGCTCTTCAAGTTGTTCGCATATCGCAACTTTATATCCCTTTGCAACAAGTTTGGCGATATATCCGTCAGCAGCGTGATATGGCACACCGCACATTGGCGCACGCTCTTGTTGACCACAATTTTTGCCCGTCAGCGTCAAGTCAAGCACTTTGGAAATTTCAACTGCATCATCATAAAAAAGTTCATAAAAATCACCGAGGCGATAGAAAAGCACACAGTCCTTATACTGCTCTTTGATTTGCAGATATTGTTTCATCATTGGCGAAACATCTTCAATTTTTGCAACTTTCTCTCCCATTTTTTTCACCTCTTTTCTTTTGCAATTTTTTCATCAAAAATTCATTTTCAATTTCTTTTAAATTTGTTTTCTATTTCATTTTTTTGTTGTTTTAAATTCATTTTTAAAATTATTTTTTAAGCAACAAAATTTCAAAAAAATCGAAAATTTGTCAAAAAATGCATTTTTTTTGCGTTTTTTTTGAATTTTTCAGCATTTTTTTGCCATTTTTTGTTTTTCCGCCTGAATTTTCTTTTCAAGCGCAAGCAGAATGTTCACTCGTTTTCTTTTGACTTCCTCAGGAATTTGCCCGTCCATTTTGCTTGCCACTGTCCCCTCTCGCGCAGAATAAATAAACGCAAAAATTCCGTCAAATTTCACCTCTTCCACAAGCGAGCAAGTGTCCAAAAATTCTTCTTCCGTTTCGGTTGGAAAACCCACAATGAAGTCACTCGTTATTCTTGCATCCGGCATTTTTTCACGAATTTTTTTGATGATGCCAAGATATTTTTCACGAGTGTATTTTCTGTTCATCAAACTCAAAATCCGATTGTTGCCGCTCTGCGCCGGAAGATGAATTTCTTTCAAAATTTTTTCTTCGTTTGCCATCACATCAATCACCTCATCTGTGAGGTCTTTTGGATGCGAAGTCATAAAAGTCAACTTGAAATCACCATCAATTTGACAAATGTCTGCAAGCAGTTTTGCAAACGGAACAGGCTTTGGAAGGTCCTTGCCATAACTGTTCACATTCTGCCCAAGCAGTGTGATTTTTTTATATTTTTTCTCGGCAACAATCTCTCTTATCTCGCGCAAAATGTTTTCTTCGCTGCGGCTTTTCTCCCGCCCACGCACATATGGAACAATGCAATATGTGCAAAAATTGTTGCAGCCCTGCATAATGTTCACCCAAGCATTTTCGCCGCTTGTGCGTTTATAGGAATGTTCTTCGTCAATGTCACCTTCCTTCAAAAGTTCAAGTTGCCTGCCCGTTTTGACCGCATTCACATATGCCTCAAAGTTTGGAAGGTTGAATGTTCCAATCACAATATCAACAAAAGGAAAAGTGTTCATAATCCAATTTGCCGTGCTTTCTTTCTGAGTTGCACAGCCACAAACTGCGATAATCACCGAAGGATTTCTTTTTTTAAGTTTTTTCAGCGCCCCAATGTTTCCAAACACGCGGTCCTCTGCACCTTCGCGAATGGCACAAGTGTTGAAAACAATCAGGTCGGCATCCTCTCGCTTTTCAGCCAAGCAATAACCCATCTTCTCGCAAATTGCGGCAAGTTTTTCGCTTTCGTGCACATTCATTTGGCAACCGTATGTCACAATAAAGTATTTCATAAAACAAATTATATCAAAAATCTCCGCCAAAAGCAAGTTTATAGTTGAATTTTTAACAATTTGTCGCACATAATAAAAAAATGAAGAAAATTGTCAAAAATTGTCTGATTTCATTTCTTCTTGTCGGTTTGTTTGCAGTAGTGTTTTGCGCAACCTATCTGGGAATAAACTTTCTCAAATTTCAGTCACTGCCGCTCAACGCGGAGGCGCTCAGCACTCCTGCACTTTCAATCGCCGTTTTTGACAGCGAAAACAAGCCAACAAAAGAGGACAACGAGTTTAATGGTGATTTTTGCTCGCTTGAGAGCCTGCATTCCTACACCCCTCAGGCGTTCATCTCCATTGAGGACAAAAAGTTTTTTGAGCATAAAGGACTGAACTATAAGCGAATGGTTGGCGCGATGATAAGCAATTTGAAGTCGCACAGTTTGAAAGAAGGAGCATCAACAATCAGCCAGCAACTCATCAAAAACACCCATCTTTCTGGCGAAAAAACCTTCGAGCGCAAATTGAAAGAAATGGCCCTCACAAAAAAGTTGGAGAGGACTTTCAGCAAGGAAGAAATACTTGAAAGTTATTTAAACATAATCTTTTTTGGCAACAACTGCTATGGTCTTGAAAGCGCCAGCCAATATTATTTCAACAAAAGCGCCAAAGATTTGACTTTGGCAGAAAGTTGCACTCTGGCAGGGCTCATCAAATCGCCAAGCAAATATTCCCCCATCCACAACCCACAAAATTCGATTGCAAGACGAAATTTGGTTTTGAGTGAGATGGAAAAAGATGGGCATATCTGTGCGGAGCAAAAAATCTATGCACAAAATCAGCCTTTGACGCTGAACATTCAAAACAAGCGTGTTGGGAGTCGACTGAACACATATTCTCAATGCGCCATTGACGAGGCGGCAAAAATTCTCAAACTCTCGCCAAAGCAAATTGCCATTGGAGGTTTTCACATCCACACCTATCAAAACTCGGACAAGCAAACGGCGCTTTGCAGTGCTTTTGACGGCGTTCAGATTGCGGACAGCATCGACACAGCGGGCATTGTGATTGACAGCAAGAATTATGCCGTCACAGCCTATGTTGGCAACAGCAATTTCAAACTTATGGATTGCCGGCGTCAGCCAGCGTCCTGCCTGAAGCCTCTTCTTGTTTATGCTCCAGCCCTCAATGAAGGGGTTGTCAGCCCCGACACGCAGATTTTGGACGAAAAAATCACGATTGGGGACTATTCCCCTGCAAATGTCAACAAGAAATATGCCGGCTATATGTCCGTGACCGATGCGGTCAAAAATTCGGTGAACATCCCGGCAATAAAGGTGCTTTCTTACATCGGCATTGACACCGGAAAGCAGTATGCCGAAAAACTTGGGCTGGAGTTTGACCCGCAAGACGACAGTTATGCCCTTGCACTTGGCGGAATGACCTATGGTGTCAATTTGAAGCAGCTTGCATCTGCTTACACGGTTTTTTCAAATGGTGGCGAGTTTGCCGAGCCAAAATTTGTGCAATTCATCACGGACAAGAACAATAAACTTGTGTATGTTCATCATCCAAATCCGCAGATGGTTCTGAGGCAAGACAGCGCCTATCTGATGACATCCATCTTGCAAGAAACCGCCAAAACGGGCACTGCTCGGAAACTTGCAGACATTCAAAACACCGAAGTCGCCGCCAAAACAGGCACGGTTGGGAAAAAGAATGCCAGCGGAAACACGGATGCTTACAACATTTCGTTCACGCCCGAAGAAGTGACAGGCATTTGGTTTGGAAATCTCAGCAACCAGCCACAGAAGATTGCCGGCGGAAATCAACCGACTGAGGTTGCAAAAGCCTACATCAAAAGCCAGACCTATCAACAAACAACTTTCGATGTTCCATCATCAGTTGCAGAGGCAAAAATTGACACTTTGGAACTTGAAGAAAATCACCGACTTGTGCTTGCAAACCCCTATGCCCCAGAGCGCTTCACGAAAACAGCACTTTTTTCGCGGTTCAATATGCCAAACGAGGTTTCCAAAAATTTTGCCGAAATCCCAGAAATAAACGCACAAAGCAGAGTGGATGGCAATCAAATTGTGCTTTCTTTAAGCGCGCAACGACATCTTGTTTATGAGATATACAAAAACAACATTTTGACGCAAACAATTTCAAACAAAAGCGGCGATGTGACCATCAGGCTTGCTTTTCCGGAAAAGGAATGTTCTGTCAAAATCGTTGCATCTTATGGGCAAAATGGCATAAAATCAGGGCTTTTTGACACAAAATCATTCACAAAGACAAAGGAATTTTCGTTGCAAAAAAGCACAACCACGCAGCAACAACCTCAAAAAGAGTGGTTCATCTGACAATTCGCATAAAAAACAAAAAAACAAAAAAATGCCAAATATGGCTGAAAACAAAGACAAAAAAAGCACAAAAAATTCAAAAATAATTAAAAAAACCGAGAAAAATAAACAGAAAAAAAAGAAAAAAAAAGCCATCAAACTGATGGCTTTCAAAAATCAAGCATTTTTTGATTTCAAATTGATGTTGGACAACTTTTCGCACACCTGAGTTGTCATCAACTGTGCTTCATCTTTGCTTTTTGCAGTGTTTTGTTCTGTCAATGGTGGATATTTCGCACCTTTCAAGATAAAACTTGTCAAAGCGGCTTTATCAATTCCCTTTTCATCAACAAGACCATTTTTGTTGAAATAGGTCTCTACGCGGCTGTTATATTCTTGCTCAAGTTGTTTTTCATCAATGGAAATTCCCATTGAGTTCAAGATTGGCTCAACAAACAGCAAATCTGCCTTTGCTTCTTTCCAACCAATCAATTCAATTGGAAGATGTTGATATTTTTTCCCTTCTCTTCCTTCTTTATTGAACTTTTTTGCATTGTCCTTAACCCATCCATCGTGAACCTTGCTCAACACATCCACAACGGAAAAGTTTTTATTTGCTTTCAGAAGTTCTCCAATTTCGCTCAGTGTTTGCTGTCCACTTTCAGAAAGTGTTAAACTATGCTGCTTCCCCCCCCCGTTCAAGACGATGTTTTCAAGGTCAGTTTGGACTGTTTCAAGACCCAAATTTTGCGCAATTGCAGAAACTGCATAAAGCATTGAACCTTTTGCCCAAACCTGACCTTCAAGTTCATCAAAAGACTGCGTTTCAACAATTTTTTGCGCTTCTTCGTCTGAAAGCCCGTTCCAACTCATAAGGGCATTTTTCGCAACAACGCGATATGGTGTCAACATTGCCATAAACTTACCTCCTAAAAAATATTGTAAAGTCTTTTCAAAAATTTGTCAAGTTTTAGCGTAGAAAAATTTTATCAATTCAATTTTTCAGGCCAACTCGCGATTTGGAAAACACTCTTCGCAAACTTTTGTGTGTGGGGCATCTTTAACTTTGTCATAATATTTCAGGTCAGTTCCCTTCACTTCTTTGTCACAGTCAAATTTTGCCTGATAACCCAAGAAGAATTCGGCATAATTTGAGTTGGTGCGCGATCCGACCATCGCATAGACATCACCAAGATGCATAACATATTCCCCATTTTCTTCTGTCACAATGGCAACGCCTTCATCCAACAAACAATATCTTCTTTGAAAAATGTTTGCCTGTATGTCATCCTGTTTTGGAGTTGTGAGAGTCACCTCATCATCACACCCAGCAACCAAGAAAAGACCAGCACAAGCCAAAGAAACTGCAGCAAATTTTTTCAAAAGGTTTTTCATATTTTTCTCCTCCTTTTACACCGAAATTATACCATATTTTGCCCATTTTGTCAATACCCATTTTTAAGATTTTGGGGCAAGAAAAGCTGCAACAAAAATAAAAAAAGCAGGGACATTCATCTCTGCTTTCTTTATTCACAATTTAAACAGTGTTTCGACAAGTTCTTGTAAGCCATCTCGTCACTTTCGAGGTCCGTGACCTCTTTATTTCTTTTTGAGTGGACTTCCTTGAGAACTTTCTCAAGTTCCCCCACCCTCATCGACCATTCTCTTTAAAAGGAGGTGATCCAGCGGCACCTTCCGATACCGCTACCTTGTTATGACTTCACCCCAGTCGCTGGCTTTACCTTAGACGGCTGCCTCCGATTGCTCGGTTGGCCCACCGGCTTTGGGTCCCTCCAACTCCCATGGCGTGACAGGCGGTGTGTACAAGACCCGGGAACGCATTCACCCCGACATTCTGATTCGGGATTACTAGCAACTTCATCTTCGTGTGGGTGAGTTTCAACCCACAGTCTGAACTGAGACTATCTTTTCCAGGTTTGCTCTTCGTTTCCGATTCGCTTCTCTTTGTTATAGCCATTGTAGCACGCTTGTAGCCCAAGACGTAAGAGGCATGATGATTTGACGTCATCCCCACCTTCCTCCGTATTACCTACGGCTGTCCGTCTAGAGTGCCCAAACTGAATTGTGGCAACTAAACGCAAGGGTTGCGCTCGTTGCGGGACTTAACCCAACATCTCACGACACGAGCTGACGACAACCATGCACCATCTGTGCTAGGTGAATATTGCTATCCTTTCCCACATCTCTGTGGTATGCCCTAGCATGTCAAGTCTTGGTAAGGTTCTTCGCGTATCATCGAATTAAACAACATGCTCCGCTGCTTGTGCGGGTCCCCGTCAATTCCTTTGAGTTTTAACCTTGCGGCCGTACTCCTCAGGCGGATTACTTATCGCGTTTGCTTCAATACGGAAGGAGTCGATACCTCCCACATTTAGTAATCATCGTTTAGGGCGTGGACTACCAGGGTATCTAATCCTGTTTGCTCCCCACGCTTTCGAGCCTCAGTGTCAGTTGCAGTCCAGTAAGCCGCCTTCGCCTCCGGTGTTCTTCCTAATATCTACGCATTTCACCGCTACACTAGAAATTCCGCTTACCCCTCCTGTACTCTAGCAACCCAGTTTTAAATGCAATTCCAGAGTTGAGCTCTGGGCTTTCACATCTAACTTAAATTGCCACCTACGCTCCCTTTACGCCCAGTCATTCCGGACAACGCTCGCCACCTACGTATTACCGCGGCTGCTGGCACGTAGTTAGCCGTGGCTTTCTCCTAGGGTACCATCACTTCCTTTTTCCCCTAGATCAGAAGTTTACAATCCGAAAACCTTCTTCCTTCACGCGGCGTTGCTGGGTCAGAGTTCCCTCCATTGCCCAATATTCCTAACTGCTGCCTCCCGTAGGAGTCTGGTCCGTTCTCAATACCAGTGTGGCCGGTCATCCTCTCAGATCGGCTATTCGTCGTCGCCTTGGTGGGCCGTTACCCTCACCAACTAGCTGATGAAACGCAAGCCCATCTATCACCAAGTTCCCTCTTTCACCCCAAGAAGATGCCTCCTCGTGGTCATATGCGGTATTAGCAGTCGTTTCCAACTGTTATCCCCCTGTGATAGCCAGATTGCTCACGCGTTACTCACCCGTCCGCCACTAACAAGTCGTCGGCACTAAAATTCCTTTGCTTGAAGAAAGAAATCTTAGTGCCAACAACTTATCCGTTCGACTTGCATGTTTGAAGCACGCCGCCAGCGTTCGTCCTGAGCCAGGATCAAACTCTACTAATAAACTTTCTGGGACAGACACCAAATTTTTCACGCGGACACGGAAATCTAAAATTTCCTAACCGCTAAAAATTCGGTTTCTCTTCCCAATCCTCTTCCATTTTTGGTGAATTTCAATTTTTGCTCGTCGGGCATAGCCCTGCTCGTCGCAAAATTGAAATTTGTTTCACAGAAAAGTTTAGGTTAAAGTAGTTCGTGCATACACTTGCACATTTTTTTTCCTGACTTCGATAACTTACATTGACTTATCCTTAACTTTGCATTAAAGTTTGTTAAAGTTGTTCTTATTCTTGTCTTACACTATTCAATTGTCAAAGTTCTTGCTGACCTCTTGTATGTGTCAGCGTTCTCATTTTACAACATCTTTCACTCCTTTGTCAACAGTTTTTCAAAAATTTTTCAACTTTTTTTAACTTTTTTTGCATTTTTCTCACCTCTTCCTCCACAACGCACCCACCTGTTTGCAAAATTGCTCAATTTTTTTGACAAAAAAAAGGATTTTCATTGAAAACCCCTCTTTTGAAAATTGCTTTTCATTGATTAACAAAAAGTTTTTTGCCACACAGCACTATTTTGTTTTTGGGGCTTGCTTGCCGCTTTGATGATCTCTATCTTTTTCTCCTCCAAGGCCTATTGCACTTTGAAGCGGTGTGAAAATATGTGTTCCCAAAAATTCGTCCCAAAGTGACACTTTTTCAATGCTTTTCAATGCACTGACAATGCTTTTATAATATTCATTATTTCTGAAGATACACTCTTTTGGATTTTCCCGTGCAATCATCGCCTCAAATTCATCAATCGAAAACCAAGCAAGTCCACTCACCTCTTCTGGCTGATACATAAACTGGTCTTTCACAAGTCTGTCCGACACAACAAACGCTGTGGCATAAGCATAGTTTTCATTTTCTCGCACATTTTTGGTCGGCTTCGTGATTTGCAAAAAGTCGTCTTTATAGTAAAGACTTCTCATTTCCTCACCTGCTTCAGCACAAACAGCATCCAAAAGCGATGTGTCACCAACAACATGTCCTGCAACCAAAGCCCAGCATCCACCGTGTTGTTTCTTTGCTGGCGAACGCTTTTCAAGAAGCACCATAAGTTTTTTCTTGCCAGCGTTGTCCACAAAACATCTCAGTGGCAAACACCCAACCTCTCTGTGCCACAAGTTGTTTTTGTGAACAAAGCCTCTTTCAGCATATTTTCCGGTTGAACTTCCATCTTCATTCAAAACCAAAAGTTTTTCTTCTGCTTTGTCGCTTATTCTGCTTATCAAGTCGCGATATCCTCGCAACCCCGCATCGCTCAAAAGCCGAGCAATTTTTGCGGATGCAGTGTCATAGTCATTTGTTTTTGTTGCCTCTTCCAACACTTGCAAAATTTCTTCATTTATCTCCAAAAGTCTTGCTTGGCTCAAACCCTTATCCATCGTCGCCCTCCATATTGGATATGGTAACACGGGGGGGGGTATTTGTCAACTGTTTTTTGTTTTTTCAAAAATTTCGGCCTATTGTTTTTTCATTTTCAACTTCTTGACCTTCTCCCACGGAAACTCATCTCTGCCAAAGTGACCATAGCAAGCAGTTTGTTTGTAAATCGGGCGAAGCAGGTCAAGTTCTTTGATGATGTTGTCTGGCGAAAAGTCAAAATTTTCTGCAACAATCTGTTCAATTTCCTCTTGCGAAACTTTGTTTGTCCCAAAACACTCAATCCAAAGCGATGTTGGCTTGTCAAGACCGATGCCATAACTCACCTGAATTTCACACTCATCCGCCAGACCATTTGCCACAAGGTTTTTGGCAACATATCGGGCATAATATGCGCCCGAGCGGTCAACTTTCGATGCGTTTTTGGAACTGAAACATCCACCTCCAACGCGACCAACTCCGCCATAGGTGTCCACAATGATTTTTCGTCCAACGCAACCGCTGTCGCCAAAACTTCCCCAAACAGTGAATTTTCCGCTTGGATTTATCAAAATTTGCGTGTCTTTTTCGCTGCACAATTCGCGATAGGCATCCAAAACGGGCTGCACAACATTCTTCAAAATTTCATCGCGCACCTGCTCTGCGGAAACCGCCTCGCTGTGAGAAACGCTGACAAGCACCTTCACGATTGCTTGCGGTTTGTTCCCGTCAAACAGAACGGACACCTGACTTTTTGCATCTGCAAAAAAGTTGTTGGCTTTTCGTCTGAAACTTTCATATTGCCGCATAAGTTTGTGCGCAACAACGATAGGCAACGGCATAAACTCTGGCGTTTGATTTGTGGCATAGCCAAACATCACCCCTTGGTCACCTGCGCATATTTTTCGTTTGACAACCGCCTGATTGATGTCTGGGCTTTGTTGTCCAACCTCTTTGATGATTTGAAATTTGTTGGCATAGCCAATCTCCTTCAAAACATCTGCTGCAATTTGGTCGTAGTCAATTTTTGCACGCGTGGTTGCCTCGCCATAGACAAAAAGTTTGTCGTTTTTGATTGCGCACTCCACCGCCATTTGACTGTCTTTGTCTTGCCTTAGTGCCTCGTCAAGAAAGGCATCGGCAATCGTGTCACAGGTCTTGTCTGG
Organism: uncultured Clostridia bacterium; assembly: GCA_947625165.1. GTDB lineage: Bacteria > Bacillota > Clostridia > Christensenellales > UBA1242 > Caccovivens. The sequence goes on from CANQNH010000007.1 coordinate 16,135, forward strand.
ATGACCAATGTTCACGCTTTCGCTCGTTACAATTTTCTTCATTTTTGCTCTCCTTTTTTTTCAAAAATAATTTTCCACAGAGAGCATAAAAAAAACCATCACAAAGATGGGTTTGAAACATTTTTCTCCCATCGCATCAGCCATTAGCACCTTGCAAAAGCAGGTTGCTGTGTGGTCACAGGGGCTGTCCCTCGCACACTCTCTATGGTTGCTTTGATTATATCACCCGCCCACTTTTTTGTCAACTGTTTTGAGATGTTTTTTCTTTAAGTCGCTTTTATTTTCGACATAATTTTTGTTTCTATAAATCATTTTTTGTTTGTGAGATGTTTTTATTTTATATGTCGTGTTGTTTTTGAGATGCTTTTATTTTATATGTCGTGTTGTTTTTGAGATGCTTTTGTTATTTTTGGAATGTCCTTTTTTCCTCCTCTGTTAATATTGTTTATGAGATGTCAAAAATAAAAAAAAGCGTAAAAAAACCGAAACAAAGAAAAACAAAAAAAATAAAAAAGAAGCCGAAAAAACAAGAACTTGGCGCTGCTTATGTATCTTTGAGAGCAGAACGCTCTCAAAAGATTTCTTTGTCCGCCTCCCGTCAATTTGGATTTTGCGCGTTTGGTGCAGATGGTTCTGCGGATGACTGAGGGCTTTGGGACACCTCTTTGGATTTTGTGTTGACCCTTTTTGACAGGTCAATCAGTTTTTCAATCACAGACGAAACCTGCTCGGCGTCAAACTTTATTCCTTCTTTCTGGCAAAAATCCTTTGCCCATTCAAGAACCATATTTTTCTTTTCTGCACCCGTGCAACCAAATGTTTCTTCCGCCTTTATGACAAAATCACAAAGCGCAGATTTCAACACATTCCAATTTTTGTCCCTTATCACTTTCACAAGTGTGCCAACAAATGCCAAGATTGGAACAAGGAGGGAAAGACAAAGCGAAATCAATTCAAAAATTTGCTTTGTCGTCATTCAAAACTCCTGTTTTTTCTCCTCCCAACCTCATTATATGCAAGTTTTCATCGCTCTGCTTTTTCACCAAAAATTGTCGTCAACATTTCTTCAAATTCGCGATTGAAAAATCAAGCATCTTTTTGAAAAACAATTCCCATTTTTTTCTGCTTTGTATGTCACATTGAAATGCGGTTTCAGTTTGGCTCTGACAAATATTCCACTTTTTTAAGATAAAGCCCACACGCCGCCATCGTCTGCCCTGCACACTCTCTTTTGCCAAGTTCAAGCGCGTCTTTCACATCTTGCAAACTCAATTTTTCGCGTCCAACATCCAAAAGCGTGCCAACAATAATCCTGACCATATTATACAAAAACCCGTTTCCCGTCACCTCAAATGTGAAAATCCTGCCCCTCTTTTTGATGCTCAAAGCAAAAATCTCACGCTCAAAATCCTTCACTGTTGTGCCAGAACTGCAAAACCCTTTGAAGTTGTGTTTTCCAATCAAAAGTGCTGCCGCATCCTCCATCTTTTTCAGGTCAACTGCATATGGAAAATATGTCAAAGTTGTGTTTTTGACAGCACTTCGGTCGCCCCCAACCTGCACAACATATTGATATGTTTTTCTCTTTGCCGAAAAGCGTGCGTGAAAGTTGTCATCGGCAACCTCAACTTTTTTCACAAAAACATCTTCTGGCAAAATATTGTTCAGCGCCCTTTTCAAACCCTCAACAGTGATTGGGCTTTCCAAAATGACCGATGCCACCTGTCCGAGCGCGTGAACACCTTTGTCTGTCCGACCGCTTCCATTCAGCGTCACATCCTCTCCCGTGACGGTTTTCAATGCCTCTTCAATCTGCCCCTGAACAGTCCTTTTGCCGTCCTGCTTTTGCCAGCCCGAAAAATTTGCACCGTTATATTCAATTGTCAACTTGAAATTTCTCATACCTTCACTTCTCAACTTTTTTATGATTGTTTTTATGATTTATTAAAAATAGGAATAGGATTTATATATAATAATAAGCAATGTATATAATATACTCAAACTCACACAACGTGGCGACCGAACAAGATGCACCTGCCACAGCAAATGCACCAGCGTGCTCCAAACTTTCCGCCCTCAACAAACATATTTTACAAGATTTTGCCACAAATAATCAATCAAAACTTGAAATAATTTGACTTAAACACACAAAAAAGTTTAAACTTGAAATATTCAAAGAGGTGTCATATGAAAAAAGTTGTTGACGGCAACACTGCCGTTGCTATGATTGCATACAAACTTTCCGAAGTCATTCCAATCTATCCCATCACACCATCCTCGCCAATGGCGGAATATTGTGACGGAAATGTTGCAAGCGGAAAAAAGAATTTGTTTGGCGATGTCCCAACCTTGATTGAAATGCAGTCAGAGGGTGGTGCGGCAGGCACTTTGCACGGAAGTTTGTGCGCCGGCGCTCTTTCCACCACTTTCACATCAAGCCAGGGCTTGCTGCTGATGATACCAAACCTCTATAAACTTGCCGGCGAGCATCTGCCAGCGGTTTTTCATGTTGCCGCCCGAAGCCTTGCCAGCCACGCGCTTTCCATTTTTGGCGACCACAGTGATGTTATGGCAACCAGGCAAACGGGTGCAATTTTGCTCTCGTCCGCGTCCGTTCAGCAGGCTCACGACTTTGCTTTGATTGCTCACATTTTGGCGCTGAAAACATCGCTGCCTGTTCTGCACTTTTTTGATGGTTTTCGAACTTCTCACGAGATGCAAAAGATTGAAATAATCCCAGACGAAACAATTCTGAAAATGCTTCCAAAAGCGGACATTGGGGCGTTCAAAAAAGCAAGAATGACCTCTTCTGCGCCATATCAAAAAGGAACAGCGCAAAATCCAGATGTGTTTTTCCAAAATCGTGAGGCAAGTGAAAGTTCCTATCAATCCGTCTATGCTGCCTTGACAGAAATTTTGAAAGATTTTGCCAAACTGACAGGTCGAAAGTATGCTCCGTTTGAACTTCTTGGCAACAAAAACGCCAAAAAAGTTGTGGTTTGTATGGGTTCGGCTTGCGAAACTCTGGAAGAAGTGATTTCCTATGACAAAGCCTTTCAAGATGTTGCTGTTGTTGATGCGCATCTATATCGCCCTTTTGCCTATCAAGAATTTGTCAACACCTTGCCAAAGAGCGTTGAAAAAGTGATTGTTTTGGACAGAACAAAAGAGTGCGGCGCGCGTGAGCCGTTGTTTTTGGATGTGAAAAACGCACTTTCTGAAAGAGGTGTCAAAGTTGTTGGCGGAAGATATGGTCTTGGCGGAAAAGAGTTCACTCCGGCGATGGCAGTTGCTTGCTTTGAGAATTTTGATGCGATGAAAGACAACTTCACAGTTGGCATTGATGACGATGTCACAAATTCTTCCCTGCCGCAGCGGGAATATTCTCTTCCTGCACACAACTTCCAAATGAAGTTTTGGGGACTTGGCTCTGATGGAACAGTTTCGGCAAGCAAAAGCACAATCAAAATTCTTGGCGAAGAACTTGGGCAATATGTTCAGGGCTATTTTGAATATGACAGCAAAAAAAGTGGAAGTCTGACACGCTCGCACATACGCGTCAGCGAAAATCCAATCAAAAGCACCTATCTTGTCACAGAGGCCGACATCATCACCATCAACAATTTCTCTTTTGTGCACAGATATAATTGCCTTGAGGGGTTGAAACAAAACGGAAAAGTGCTGCTCAACACAATCTTTTCTGCCGATGAGGTGGACAAGGTTTTGCCGGATGTTTATAAGAAAACTCTGCAAGAAAAAAATGCAACTCTTTTTGTGATAAACGCTCAAAAAATTGCCGAAGAAGTGGGCTTGGGCGGAAAAATCAATATGGTGATGCAAACCGCACTTTTCAAAGTTTCAAAAATCATCGATTTCAAAATTGCCAAACAGCAGATTGAAAAATACATTCAAAACACCTTCAAGAAAAAAGGCAAGGCGGTGATTGACAAAAATTTGAAGGCATCAAAAATGGCAGAAACCGGCGCAAAGAAAGTGGATATCAGCAAATTCACCTTCAATGGTTTGGCGCTTGCACACAAAAACATTGACAACGAGTTCTATCAAAAAATTATGGCCCCAATTGAGCGTCTGGAAGGCGACAAAATTCCTGTTTCTGCGTTTGACAAGGCGGGAAAAGTTCCACAAGGCACTGCCGATTTTGAAAAGCGCGGTTTTGCTGCTCGACTTCCAAAATGGCTGCCACTCAACTGCATTCAGTGTGGTCAGTGCGCCATCGCCTGCCCTCACAATGCCATCAGACCCGTTTTGTTGAAGGGCGAAACGCCAGAAGAGTTGGAGTTTGCCGCCGCTTTTGGAATGAATGGCTATTTCTATCGCCTGCAAGTCAGCCCAGAGGATTGCACCGGCTGCGGCGTTTGTGCCAACAACTGCCCTGCCAAAAACAAGGCGCTTGTGATGTGTCCTGCTGAAGAAATGTTGGAAAAAGAAAAGAAAAACTATGCGCTCGTGAAAACTTTGAAAGCCGAAAAGGACACTCCTTTTCCAACCGATTATCCAAAGGGGTTGCAGTTCAAGGACTGCTATTTTGGATTTTCTGGCGCGTGCGCTGGCTGCGGAGAAACACCATACATCAAACTTGCCACCAATCTTTTTGGCGACAGAATGTTGATTGCAAATGCAACGGGGTGTTCAAGCATATATGGCGGCTCATATCCAAGTTGCCCATATTTCAAAGATGAAAACGGTCGCGGGCCGGCGTGGGCAAACTCGTTGTTTGAAGATAACGCAGAATTTGGGCTTGGACTGAAACTTGGAAGCAAATATTCTGGCGAAAATCAATCCGTTTGGATTATCGGCGGAGATGGTTGGGCTTATGACATCGGCTATGGCGGACTTGACCACATCTTGAACGGGCACGAAAATGTCAACATTCTTGTTTTGGACACGGAAGTATATTCCAACACCGGCGGACAAGCGTCAAAATCGACCCCACGCGGAGCGATGGTCAAGTTTGCAAACGCGGGCAAACAAACAAAGAAGAAAGATCTTGTCGCCCTTGCCATCGCGTCAAAAAATTGCTATGTTGCACAGGTTTCGCTTGGCGCTGATATGGGTCAGTGCATCAAGGCCTTCAAAGAGGCAGAAGCGTTTGACGGCCCAAGTCTGATTGTGGCGTATGCCCCTTGCGTAAATCACGGATTTGATATGTCCAAAACCACAACACATATGCGCGATGCAGTGCTGTGCGGCTATTGGAGTTTGCTCAGATACAATCCAAAAACAAACACATTCAGCGAGGACAGCCGCAGCGATTTTGACAGATTTGATGCTTTTCTTGAAGGTGAAAGCAGGTTCAGCGCAATCAAAGAGTTGAAAGGTGAGGAAGGTGCAAAACTTCTTGCCGAAAACAAAAAGGATGCGATGGAGAGAATTCAAACTCTTAAACGCTTGGCAGGAATTTAAAAAAACACAAAAAAACGGCATTTTTTGCCGAAAAAAGTGTTTAAAACTGCAAAAAATCGATTTTTTGCTTTATAATCAAAAATTTTTGTTTGACAAACCTTTAAAAAAAATATTAAAATTTATCTATCAAAATTTGACTTGTGTTTTTGCGCTCAAGAATTTTAACGCAAACTCAAGGGAACATAAAAGGAAACAAAATGAAAGACATTTTCAAATCGTGGCTGGTGGAAACACCAATCGCCCACAGAGGCTATCACGACAAAACCGCACCCGAAAATTCTCTTGCTGCTTTTTCGAAAGCGGTTGAAAAAGGCTATGCCATCGAACTTGATGTTCAACTTCTTGCAGATGACACTGTGGTTGTTTTTCACGACGAGTCCTTGGCAAGAATGACATCGAATGATGGCTATTTGAAATATTTGAACAAAGACGACATCAAATCGCTGAAACTTGCCGGAACAAAGGAAACAATTCCAACACTTGCGGAAGTTTTGGCACTTGTTGACGGCAAAGTTCCCCTTTTGATTGAGGTGAAAAACAAATATAAAGTCGGAAAACTTGAGCAGGCAGTCATAAATTTGCTGAAACACTATAAAGGCGAGTTTGCAATTCAGTCTTTCAATCCATACTCTCTTGCATATTTCAAAAAGCACGCGCCAAACTTCCTTCGCGGGCAACTTTCGGGCTATTTCAAAGGCGAAAAACTTGGCTGGCTGAAAAAGTTGGTGCTGAAAAGTATGCGTCTAAACAAAAAAGTCAGCGAGCCGCATTTCATTTCCTATGAAGCAAACGCTTTGCCAAACAGATACACGAAAAAATATAAAAATCTTCCACTTCTTGCGTGGGCTGTCAAGAGCAAGGAAGAATATTTGAACATCATCAAATATTGCGACAATGTGATTTTTGAAAACTTTGAGCCAGAGATATAACAAAAACAAAAATCAGCCACCAACAACCGAACAAAATTGTCAAAAATTCGAAAAAAAATAAAACGCAAAAAAACGCAAAAACAACCGATAGAAATCAAAAAACAACATCACAAAAAAATATTAAGAGATTAAAATCGACAATCGCAAACGTATCAAAAATTAAAAACAACAAAAAAACAGCAAAAAATCGCTGTTTTTTCTTTTTTTGTGCTTATTTTATTTCTCCGTAAAGTTTCTTTACAAACTTTGTCAATTCTTCTCCATTTTTGGCATAATCATTGAAAAGTTCTGCTGCAACCTCTGGCGGCATAAGAAGAAGATTTGGAATTTGTGCGATTTCAATCTGCACGGGCTTATACACTCCCTTTGTTTGCCCGGGCAGAAACTCTTCTCCGTGGCCGCTTCCAAAATCACCACTTTCCCAAATACAAACATAAAAGTTTTCAATACTCTTGTCGGATTCATAAACATACACCTTTTTGATTGGTCTGACAACAAGTCCAAACTCTTCAAACACCTCTCTTTTGACACACTCTTTCTCAGTTTCGCCTTCTTCTTGCTTGCCACCCGGGAAAGTGTAATATTTCCTGCCAAATTTTTCTCGATACATCGAAACAATCTTGTCGCCAACAAAGATGATTGCACGCGAACTTATCCTCTTTTCCACTTTCAAAACCTCCCATTTTCTTTTACGTTTTCATTTTATAACAATTTTTTGGGGTTTTCAAAGTGTTTTGCCACAAATTCACTCAACCGTCACAGATTTTGCCAGATTTCTTGGCTTATCTGGGTCAAACCCGAGCCTCTGGCAAACCTCAAATGCCAAAAGTTGCAAAGGAACAATTGACACAATCGGCATCAAAAACTCTTCAAAATTTGGTAGGGTCAGTTTCAGGTCAACATCAACATTGTGTTCAAGGTTTGAAATCAGCGCCACCTTGCCCCCGCGCGCTTGGACTTCCAAAATGTTGCTTTCAATTTTCTTTTTTGTTTTTTCCTGTGTTGAAATTGCAACAACCAGACTTTTTTCGTCCACAAGTGCAAGTGTGCCGTGTTTAAGTTCGCCCGCAGGCATTCCAAGGCAGTTGATGTAGGCAATTTCTTTCAGTTTCAGTGCCGCCTCCAAACTGCTGACATAGTCTTGCCCACGCCCGATGAAAAACACTTTTTGGCTTGCCAGAACAAGTTGACACAATTTGTCAACATCAAACTCGCAGTCAAACGCCTGAACAAAATCTTTGAGTGTGTTTTGAATTGTTTCGCCGCCAAGTCTGAGCGCAAAAATCAGAAGCGAAAAAACTTGCGCTGTGTATGCTTTTGTGGATGCAACAGCCATTTCTTTGCCTGCAAAGGTTGGCAACACAAAATCCGCCAGCGAATTGAGGGTGCAATAAGGCTCATTTGTCACGCACATAACACTCAACCCCGCATCTTTAACAAGCCTTGCTGATGCGATTGTGTCGGCCGTTTCTCCGCTTTGGCTGACAAAAACATAGAGGCAGTTTTTTGACAGCACATTGTCTGCATATCGAAACTCGCTTGCAACGCTCGCCTCACACTGCTTTTTGCAGAATTTTTTGATGAACTGACAGCCCATCAAACAACTGTGATATGCCGTTCCACACGCAACAAAATGGAATTTTTTAAATTTTTTCAATTCGCAAATTTTTGCATCGTCAAGACTGGAAAAAAGATTGAAACAGGTCTTGCGAAGAACAATCGGTTGCTCTTTGATTTCTTTAAGCATAAATGTTTGCTCATCTGAAAAACCATCAAAAAAATCAACGTTTTCCACAGAAATTGATTTTTTTTCAATTTTTTTGCAGTTTTTTTCAAAAAATTCCACTTTTTTTAAACTTGCCACTGCAAATTCATCATCTTCAAGACAAAAACATTTTTTGAAATTTTTGTCAAAAACAGAAATGTCACTTCCGGCAAAAACGCCCTTTTCATCAGCAGCAATCCACAAAGGCGAACCACGTCTTGCAAAAAAGATTTCATCTTTGCCATTTTCAATCAGAGCGATGGCAAAAGAGCCAACCACTTTTTGACACGCGTTGCAAATTTTTTCAAGAGTTGTGCCGCTCTGCTTACAAATCAGATTGACCAACACTTCGGTGTCGGTTTGCGATTTTAACTGAACATCAACTTGTTTTTTGAGTTCCTCAAAATTTTCGACAATTCCATTATGCACAATGGCAAACTGCCCGTCAAAACTTATATGCGGATGCGCATTTTCTTCGCACACCGTTCCGTGAGTTGCCCAGCGAGTGTGCCCAATCACAACATTTGAAAAATCGGTTTTGTCAATCCTGTTTTCAAGATTTTCTGTCCCGCCAACACATTTGACAATTTCCAAATTTTTTGTTTCGTTTATGTATGCAAGCCCGCAACTGTCATAGCCACGATATTCAAGTTTTTTCAAGCCACGAACAACTTTTTCAATTTGATTTTCACTTCCAATTCCTGCGCAAATCCCACACATATTTTCTCCCGTTATAGTGAAAATATATGTCCACGCATCTTTTTTAGTGAAAAACATCAATTATGCATCAATTTGCCCTTTGTGTCGCAAATATGTCAAAATGGTGTCACCATATTTTTTCTCGTCAAAAACTTCAAAAAGACCATCGTCAATTTTTTCTTCCATCAAATGTTCACACACAATAATTCCTTCGTCTGCAAGCAAGTTTTTATTGAAAATTTTTTCAAGAACAGGCTCATAAAGCCCACTGCGATAAGGTGGGTCAATCAAAATCAAATCAAACTGCTCGTTGCACTTTTCCAAGAAAACAAGTGCATCGCATTTGACAACTTTTTGCATTGCTCCAACAAGTCTCAAATTTTCTTTTGTCAGCAAAACGCTGCGAAAGTCCTTGTCAACCATCGTCACTTTTTCTGCTCCGCGACTGAGCGCCTCAATTCCAAGAGCTCCCGTGCCGCAAAACAAATCTAAAACACTTTTCCCTTCCACAAAAAATTGAAGTTTGACAAAAAGTGCTTGCCTGACTTTGTCTGTTGTTGGCCTTATGTGAGGATATTTGTTTTCAACAAGCCTTCGCCCTTTAAATTTTCCTGCATCAATTCTCATAAAATTGATTATATCAAACAAACAGGGATTTTTCAAAACAAATCAAATTCAATAATTTATTTCCATAAAAAAATTGATTTTTTGAACAAAAAATATCCATTTTTTACTATAAAAATTGCTTTTTTTGCAAATAAAAGAGATTTTTTGCAATTTTTTGTTTGTTTTGCTGTTTTTTTTACTTTTTCAGACAATGATTGTTTTTCCACGAAAATTTGAAAAACCCGTCAGAATTTCATAAGGAATTGTTTTTGCTTTTTGTGCAAAAATTTCTGCATCAGCCATAACCTCAACCTCGTCACCAACGCCAACACTTCCATCAACTTTCACAAAAAAAGCATCCATACAAATGTTCCCAACTGAGCGATAGGATTTTCCATATATTTTAACCTTAAAATTCCCGCTCAAACATCTTCTCAAACCATCACCATAACCAACCGGCACAACCGCAAAAAACGAGCCTTTTGTCACCTTGAAAGCTGTTCCATAGCCAACATATTCCCCTTTTTTTGCATAAAAAATTTTACTGACCCTTGACAAAATTTTCATCACGGGCAAAAGGCCTTTTTCGCCATAGCCATAAAGTCCAAGCCCAACGCGCAAAATGTCATAGTCAAAATTATAGTCAAAAATCCCGCTTCCACCAAAACATATCGGCACGCTTTGGGATTGAGATATTTGTGTCAAAAAATCCTCAAAAATGCGATAACTTTGCTCGGTCGATTTTTTGTCGTACGTGCGCGGAAAATGTGTGTATATTGATTTAAGCCGAATATTTCTATTTTCCAAAAACTTGTCAATTCCGCGCAATGCAAAATTGCTTTTGACGCCAAACCTGTTCATTCCAACATTGATTTTCAAATGCAAACTGTCACCCAAGCCGTTTTCATAGGCGCGCCGCAAATCCTGCTCATCATCCACCATAACATCAAAATGGTGCTTTTTGCAAGTTTTGAAATCGGTCACTTTTGAACATATCAAAATCGGTTTTGAGGTTCTTTTTCTGACCGCGAGCGCCTCTTCAACGCTCACAACACCAAAAATCTCCACTTTTTGTTCCAAAATCTCAACAATCTGTGCAATCCCGTGACCATACGCGTTCGACTTCACCATTGCACAAATTTTTTTTGAACGATAATGCTCCAAATTCTCCAAAATGTTTGAGGAATTGATGATTTTATAGTTGTTCATATTAAGTTATACTTTGTTTCGAAAATTTTTGCCACACGCACAAAAAAATTGCATATTTTTGTCGAAAAATAACGATAAATGGCGAAATAGTGACACCACTTTTAAGTAATTTTTTACCAATTCTTGTAAAATTTTGCTTAGAGGGGGTATGATATGACTGATTTGCCACGCTTTACATTGCGAATACCAAAATCTATGCTCGAAAAACTTCAATACACCGCAACTTACAACGGGAGAAGTAAAAATCGGGAAATTGAAACAGCAATAAAACGCTATATCAGAGATTTTGAAAGTCTGCACGGCGAAATCACACTTGACGAACCAGAAGATTAAAAAATCTTCGAAATTTTATTGACAAAACCTGAAATGTGTTATATAATACACATAGTTTTTTATCGCACCAATTTTCGTGCGCTTGGGTTGCTAGCTCAGTTGGTAGAGCATTCGACTCTTAATCGAAGGGTCCGGGGTTCGAGCCCCCGGCAACCCACCATAGAAAAAAACTACGCTTAAATCTCGGCTTGCTTTCGCAAGCGCTCACACGGGCGCTTGTTTTTTCTGTTTTGCGCCGATTGAAAACCGATCTTAAATCCAAAAGAAAAAGAGTTGGAAAAACAAGCCAACTCTTTTTTTGTTTTGTTGATGTTTCCTTGACAATGCCCACACGCGAAACATTTTCTGCTGCGGCATTCACAAGAGTGCAAAAGGGGTGTTTTGTCAAATTTGTTGTTTCTTTGGCAGAATTGCGCAGGAAACGAGTTTGTTCAAATATTCCGCTGCGGTGGTTGCGTCTGGGATCCCGTGAACTGTTCCATCTTTGTAAATCCCCGACTTGTCTGACCATTCAAGGTCTGTGAGAACTTCCTCGCCATCTTGTTTTGTTGTGATGAGCGACCTTTTCAAATTGTCAATATGGTCTTCCTGCTCTGCACCAGTGACTTTTTTCAGGATGTTTTTGTCACGAAAAACTTGTTGTGTGTGCCACAAAATGTGTTCGTCATTTCGCACAAGTTTTCCGCCCTGGTTTGTTTTGTATTGGCACAAAAGGCGAATGTAGCGCTCTGGATTGAAAAGTTTGGTCATATCTCGATCCGCACCCGTATATTTGTTGGTTGATGGATTTTTCACGCCTCCATCAACATCAACTTGATAATCATATGTCCAACCATACACCCCAGCTCCTCCGAAGTCATATTCAAGCAAACGTTTCAACAAATTTCCCCCTGTGTAGTCTTTCGTTTCTTCATTCCAAAATTTGACCTCAAATGGTTGTTTTGCCGAGTTTGAAGCAAATGCAACGGTGTTGAGATATCTGTGGTCTAAGGAATTATATGCTGGGGCTTTCTGTCCAAACCATTCTGTGTATGAATCAAGTGGGTTGGCAAGTTTTTGTTCATACCAAGCGCTAATGATAAGTCCACCAACAGAACCAAGCGAATTATACAAATTCATTCCGTTTGTGTAGTTCAAAACATCGTTGAACCCTTTCATATTGCAAGTCAGATTTTTGCCATTTTCGAAACAAATTGCCAGAATGCAGTCTGTGATGACGGTGTTTTCAAAATAGAAGTTTTGTCCATCATAATAAGGTTGAACAACCTTGATTGCGTTGCTCAAAACGGAGTTTCTGAAATAAGTTTTTGCGTTTTCTCCACCCTTGCCGTTGATTTTATAGTAATGCTGTATCGAGCTGAAATAAGCGTGATTCACAACAAAAACAATTGCGTGATTTTTGTCATTGAAAGTTTCTGTTGGGTTGCAGCCTTTGATTGTTGCGTTGCAGACATCGGCGTAAGTTGCTCCTCCATTGTTTCCAATCGTCCAGCCATTCATGGCATCTGCTTCCTTTGGATGTTCATTTAACCAAGCAGGATATGCCACCAACCACTGATTTAATTTCTCCAAATTGATGGATTTGCCGTTGCCATACACAAGTTCTTTGTCAAGTTTGCTGTCACTTTTTGCTTTTATTTCAAGGTCCAAAACCTTGCTTTTGTCAACTTCGTCTGAGGAAAACTCACCTGGGCCATATAAATTTGTTTGCAAAACAATGTTTGTGCATTTATAAAAGCCGTCGGCATCAAAAATGTTGACAAGCACCTTTGCCAAATCGGCAATCTGAGGAGCATTGAGATTTTGATTATCGTTGACAACATTAAAGTTGAAGTGACAGTTGTTTTTGCCGCCAAGCACTCCGTCACCGGCTTCAACCCTCATAAATGAAAACGCGCTGTCAGATGGCGCAACATTGAAATCACCACTGCTTTGGTCGGTGCAAATCTCTGGTGTTGTCCAATCCTCGTCATCGTCAAATGCACCAAAATAACTGTTGAACACATCCGTTTTTGAAAGCCCTGCAAAGTTTCCAAAATATATCCTTGCAAACCCCGGATGAGAATAGACATCAACCCAAGTGATGCCGGCAGGGTTCTTGCCATCTTCTCCGCTGATTACTGCCCCTTCAAGATCATCCGCCTTCTTCAACACCCACTGGTCTGTTCCCGCATTCAAAACAACAACATATTTTTCAGTTTCTCCGGTTTGAGCGTTGTGATAGGTCACCTCTTTGCCACACTGTGTTGTGATTTCCTTTTCCATATGATTGCCAACATAGCGCGACAATCTCCATGTGATGACATCTGGATTTGCATCCTGCTGCTGTGGAGCAATTTGTGCGTATGCCTCATATGGAATTTCAAGATAGTCCACAAGTTTTCCATCAACATACGCACCTGCTTCGTCATATTGCGAAATCCAACTGTGTTTTGCAAAAACACGCACTTGCTGATAGCCAGCATAGACATCTTCCGTTTTTGTGCTGTCATATCCCGTGAACGAAATGCTTTCAAGTTCCACCTTTAAAAGTTGAATTTCAACACTTGTTTCACCGCTTCCAATTTTGATTGTTTTGTTGAACGACTGTTCTCCCGCAGCAAGAATGAGGTCAATTTGCATATTGAGAGCATTGTGCTCTGCGGCCCAACCCTGCGCGTTGTCCAAATTGATCGGGAAAAGTCCGGCAAACGTTGTGTCATCACCAACACCACCCAAAAAGTCTTGTGGCAGTTGGATTTTGAAAGTTATGGTGTTTTTCAAATCGCTTGGCAGATTGTAGGTCAACATGGTTTCTTCCTTGACACCTGAAACTGAGCCAATCTGAATGTCTGCCCCAGAGGTTTGCGCTGACAAATCAAATCCAAAATCTTCCAAAGTTGTTTTTATCAAATTGAAAGAAAGTTCCTGCTCGTCACACTTGAAAGAAATTGTTGTGACGCCCTCGGTTTCAACTTCAATTTTTCCGCCGACAAGCACTGCTGGCTGCCAGTCGGAATGGTTGTTGGTTTTATAAAACAAAATCGGCTCGGTGACCTGTTGACCATCGTTTCGCACAGGCTTGACCGAAAACGAAAGTTTGTCAAGCAGGGTTTGATAGTCGTTGTTGGAATATAATTTCTGTCCGTTGCAAAAAACATTCAAGCGCTCCGCTTTTGCATCTATGCTGATGCTCAAAACATATGTTTTTCTGCCAATAGAAATGGTCATTCGCTGACCCTTGCAAGCCGCCTTGCTGGAAAGAATGATTGTGTTCCCCTCCACTCTGATGCCAACAAAAGCATTTTCAACAACAGATGGCAAAAGGTCGTCCTGATTTTCAAGCGTCAGGGATATTTGTTGTCCAATGTTGAAAAATTTGATTTCTGTTGGATGCTGAGCGTCTTGAGAAAGTTCCGCTCCGTCCTTCTTTATCTGTGCAGCAATCTCGCTTGGAACTTTGCTGATGCGCAGGCTGTCCTCATATGTTTCAATCTGCTCCGTTTTGAAGCTGAACACCTTTGCAGAGACCTTTATTTCAATGTATTCATCAAAAGTTGGCAAACTGTCGCCCACAAACTTGACAACAAGGTTTTGTTTCATATATTCTTCGTCAAGGCTCATCACATCAAGACTGCCGTCAACAAAGCACTGAATGCTTTCAATTTTTTGATATGCTCCATCAAGATTTCGGGCAAACTCAATCGGATGGCTGGCATCCCAGGCGGTTGACAAAACCTCTTTTTGCATAAACAGCGGCCCGACAAAATAGCCAAATGTGCTGACAAAATCTTTTGTCACTTCAACTGAGGTGTTGCCAAAATCGGTGACTGTGAGCGTGATGGAAACTTTTCCTGCCTTCTTGAAGGTGACAAGCCCGTTGTCGTCAACCTCGGCAATGTCCGTGTTGCTTGAGGAAAACTTTTTGGTCACATCGCATCCAAGTGGGTCAAGCGAAACATCTGGAAAGTTTGTTGTTTTTTGTGATGTCACAACCAAAGAACTGTCAAAGGTCACATCTTGCAATTTGCTGTGGCAATTTATGGTGGCGGTTGCTTTTGCATCTGGATTGTCAAGCGATGTTGCAGTGATCGTCACACTGCCGCTGCCAAGCGCTGTCACCATTCCGCTTTGATTCACTTGCAAAACGGTTGGGGCGGAACTCTCCCACTTGATCGCAGTGTTGTCTGCCTCTTCTGGAAAAATGGAAACGGACAATTTTTGCGACTGTCCTTCATAGAGGTCCACGTCATATTCCTCCATTCTCAGCAAATGCACTTTCGAGTCCGTGACGATGACCGTTCTTGTTGCGATTGCGCTGGTGTTTTCTTTGCTTCGCACCGTGACGGTTGTTTGTCCAAAAAAACGTGCCGTCAAAATGCCGTCACTGCTTATGTCCAGCAATCCCTCTTTGTCGGCCGTGTAGGTCAACCTGCGATCACTTGCTTTCACGGGCAGAATTGTGATGTCGTCAGCCAAATTGTAAACCGGCGGATGCTCTTCATCGTCCATCACAAGAACGATTGCTTTGTTGTTTGAAAATTCCAGCGCCTCAACATAGATGTGTGTGACAAGGCTCAAAATTGCTCCGCTGACCAACAAAATCGCAAGCAAAATGATTGGCAAAATTATTATTGTTGAAATAATCAGTTTCCTCATAAATCAAACCCCTCTTCTTTTAAGTGTCCGTTTTCCTTTACTCAATTTTTCCATATTTTCGATTTGCTGTGAAGAAGAAAACAAGGAAATTCACAAGTGCATAAACAAGCCCGATGGCAACCGCACCAACATATGCCCAAGTGCTTCCGTTTGGCACCGCTTTTGGAAGCATAAAGCCAACAAGTCCAAAACCTGCGGCGACAACAATGCCAATCATAAGCATATATGTGATGTTGATTTCTTCCGCTTCTCCGTTTGCTTTCGGCTTTATGTTTGGATTGACAAGATTTATGTTCAAGCCATTGAACACAAGCCCAAAAACAAACAAGATTTGAGAAACCAACAGCACAACAATCTCAACAGCATTCAAAAATTTGAGGCACGCCAAAACCACAACGCTGACAAGCAGCGCCCCGATGCTGACAACAATATTGACAAGTGCCTTGACCAAAAGTTGTCTGCGATATGACATCGGAATCAGTTTTGTTATGTAAAAATTTCTGCCTTCCATACTGATGATCAGTGCCGCAAACGAGCCAATCATCGCCATAAAGATGGACACAACAAGCATTGCTGCGCCAAAGTTTATGTTTTTGCCAATCTGCGCCTGCCCAACCATATCCACAAGCCTGTTGCAGAAAAACACCATCACAGGAGTGGAAATTGCAACACCCAGATAGAAATATGAATATGACTTTGTGTGTAAGATTTCCAAAAAGTTGTGTTTCAGCATTGCTCTGGTGCTGCCAAACTCGTCCAATTTCGAGCGGCGAGTGTTGACCAGCGCTCCGCCTTCCAACTGTTTTGTTCGGATGTTTTGATAGACAAACTTTGCAACAACAACGCCAAGCCCCAAAAGGACAACGCTGACCCCCAAAATCACTCCAAACCCCAGCCAAAAGTTTTCAAAGAAAACGATGCTTGCAAGGTGATGTGCAGGGTTGAAAACGCTGTTAAGCCCAGTGATGAGCGCTTTCCAAATGCCAATCGTCCCTTCCTCCCAGTTGCGATGAATGAAAAAGTTTGCAAGGATTGTGAGGATGTAATAATAAAGCACAAACAGCACCACCAAAAGAATGATGAACACAACAAGTTTGATGATGTTGTGTTTTTTGAGCAGCGTGTTGACATACATAATTGGAATTGCAAGAAAAACTGAAAGAGCAAATGGGATCAACGGCATAAAAAGCGCACCCAAAATGATGCCAAACACATATGCAACTGTGATGCAGTTCATTGCCCAACCAAACACAAGCATAATTGGCACAACCAAAACTGTGGAATAGATTGTCAAATCAATATAGTTCAAAATCAACGAACTGACAAAAATTTTGAATGAGCTCAAAGGAAATCGTGCCGTGATGTTGATGTCTGCCGGATTATACAACCTTTTGATTTGCATTCCCGTTGCCACCACTGTCAAGCCAACAATCAAAATTGACAAGAAAAGTGTTGACAATTCTTTTGCTGCAACGCCGACACTTGTTTTCAGCACAAACGAAAGCCCCCAAACAAGTGCCAATGCCACACCAACAGCCAAAACAGCGGCAACCGCCGTCATAATGGCGTTTCTTTTGCTGTTGTTTCTGTTAAATCCCCATTTGAGTTTCAGTTGCAAACGAATGAAATCAAACATCGTCCACCTCGTTGACTGCCATAAATTCTTTTTCAAGGTCATATTCTTTGCTCTGGCGCAGATCAATTCTTCTCACAATTTTCCCCATCTTGACGAAGAAAACTTTGTCGCACGCCTTCTTCACCGTTTCCAAACTGTGTGATGAGAACAAAACCGCGTGATTTTCGTCAGCATATTCTCGGATGAACTTGATCAAAAATGCCATAGTCTGCGGGTCAAGCCCAACCATAGGCTCATCCAACACCCAAAGTGCAGGATGATGGACAATCGCCCCCAAAATGCAAATTTTTTGCTTCATTCCGTGAGAATAATTTGCAATTTGCGTGTCCAAAGCATAAAAAATGTCCAATTTTTTTGCAAGTTCATTTGCCGCATATTCTTTTTGCTCTTTCGTTGCACCATAAAGACTGCCGATGTAGTTTATATACTCTCTTCCGGTCAATTTGTCATAAACCGAATGGTCATCTGGCACATAGCCAATCTGTTTTTTGGCTTGCTCTGGCTGCGAAACTATGTCAAACCCGTTGACTTTGATTTTCCCTTCCTGAAATGGCAAAACTCCAATCACACTTTTGATGATTGTCGATTTCCCTGCACCATTACTCCCCACAAGCCCAGCGACCTCGCCTGCTGCAACAGAAAAGTTTATGTTGTGAACCGAATATTTTTGGTTTGCAGGATACTTTTTTGATAAATTTTTGACCTTAAGCATACTTTCCCCTTTTTTAGTGTGATGTTTTGTCGATTTTTGACGTATTCTGCGTCTTTCTGATTTATTATAAGTGCATGGGGGGGATTTGTCAACTAAAATTTCTTTTTTCTTGCTTTTACACAAAGATAGAATGCATCAAAAACCCAACTTTTTTGCTGATATTTTAATTTTTTTGGATTTTTTTAAGTTTTTTTATTCAGTTTTTTTGCTGTTTTCTAATTTTCGTCTTGTTCTTTATTTTTTCCGTTTTAAATATTTCCACAAAAACATTGGTGTTTTTTTCGATTTTTCATTGACATACACTTTTTGATTTTGTATAATAAGTAAGAAATGTAAGATTTGTATGGAGGAAAAAAGAAAATGAAAATTGCGGACAACAACCCACAGAACACTGCGAAAAACAGGAAGCAAAATATTACACAAAACGGGGCACAGAACATAACGAAATCCAAATCGCAAGACGGCTCACAATGCAATCATTTGCGTAACACACAAGGAAAGCCGCAAGACAAATTTATTTGGACAACAAAAATCACAAGCAAAGGGCAAATTGTTCTTCCAAAGCAGGCACGAGATGTTTTTGGCTTCAAAGAGGGCGACACTCTGATTTTGCTTGGTGATTTGAGCAAAGGGATTGCCATTGCGAAATATGACGACTATCTGAAATTTGCAGAAGAAATTTTCAAACTGAGGGAAAGTGACAATGGCAACAAATAATGTTATTGAAATCCAGCATTTGAAAAAACATTTCAAAGAGGTCAAAGCGGTTGACGACATCTCTTTTTCAGTCAAAAAAGGCGAACTTTTTGCTTTTCTTGGGCTGAACGGTGCAGGAAAATCCACGACAATCAACATCCTTTGCGGTCAACTGGACAAGGATGATGGAAAAATCTTCGTTGACGGGCTGGATTTGGACAAAGATATCGGCAAAATCAAGCCGCGTCTTGGCGTTGTTTTTCAAAATTCCGTTCTTGATGCAAAATTGTCAGTCTTGGACAATTTGAAAGTCAAAGCTCAACTTTATGATTTGTCCAAAGAAGAATTTCAAAAAAATTTAGGCTTTTTGGCGTCAAAATTGGATTTCAAAGACATTCTCAATCGCCCACTTTTCAAACTAAGCGGCGGACAACGAAGAAGAATTGACATTGCGCGCGCACTCATTCACAACCCCCAAATTCTCATCTTGGACGAGCCAACCACTGGACTTGACCCCAAAACAAGAATTTTGGTTTGGGAGCTTTTGTCCAGCTTAAAAGCATCGTCCGACTTGACAATCATCTTGACCACGCACTATATGGAAGAGGCCAACGAAGCCGACACAATTGTCATCATCGACAACGGAAAAATTGTGGCAAACGACAATCCAAACAATTTGAAAAACAAATATGCCAACGATTTTTTGAGAATTTACAAATTTGACAAAAGCCTGCCTTCAATTTTGAAAAAAGACAACATAAAGTTTTCTGAAAACGATAAAATGCTTGAAATTGAAGTTGAAAACATCGAAAAAGCAAAGGCTCTCATTGTCAAATATGAGAAATTGATTTACGACTTTGAGGTGCTTAAAGGGAAAATGGATAATGTGTTTTTGAATATCACCGGCAAAGATTTGAAGGAAGGTGGAATATGAAGAATGAACTCAAAAAACTTTCTGCACTTGTCGGCAGGAACATAAAACTATATTTCAAAGACAAAATGACTTTTTTCGTTTCTTTGCTCACACCAATCATTTTGGTTGTTTTGTTTTTGACATTTTTGAAGGGCGTTTATGCCAACACAATCACAGGTCTTTTGCCAGAGGGCGTCAAAATCAGCAATCAAACCATTGAGGCTTTTTGCGGAGGTTGGTTGTTTTCTTCCATTGTGGCGGTTTCTTGCGTGACTGTTGCCTTTTGCTCAAACATCATGGTTTTGGACAAACTCAACAAATCCATTCAGGACCTGAACATCACGCCGGTCAAAAGGTCAACTCTGCTTGTTTCTTATTTCATCTCAAACTTTTTGACAACTTTTTTGATTTGCACCATTGTGCTTGTCATCAGTTTTATATATCTTGCCTGCGTTGGTTTTTTCCTGACATTTTTGGATGTGTTGATGCTTTTCGTTTCCACAATTTGTATGTGCCTTTTCGGCAGCCTGATGGCATCAGTTGTTGGAATATTCATCTCCTCACAAGGCGCGCATTCCGCCGTTTCAACGCTTGTTTCGTCAATGTATGGTTTCATCAGTGGCGCATATATGCCAATTTCTCAATTTGGCGCGGGAATAAAAACCTTTCTCAGTTTTCTGCCGAGCACCTATGGAACAATTTTGTTTCGACAATATTATATGAACGGCGTCATCAATCGCCTGCAAACCGTCGAACACGTTCCGCCCCAAGTTGCCGAACAAATCCGGCTTGCCTTTGACGGCAAATTGGTGGTCTTCGACACAACCATTCCGCCGTGGGCGCTTTTCACCATTGTGATTGGAACAAGCCTGCTGCTTCTTGGGCTTTACATTTTGCTTGCGCACCTTAAAAAGCACAAGCCGCATTCAAAAAATGATGCCGGCAAATAATTTTGAAAGTTTGGCTAGGATAAAAAAGAAAATTCATCTTGCAGTTTGTCCACAAAACTTGCCACTCTTTCGATATAAATTCCACTTAGACACAACCCTTCAAAATTCGACAAACTTAGACCTTTAAGTTATGTAGATTTTTGTAAATTTGTTTTGAATTTTGTCACAAAAGTGATAAAATTCTTATGTGTAAAAAAAACACAAATCCAACATTGTATTTACGCAAAGAAATTTGTTCGATATAAACCTAAATATCTCTTTATCCCACGCCCAGTTGAATATCTGAGTTTGCCTATTTCAATGTTTTAAAAGGAAGAAAAAATCGTGGAAGAGAACAAATTTGGCAAATTTTGGCTGCGACGCGAAAATCCCGATAAGTGTTTTTATCGAGCAATTGAGTGCGAAATGGTCAAACAAAACTACATCAGCAACGCAGAAATCTTCAAAAGATCTTTTTGCGACAACGCCACAACACTGCAAAACGAAATTGTCCATATTATTCAAAAGTTTTTCAATCCAGAAGACTAAATAAATGGCAAAAATAAAGAGGGATTTCCTCTTGTTTTTTTTACCAAAAACTTAAATTTCGTTTTTTTCATGTTTTTTGAACAATGTAAGACAAAAATCAGTGAGCTTGATTTGAAATTTTGAATACGTTTTTGTTTTCTCGCCTCCCGCAAAAAAAAGCATTGTCCTTCACCAACACATTTTCTAAAGACCTTTTATGAAATGCTGCCTCTTGTTGTTGCGAAAACAATTTTAAACAATTTTTTCAAAGAAACAAGCAAAAAACCGCAAAAAAATTTAAATTTGTCCATAAAAACAACAAAATTTCAAAAATCATTGACAAAAAGCAAATTTTTGTGCTAAGATAGGTTGTCAAACAAAGCGAGGATTTTTGCCAAAAAAAAGTTTTCGCACAAACAGATTGACAACAATGGAGAGTTACTCAAGAGGTCGAAGAGGCTCCCCTGCTAAGGGAGTAGGGTTGTAACAGGCCGCGAGAGTTCGAATCTCTCACTCTCCGCCAACGAATTGTCGTTTGAACTCAAACGGCAATTTTTTGTTTTCTTCTGGCGAAATTTCCACTTTTTCACTAAATATTGGCGTTCCGTCATCATTTGGATTGTCAAAATCTTCTTTTTCTGTGTTTGTGCCCGAATTATATTCTATGGTTACGCCATTATCATAAAGAATAACTTTTGAAATAAAGCCATTGAAGAAATCATTGCGATCAGTTTTGCTATCAAAGTCTTTTCTTTCATAAGCGTTTAGAAAGGCCTTGATTTGTTCTTTGTCTAGCGGTTTTAATTGATGAGCTTCCTCATAGGCAATTTGTTCTTCTATGAGTGCTTTTTCATTTTCAAGCTTTAACAGTCTTTCTTGTGTTGATTTGGTTATTATTCCTTGTTCCAGGGCGTCCAAAATTGCGTTTATTGATTTGGTTTTGTTTTTCAAATCTTCATTAAGTCTGACAAGCGTTATATTTTGAGATAATTCGCTATTAAACTTGTCCGCAACAACCTGTGAAATTTGCTCTATTACTTTTGGCTGCAAAACATATTGTTTTGTCTTTTCAAAAACAAAATCTTCAATAA
>CANQNH010000008.1 GCA_947625165.1 uncultured Clostridia bacterium
CGGGCTTGACAAGTTTTTGACGGATATGATTTCAATGCTTTCACCACAAGGGCGCGGAGTGGTGCTTTCGTTTCACAGTTTGGAGGACAGAATTGTGAAACAAGTTTTCAAGACGGAAAGCACCGATTGTTTGTGCCCGCCAAAGACGCCAATTTGCATATGTGGACACAAAGCGCGCGTGTTTCTTGTGAACAGAAAACCGATTGTGGCGTCAGAGGATGAGCAGCGGCAAAACAGCCGAAGCACATCGGCAAAACTGAGGATTGTTGAGAGAAAATCATAAAAAGCAAAGGAAGGAGAATATGATATATGGACAGACTTTTTGCTGAAACGCAGACCGAAAAAGAGGTTGAAAAGAAAGAAGTCAATCAGGCTTTGTCAAGCGCGGTGGAAGTTCCAAAACGAAAGCAGGCGAACGAGAAAAATGACAATGCTTTTTCCTTTGAGAGCGAAACTTTTTCTGCAGAAGAGTTGAGCGAAGAACCCGAGCAAAAGGTTGAGGAAAGTTCTCCAACCATCAAAGAGTTGCAGGAAAAGCAAAAAGCGGAGGAGGCATCGGCGCAAAGCGCATATCTAAATTCGCTTGAAAACATCACGGTTGCGGAGTTTTTGCAGCGAGAGCAAGAAAAAGACGCCAAAGCGTTTGAAAAAGAGAAAGATGCCTTGATTGAAAAACTCTATCAACCCACATCTGTGCCAGAGCAAGAGAACATCACCGCGCAAGCAGAAAGTCAAGCCGCGCAGCAGAAAATGCAACAACAAAGCGCGGGGGTCATTGAAAAACCCAACTATGATTTTTTGGAAGAGAACAAAAAAATTGTCAAACTGACAAGAAGGGGCAGTGAAAAGAAAAAATCCTCAAAAAAACTTTCAAGCAAAGCGGCAGGCATTATGCTTGCGTGCGCGCTTGGAGCAAGTTCGGTGGTGTGTGTTGCCAATGTGGCTCTGATTGACCAAATGAGTGCAAGTTATTTCGAAATTGGCGAAACCTACAAGGTGAATTTGGCGAAATATCTCAAAAAAATCAGCAATCTTGACGCCACAAAAAAGAGTATGCAGTTCTTGGAAACCTACCCTGAGGACATCTTGGACGCCGGCGATGTGGGGCAGTTTTCAAATTGGTTTGACAGATTGTGCAATTTCATAGCGGGGTTGTTTGGAGGTTGATTTTTGGAAAAACCCTACACCCTACATTCTTTGCAAAAACGGATTAAAGCCATCTTTTTGGTGCTGCTGATTTTGACGCTGTCGCTCACCGTTCGGCTGTTTGTTGTTCAGGTGATTGATGGAAAAAAACTTCAAATCAGAGCCACTGACCAGTGGACGAGAGACCTTTCTCTTGTTGCGCCAAGGGGTGACTTTTTTGATGCGACAGGCGACAGTCTGGCTGTGTCCTACACGACCTATGATGTCTATGTTCGTGGCCGCGAGGTTGCCGATGCCAACGCGGTTGCCGCCAAGCTTTCCGAAATTTTGGATTTGGATTTTGAGAAAACTCTTGGCAAAGTTTCGCGCAAAAACATCAGCGAGGTGCTGATAAAAATGCAGGTTGAGGGCGAAGTTGCGGAGAAAATTTATGCCGAAAATCTTGACGGGGTCTATTTTGCGGAAAATGTGGGCAGATATTATGTCTATGGCAACCTCATGACGCAACTTTTGGGGTTCACCTCTCTTGACAATGTTGGGCAGGCGGGGTTGGAGGCCTATTTGGACACATATCTGAAAGGTGTTGACGGTTTTTCCTATGTGCAAAGCGACCTTCAAGGCAAGGAAATTGGCGGAAAGTTGCGATATTATGTCAGCGGAACGGCGGGCAACGATGTGACACTGACTGCAAACAGCAAAATCCAAATCATCTTGGAACGAGTGCTTGAAAATGCCTATGCACAGCAGAAAGCAAAGGGCGTGACGGGCATTGTGATGAACGCCAAAACAAGCGAGGTGCTGGCAATCTCGTCAAAGCCGAGTTTTGACCTCAACCAGCCACCGCGAACCGACCTGCAAGCGCTGTTTGACCAATCCAAAATGAAGGCGGTCACGGACACCTATGAGCCAGGTTCAACCTTCAAAATTCTCACACTTGCGGCGGCACTTGAAGCGGGAGTTGTTTCGCTTGACGACAGGTTTTATTGCCCCGGTTTTCGCGTTATTGACGGGCAACGCATAAAGTGTTGGAAAAGCATAGGTCACGGCAGCCAAACGCTTACAGAGGCTTTTGCAAATTCGTGCAACTGTTGTTTTATGGACCTTGCACTTCGGCTGGGCGTGGACAGGTTTTATGCCTATATGGAAAAGTTTGGACTTGGGCAGAAAACGGGCATCACAATCAAGGGTGAAAGTTCCGGCATTTTGATGCCAAAAAAGAGTGTCAAAAATGTTGATTTGGCAAGAATGGGCTTTGGGCACGCAATCGCAGTGACACCAATCCAACTTTTGTCGATTGTGGCAGGCATAACGGGCGGCGGCGTTTGGAAAACCCCGACTGTGATTGGCGAAATCAAAGATGCCTATGGCAAAACCACTTTCAAGCCGCAGGTCAAAATGCGCAGAATTGTCAGCGAAAAAACCAGCAAAACGGTCAACCAACTTTTGCAGAAGGCGGAAAACAAACAAAAGGATTTCTCTTTTGTGGAGGGCTATAATGTTGGCGGAAAAACAGGCACAGCGCAGAAATATGGCGAAAACGGTCAGATTGCGCAGGGGAAATATATCTCAAGTTTCATTGGCATCTATCCCGCCGACAATCCGGACTATCTTTTTATGATTTTGGTTGACGAGGCAAGTGCGGGCGCATATTATGGCTCGTTGGTGGCAGCACCATATGGCAAAGCGTTTTTTGAAGAGTTGTTTGAGTTTTTTGACATTCCAAAAGATGACGAAACCGTGACTGTGGAAAAAGTTGTGATGCCGCAGGTGACGGGGCGCAGTCTGGCAAAAGCGATTGTGGAAATTCATCAGGCAGGTTTGGAGTGTGAAATTGACGGAAGCGGCGAAGTTGTGCTGGAACAACTCCCGCCAGCAGGCACAATGCTCAATCGTGGAGACACGGTTTTGCTTGTCACGTGACAAACGAAAGCGCGTGCCGAAAAGAATGTGAAGTGAGAACGAAACAAAACAAAGAAAGAGGCAGAAGAAAGGCAACTTTGTTTTGTGTGACTGCCACCTGAAAAGAAAAAAATCAAAAATCTGTCTTGACAACGCCGCTGAGTGTGGTATAATAATTTGCAAGAGGAGTTTTGAAATGAAAACAGGTGAGCAAAAGCAGAAAACAATTTTGAAAGTTGGACTTGGAATTGGGATTTCTTCGCTTCTTTTTGGCGCGGCGTGCGGCATCACGGGGATGGTGTTGAGATATGTTGACGATGGCACAAATGAGAAAATTCAAGAGGCAACTGATGGAGTGACAATTGCAAACTTTGTTGCAGTTGGAGGACTTGCAGCAGGGACTGTTCTTGTTTCGGCAGATGGAATGTTTGAAGTGGCTTCTGATGGAATAACGGGAAACATTGCGTATGAAACACAAAACAACAATGCGGAACAAGAAGAAACAGAACTTAAAGCGGCAAAAGAAGAGAAAGTTTTGGCGAAAAATGAAACTCTCAACGCCGAAAAAGATGCCAATCGAAATGGAAGAGAACTGTAAAGAAAACTCTGCAAAAGCGGAGTTTTTTGTTTTGACAAAACGTTTTATGTTTTAAATGCAGAAAAAGTTTGCTAAAAAGCGGAAAAATATAGTAAAATATCAATATGTGGTGGACATATGTTATCATCGGTGTTGCAGCATTTTTGGCAGTGCTTTTGTGCCTTGCACTTGCAGTGGCAAGTTTTTCTTTTGACAACTATTATGAAAAATGGAAAAGCCTGAATGAAAAGCGCAATTCCTATGGCATCACAACGCTGGAATATGTTGAAAGCATAAACGAAAAATTTTTTGGCGGCAGGCTGAAAGTCACAAGATGCCGCGAGTTTGAGGACCACTATAGCACCGGCGTTATCGGTCTTTCGGCGCAAACAATGGGCTCAAACAGTTTGGCATCAATCTCCATAGTTTCGCACGAACTTGGCCACGCAAGGCAGGATTTTTCGGGCGACACACTCAAAAAGCATTGGAATATGCAGCGTGCAGGCAGAATTTGTGGGTTTTTCTTCCTTCCACTTTTGCTTGCAGGTGTGATTTTGTGCGCTCTTTGGGCGTTTGAAGTGCTTGCAGGAATGGCTTTTCTCATTATCGGTCTTGCTTGCGCGGGGGCAAGTTTGCTGATATTCTTGTTTGCGGTTGTGCTGAAATATAAAGAAATCAAAATTGAAAAAGAGGCGTCAGACTTTGCAATTGAGTTTATGCGGGAATATCTTTTGGAAATTGAAATCAAATATTGTCAAGAACTTTTGAACAGCGCTCGCTTGACCTATTGGGCAGGGCTTATTCGCACACTTTTGTCGTGGACAATGCTGACAAGCAAAACTCCAATGTTCAAGTGAAAGAAGGTTTTACGCGAAGTGAAAAAAGAAAGCACTTAAAAAACAAAGACAAAAGACTGAAAGCGAGAACAACAATTTGTCCAAACAAAATTGACAAATCAAAGCGAAAAACAAAAAGCAAAAGTGGCAGCAAAATGTCTGAAAAAGCAAAGCAAAAGGCGACAGGCTGGCAAAAATCAACACAAAAAAACAAAAAAGTCAAAACAAAAAAAGAGGGGCAAACAAGCCTTCTTTTTTCAATCTTTACTGATGAAACTTTTGCAAAAGTGAGCCTTTTCGCCGTTTGGCATAGGTTCGCCAGAGCCTTGCGAAACATCAATAACAAGTTTGTTGCAGTTGCAACCCTTTTCGTTGTATATGCAGGTTTTCACATTGCATCTCACTCCGCTGTTGAGTTCTTCTTTCATAACACCTCCCGTGACAATATTGTTTGCAAAGCAAAAAAAATCATACATCTGTCCGAAAAAGCGCAAGTTTTGTCATAAAATTGCCCAAAACCGCCGTTTTTGCATATAATTTTTTGAAATTTCATATATAATGTTGTTGAAATTGTTGACATTTTAAATTTTTGGGTCTAAAATTAAAGTGTAACAAAAAGATTACAAATCTTATTAAAAGGAGAATTAGAGATGAAGGATATCATTAGTTTCTTTGAAAAATTGCCTCTCTGGGCAAAGATTGTTCTTGCATTGCCTGTTCTTGACGTTTGCTGGGCTGTTTATCGTCTTTGCAGATCAATCAACAAGGGAAATGTCGTTGGCATCGTTCTTGGCGTTCTGATGCTTTTCTTCTGCCCTGCAATTGTATGGGTTCTCGACATTATCACTCTTCTCGTGATTGGCAAGGTTATCTGGATTGACTAATTGTCTAAAAAAACTTCCCGTTTGGGAAGTTTTTTTATTGTCCAAATTTGTTTGATTATGCAAAACAATGTTGGAAGAAGTTGTGCAAAATGTTGTAGAGTTTTCAAAACATTGCTTGCAATAATAGTGATTTTCAGCAAAAAAGTTTTGCGTCACCAAAAAATTTTTTCATTAACATAGGCCACAAGTTCATCAACTTTCAGCCTGATTTGTTGCATTGTGTCGCGGTCACGCACCGTCACGGTGTTGTCATCCAAAGTTTGAAAATCAATTGTGACGCAGAAAGGTGTGCCGATCTCGTCTTGTCGGCGATAGCGTTTTCCGATTGAGCCTGCCTCGTCATAGTCACACATAAAGTGTTTTGAAAGCATTTCGTTGATTTCGCGTGCCTTTTCGCTCAAATTTTTCTGCAAAGGCAAAACGGCAACTTTATATGGTGCGATGGCTGGAATAAAGTGCAAAACAACACGCGTTTCGCCATCTGCAAGCACCTCTTCGTCGTATGCCTCACACAAAACCGCCAAAGTCAATCTGTCCGCACCGATGGCATACTCCACAACGGTTGGAATAAACTTTTCGTTTGTGACAGGGTCAAGATATGCCAAACTCTTGCCGCTGAGGTTTTGATGTTGCGTCAAATCGTGCGTTGAACGATGATGAATGCCGTTCAACTCCTCCCATCCGATTGGATATTTGAATTGAATGTCACATGCAGCCTTGGCATAGAAAGCAAGTTTGTCGTGGTCGTGAAAACGCAAATTTTCCGCTTTCAAGCCAAGGTCCTCAGCAAATTGCAACGCTTTTTGCTTGGTTTTTTCATAGATTTCCATACTTTCTTCCGCACGACAGAATGTTTGATGCTCCATTTGTTCAAACTCAATTGTTCGCAAAAGGAAGTTTCCCGGTGTGATTTCGTTTCGGAAAGATTTGCCGACTTGCGAAACAGAAAAAGGAAGTCTTGCGCGGGTCGTTCGCTGAACGTTCAAGAAGTTGACATAAACGCCTTGCGCTGTTTCTGGACGAAGATAAACAACATCTTTTTCTCCGTCAACCGTTCCGCGCGAGGTCTCAAACATCAATTTGAATTGTCGGATTTGTGTCCAATTAAAGTTTCCGCAGTGTGGACATTTCACTTTGTGCTCGTTGATGTAGGCTTCAAGTTCCTCATTGGTCATCGCCTCGGCTTTCACACTGCCTTTTGAATGCTCCTCAACCAAATTGTCCGCACGAAAACGCTGCTTGCAAGATTTGCAATCCATTTTCGGATCACTGAACGCCTGAATATGCCCAGATGCCTGCCAAACATTTGGGTTCATCAAAATGTCCGCATCTGCACCATAGGAGTTTGGCTCTTCTTGCACAAACCTCTTCCACCACGCACGCTTGATGTTGTTTTTCAGTTCAACGCCAACAGGCCCAAAATCCCAAGTGTTTGCAAATCCGTTGTAGATTTCGCTTCCGGGATAGACAAACCCTCGACTTTTGCACAGGTTGACAATTTTGTCCATTGTGACTTTTGTTTTTTCCATATTTCAATCTCCTTTTATGCACGGGAAAAATAAAAAATCCCTATGCGATTTTGCATAGGGGCGATTTTTCAAGACCGCTGTTCCACCCTATTTCGTGAAAAAATTCACCTTGTTTGAAAGTCTTTACGCCGACACGCGTCAGGCTCGGGAGTTGCCAATTCCGTCATAACCTAAAGGAAGGATAGCACAAAACAGGTGCAAAAGTCAAGTGAAAAGCAAAAACAGGCGGAAATTTTTGAAAAAGGTCTTGCATTTTGCATTGAATTGGTTTATAATGTGCTTGAAGTGGTGCGCAAAACGCGTTGGCGAGCATATCACATTTAAGGAGAAAAAAATGATAAAATTGACAGACGAATGGATGAAGGTGTATAAAAGTATGGACAAATGTCCGCTTGCAATGTTTCAGTGCCTTGCATTTGAGATTTCGGTGTTTGATGTTGCAAGAACATTCAAGAAAGAGGGCGGACACAGATATATCAGCAAGGAAAAACTTGAACCAGAAAACAGAGATGTTGTGAAAGCCAAGAAAACAATGGAGTTTTTGGAAAATGATGATGAAATGAGTTTGAGAACATTTTCCAAGACAGGAAATGTTGTTGTTCCACAAAAACTTGTCCTTTTCAAAAAGAAAAATGGCAGATTGACAGGCGGAGCATTTCACGATTTTGAGCACGGACCAGAAAGAATTTTCACATTCAAGATGACCGAAAACGGCAATATCAAAGATTTGAAAGAGGTTGAGGCAAAACCAAACTCTGACAAAAAATCATCAACCGCAAGAACAAGGTGAAAACAGAGAAAAGCAAATTTGAGAAACAAAATCTGCTTTGATGTGAAAAAACTAAGAGAAATATGAAAAAAATAAAGTAAAAATAAACCAAAGAAAAAACAAAAAGAAAAAAACATAAAAAGAAAAATAAAGACAAGAACAACGAAAAAAGAAGATGACAAACATCTTCTTTTTTTTGAAAGGAACCCGCGTGGCAGTGTTTTTGACACCCACAAGGTTATTACTGATTGGGATGAAAAGTCCTTTTCACCAAACTTTCGCGTTTATTTTATAGCAAAGCATCAAAAATGTCAATACTTTTGACAAAAAATAATAAAAATTCAAAAAAAAACGAGGAAAAATTCCTGTTTTTTTATTTTTTTCTGCAAAACAAGCGATTTCTTATGATTTAATTGCTTGCAGCAAGAGTGTGATTTTACGATTTGGTTTTTAAAAATCGTGAGAGAGTTTAGGATTTATATTTTTCCATATATTCTTCATAACTGAGTTGCTTGTCAACGATTGTGTTTTCGTCAACAATGTCAATAATCCTGTTTGCAACCGTTTCAATGATTTCTTGGTCGCCTGTTGCAAACAGCATCGCGCCTTTGAAGTTGACCATTCCTTTGTTGAGGGAGGTGATGCTTTCCAGGTCAAGATGGTTTGTTGGCTCGTCAAGAATGAGAAAGTTTCCGCTTTCAAGCATAATTTTTGCAAGCATACATCGCACACGCTCACCACCAGAAAGCACATTCACCTCTTTCAGACTTTCTTCGCCAGAAAACAACATTCTGCCAAGCCACCCGCGCACAAAACTTTCCGTTTTGTCTTTGGAATATTGCCTCAGCCAATCCACAATTGAAAGGTGGCAGCCATCAAAATATTCGCGGTTGTCCTGTGGAAGATATGACGATTTGATTGTTTTGCCAAATCTGAATGTGCCACTGTCCGCCTCTTCCTTGCCTGCAAGGATATTGAAAAGTGTGGTCAAAACCAAAGAATTTGACGAAAGAAAAACAATTTTCTGCCCGTGTTCGACGGTGAAAGAAAGATTTTTGAACATTCCTTTTTTGGTCAGATTTTCAACTTTCAAAATTTCTTTGCCAATTTCTTGGTCATATTTGAAATCAACATATGGATATTTTCTTGATGATGGCTTGAAATCGTCGATTGTCAGGCGTTCAAGTTCTTTTTTGCGGCTTGTTGCTTGTTTCGATTTTGAAGCATTGGCAGAAAATCGCGCGATAAAGTCTTTCAGTTCTTTTGCACGCTCTTCGGCTTTCTTGTTTTGGTCTTTGCGCTGTCTTGCCAAAAGTTGACTTGTTTCATACCAAAAATCGTAGTTTCCAAGATACATATTGATTTCGCCGAAGTCAACATCACAAATATGCGTGCAAACTTTGTTGAGAAAGTGTCGGTTGTGCGAAACAATGATGACAATGTTTTCAAAATCAAGAAGGAAGTTTTCCAGCCAACGAATTGTTTTGAAATCCAAATTGTTTGTTGGCTCGTCAAGAATGAGGATGTCGGGATTGCCAAACAGAGCCTGAGCAAGCAAAACTTTCACTTTGACTTTGGCATCAAGTGTGGACATAAGGTTGTTGAAACAGTTTTCGCTGACACCCAAATTTTGCAAAAGCGATTTTGCCTCCCCATCTGCTTCCCAGCCGCCTAGTTCGGCAAATTCTGTTTCAAGTTCTCCTGCGCGAATGCCATCTTCGTCAGAAAAATCAGGCTTGGCATAAAGTGCATCCTTTTCCTTTTGAATTTCCATCAGGCGTTTGTGGCCAAGCAAAACGGTGTCCAAAACAGTTTCGGCATCATATTTATTTTGATTTTGTTCCAAAACAGACATTCTTTCGCCCGGAGTGACAACAATCTCGCCGGTGTTTGGCTCAATTTCGCCCGTCAGAATTTTCAAAAATGTTGATTTTCCCGCACCGTTTGCACCAATAATGCCATAGCAGTTGCCTTTGGTGAATTTCAAATTGACATCTTTATAAAGTTTTCGCCCGCCAAAAGCAAGCGACACATTGACTGCTTGTATCATAAAAATCTCCTTATTTGTTGCGAATGTTTGCCTTGTTGTTTTGTTGCTTCAAGGTTTGAATTTCTTTTGTGTTTTGCAATTTTTGCTCTTTTTTGACCGTTTTTTCAACAATTTTTGCATCTTTTTTGTTGATTTTTGTTTGAGTGTTGGTTTTTTGAGCCTCTTGCACAGCAAATTTTTCGTTTTGCTCTTTTTGTTTTTTCTTTCTTTGTTCAATCTCTTTCACTTTGGCAAGGAAGTTGGCTTTGTATTTATGCTCAAAGTCAAGCAAAAGGGTTTGAATGTCCACATCGTTTGCATACAGTCCGTCCAACATCTCGCCAAGAACGGGATTGAGGTTGAAAATTTCTTGATAGGCGGCAACCTCATCAAAACTTTGAGAGCGAAAATCTTGCAAAATGCGTCTTGTCAAAAACATTCGCATATCCATATAAATTTCCATTTTTTGCAAAAAATCAGGCGTAAAAAACGAAAAAAATCGATTTTGAAGCATCTTTTTGCAATTTTTCAAAGAATTTTTGAAGTGTTTTTTAACTTTTTTCTTGTCTTCATAAACAAACGAAGGAACGATGTTTGTGTTTGACATTTCACCAAGCAAAATTCTTTCTTTGATTGTCTTTTCGTTGACATCAAAGTCGTCTGGCAGAAAATCGCGGCCAAAATACTTGTATTGCTTGCTCAATTTTCTGTTTGTGATGTTCAGGAAGTTGTATATCTCCCAATTTGTGTTTAGATTTTTCTTTTTCATAGGTTTATTATAAAACATTCACGCGTCATTGTCAAGAAAACAACATCTCTTGGCAGAGAAAAATGTTTTTTGAAAATTGCAAAAAAATCAAAAATGGCAAAGAAAAATCAACAAAAAATTAAAATAAAATGAATTTTTTGAATTTTTTATTATTTTTTGAATAAAAAATCAGCAATTTTTTATGTTTTTTCAAAATGTTTTTTCGCATTTTTCAAACATTTTTCTCTCCGATTTTATCGGCAGATAAAATATTTCAAGAATTTGTGTTTTGTTTGTCTTTTTGTTTGAAAAAAAATTATTTAATGTTATAATAAACTTGTCGAAAAAGCAGACAATATTTTTATTCAAAAACTCAAATCGAAAAAACTCAAATTGGAGATGTTTTATGGCTAAGAAAAAAAGAGGAGTGATGAAACTCTGGCTCGCGATTGTGCTGGCTGTGGTTGGTCTTGTGGCAATTGCTGGCACAACGGTGCTTATTATGTTTTTGCTTGGAAATTTCAAAGAGAAGGTTGTTCCACCTGAAAACATTGCTGTTGAAACAACTGAAGAGTTTGTTGATGGGCTTGCGTCTTTTGATGCGGATGCCTCTTCTCTTTCGGACCAAGACAATCGAAGGTTTCATTTCAACGCATCATCCAATTTCAGCATTGTGATTTCCACCACAACCGAAGATGTGACCACCACAGAACTGACCTTGAGTGAACTGAGCGGTGGTTCGCTTAAAAACGGGAAATGGGAAAATGGATACATACGCATTCCTCAAAAAGCAAAACTTGGCGAAAAGATTGAAATTGAACTTTTGACAGATGCCGACCTCGGCGATGTTTTTGGAGGATATTCAATTTTCACGGTCAGGTCTGCAAATGCTCTGCTTGCTCCAGTGAAAGTGAGTGTTTCGACAGATGTTTCTGTGAGGGAACTTTCGCTGAAGATTGCTGGCAGAGAAGGCAAAAATGACAATGGTCCAGAGGAAGTTTTGCGCGGAGATTTTCGAATTGAACCCAATTTCACTCCGGAAGAAAGCCAAAAAAACTTTTCCAATCCTGAAAATCTAAAGAGGGTGTTTTTCTCGGCAGAAGACATCAATCTTGAATGCCTGAACGCTGAAGAGGGCTTGTTCAGAACGAAGGATGTCATCACAACATCGCATGTTGACAGAATAACGGCTTACACCTTCTCCAACGCGTTTTATCAAAATCAAGTTTTGGCGATGTTCTCGGAGTACTCGGGTGACGAACTTGCAACGCGGGTTATTCAGCATCTTGTTCAAAATCCGCAAAAGTGCAAGACAAGTTTTATTGACATCAAGGTTGTGCCAGCAGAGATTGACAAGGTGAAATTTTCTGGCGAAGAAACCACAAGAGAGTTGGAATTTGAAAACACGATTGACAAATATTTTGAACTCACTCTCAATTCCAACAAGGGTGACGACAGTTTGAATATGACCATCACTGACAAGAGTGGAAAGGATTTGAGTTCGCTCTTTTCCAGTGTGGGCATCAAAATTCCAAGAGGTGCAGAATTTGGCAATCTGCTCATTCTTGGCGGCAATGTTATGAAAGTTGCCACGGTCAACGACAGAAGGGTGATTTCTGTTGAACCATTCGACAGCAGCAAGCGATATTGGGAAGATTTGACGGCGGAATATTATGTTTTGCCAAACACCTCACCATCGCTTTATGAAAACTATTATTGGCGAATTGCAGACAGCAATTTGACGGCTCGAAGTTTTGATTTGAAACTCAATTTGTTCTATCAAGATGACGACACTGGCAGCGAATGGACAACCTTCTTCGACATTGGAACGGAAGGAAATTTTGAGCCAACTTTGCATTTTCAATCAACTATGTCGGCGTTTGAATATGCTCCAACGTGGACACAAAACAATCCAATCAGGCTGACAATCAACTATGGCGAGGATGGAACTCCAAAGCCGGATGCAGTTGATTTGAAAAATCCAAACATCTATGGCGGGGTCAGCAATGACAATGTCTATAAAACGGTCAAATTTTTCTTGTTCTGCTCTGCGGGAACAGATTTGTCGACAATTTTTGACTGCGAAAATCCAAAAGTGTATGCTTTGAAAAATGAAATCTATGGCTTGCCAAAGCCAGACACGAGCGAGGGCGGAGTTTATAACTACACACTTTATGGCATTGATGGCACGATTTTGACCGCACTGAAGAGTTGTGCCGACAACATATATGTGGTTGCAGCGGTTGTTCGCACAGATGTGAATGGCAAACTTGTGACAACAGAAACGGGCGATTTGCAAATTGTTGTTGTCAGCAGGCCTTTGCAAATTGAGGTTGACAACGCACTCCCATTCTTCAAACTTGCCCCATCTTTTGATTTTGATGGGACTGCAAGCATTGCACACAATGTGGACACGGGGGATTATTATGTTCCGTCCGTTTATGTGGACGATGATGGCAACAAGATGCAAATCATCAAGTTTAATATGACTTTGGAGAGTGAAAATCGTGCATCTGACATTGTGAAAATTCGCGATGCGTTCAATTCAAGCGAAGAAGGCACAGAGCGTTTGAAAGTTGTTTGCAAAGACATCAACAACTTGGAAACAACCTCTGTTGTGATGCAAGTGCCTGAGGTCAAGGCAAGCGATTTGGATGAAAATCTGATTGAGGTCACGGCAAGCTTCTATATTGCCGATGGCGATTTCAACCGTGGCGATGCCGAAAGACGACTTAAGTTTGAACTGCAATATATCAACGAATTTAACGAAGAATTTTATAAGAAAATCTGCAAAAATGGCGAAGAAACAGTTGAAAGTGTTGTGGTTTACTATCCAGAAGTTGTCGCAATGAAGGGCGCTTATGAAGAAAGAACCGACTTGGACAGAGATGATGATGGACAACCTGACGAAATCAAGATTGTTGATGATATTGACAAGGCAACAATATCTTGGGGGAATTGGGAAAAGGAAGGCACCACGCTTGATGCCATTCTCAACAACACAGATGGGCTTAATGCATTGCTTTCTTTTGCACTGACTGACCAACACGGGTTGACAATTCAAGAAAAAGCAGGGCTTTATGATGTTCAGTTTGTGGAAATTCCACACGACGCCAACTCGCCAATTCTCAACTTTGACAGCGCAAACAGGCGCATTCAAGGGTTTAACACAAGTGAAGATTTGACAACCACCCTCAAAGTCCGAGTTGTTGACAGAGATGGTCAGCCGGTGATGTTTGGAGGCGAAGAGATTTCTCGCGAGTTTTCGTTTAATGTTTCTTGCACAGGCATCGACCATATCAAATTTGACAACACACTCACCGATGTTGATGCGGCAACCAGAGATTCCAAAACGGAAACATTTGTTCTCAATGAACTTAATGGCATCAAAAACAACGGAAATGTGACAGTCACAAAATATGCCACTGTTGGCGTTGAAACCAGACTTTCAAATCTCTTTGATGTCTTCTTGGATGAAGCGGAAGAACAAAGAGTTTCAAACTTGAAATTCACATTGGCGGATTCGTTCTATAACGGGATGAGTTTGGACATCTTGAAAGTGTTTGGCTTTGCAACTGCCACAGATGTGACAGAAGGCCATTTTGACACCAAAACAAACACCGGAGATGACTACTCTTCTTTGCGTGATGCCATCCAGGGTGAAGTGTTTGGTATTGTGTTCTATGGCTACATCCAATCCACAATCACAATTGAGTTTAATGTCACGGATGCAAGCGAAAGATTGTTTAACATTCAGTTCCGACTTGTGTGCAGACCTTGTGCCAGCCTGGATTCCACATTCAGCCGCTATTCTCAAGGCACATATGCGGACTATCTCAAAACAACCAGCGAGGACAATCGCCAACCGGCAATTTTCGCAGATGAGAAATATTCTTTGGATGAATATATTCCAATTTCATGGATTGGCAGCAGTCTGCCTGATGTGCAACCATCTTGGACAACAATTCTCAATGGTGTTGACGACTTGGGGCAATATTTTGAATGCAACAGTTTGAATGTCACTCTTGCAAGAGAGGAAAACGCGGGTGGGAACTCTTACCATCTCAATGTTGGCAGGTTCTTCCAACTGCAAACAATTCAATTCACAATTTTCTGCGGGCAAAGTGAAAGATATTCTCTTCGCACAACAATCACGCTCTATGTCAACCCAAACTTTGTGATTGTGCAAAAAGTTGCGGATGCAGATGCAAATATGCAGGTGGATTTGCAAAGCCTTAGCAGCAGTTTGTTTGATGTTTTCAAAGTGACCGGTGATGATGGATATGTTGAAAAACGTGAAAGCGCAACATCAATCAAAAATCAGTTTACATATGCCAACACAACAGGCGCGGGCTTGGAATATGTCACACTGACATTGACTTCTGGGAACATTGCGCTTGGTGTCAACACCAACCAATTGAATATGAAGTTGGGTGAAAAGATTTTGCAAACGTTTGTTATGCAAACAGCATCTTCAACGGGCGACCCAATCAATGTTGATGCTGTCAAAGTGAAAACATTTGGTGAGGACGAAGAAAAAGTTGAACAATGCTCAGAGGCAACATTTGCGTTTGACATCGGCTTTGGTGACAACGCCTATGAGATGGCGCAAAAACTCATCAAAAAGGGTGATGGCAAAAATGTTGAAACCGTTGCGTTCAATGGAAAAGAGACAATTGTTTTGCAATCCGGTTTGGACTACACCGTTGGCGACACGTTCTCCATTGAAAGAGTGAGCGGAAACATAAATTGGACAGAGGGCAAAACAATCAGAGCAAAAACTTTGTCAAAGGCATTTTTCAATCCGCTTGATGGCGGCGAGGGTAACACGGTTGTTGTCAAAACCACGATTGATGGAAAGTTGTCTGTGCTGATAAGCCTCAACGCCATTGTCAGCCAGGTTGGCGAAGTGTTTGTGAAGTATGACCAACCTGACGAGGAGACAAGAGAAGATGTGTTCAACAAGTTTGGTGATGTTGACTTTGCCGAACTTGTTGGGGCAAGTGTCACAAATTTGGAAGAAAATGGAGTTTATCAACAACTTTCAGCCGGCAAAACTTACAAGATTTTGCACAACATTGCAAAGGCCGACACCTCAGACAAAGATGAAAATGGAAAATTCTTGCCAGGACTTTATTATTACGCAGAAACTGACACCGAGTTCAATTTGACACTTTCAGTTGTGGGGTGTGTGGGCTATATTGATGGCTTGGCAAGTTTGACAAACCGAGATGGAACATACTATCTGACCATCAACGACCTGAAAAATGACACCGAAAGCGATGTGTTTGTTGTTGTCAGAGCCACAGTTTCCAGTGTTGGCAAGACCCCATTTGTTTGGAACTTCCGCATCAAAGTGCAAAGCAACTTGGAAGGCGGCATTGTGGCTTATCCATACGCAGACAATGTGGAATATTTGGACACAAATTCGACTTATTATGTTGATGGGCAATATCACATCAATCTTCAAGAGCAACTTGTTGAAACAAACAGCAAGTTCAAGACTGATGACGAAAAGAAGCGTTTTGCTGACCCAGACTTTGGCGATGGCAGAGATGTGCAGATTGGCTTCAAGATTGCAAGTGCAAGAATTGGTGACAGTGTTGCAACGTTGTCAGTGGCAGACCTTCAAGATTTGGTTGAAAGTTGCTCGCTTGACCTTTCAGGCGGCGAAAGTGCGCGCGTTGACAGTGCTGCCGACTTTGATTTTGACATCAAATTGAAGAGCAATCTGACAAGACTGACGATTGAAATTGCAAAATTCTATTATGTTGATGGCAATCGTGCGCTTTCAAGCACAGACCTTTCCTATGTGTTCAAATTCAATCAATCACCTTCATATAAAGCATCTGTCACGACCGGCGGACAGTCAATTGTTGGAGTGGACAATGTGTTTGCTTACAATGTCAAAGCCGGAAGCGGAGAAAACATTTTCAACATCACTCTCAGCGAACTTAGCGGAACAAGTGAAAATGCTGAAGGCGAATTTTGGGCATATGCAAAATCGCTCAGTGGCAATTTGAGTGATGCCATAAGCGGCGGAGTTGACTTTGAGGGCAGAAATGGCGCAGGTGTTTTGAAATTCACTCCACAAAACAGCGTGGCAAAAGACAGTGTTGTTGAATTTGGCATATACACGAAAAAGAAGGTTGCATTCAAACTTATCATCACGGTGACAGGCCCATATGACATCACAGAAACGGGTGCAGAGTTGAAGGGTGGAAAGATTTAT
The DNA here is from genome assembly GCA_947625165.1 of uncultured Clostridia bacterium. Taxonomy (GTDB): domain Bacteria; phylum Bacillota; class Clostridia; order Christensenellales; family UBA1242; genus Caccovivens. The sequence goes on from CANQNH010000008.1 coordinate 16,650, forward strand.
CGCCTTGCCGAGCTCTTGTCCATCAAGGGCGCAGACGGAAGAACAATTCCAGATGCGAGTGTTTCAACTTCTTGCGCAAACGATGCTCCAACGACATATTTTGTCAACACCAGCGGAGCAGGACAAATCGGCTTTGCAAATCTGACAGCGGACACAACATTCAAGTTTGTGTTCACAATTTCGGGCTATTCTTTTGAAAGAGAATTTGTTGTCAAAGCAAGCGTTGACAGTGGCGCAACTTACACTCACAAAGACACCGAAAAGAGATATGGTGGCAAAGAGTTCTCTTTTGACATTGCAGGCGTGCAAAGCGACATTCCAACAAATGAGGACAGCACATTCACATACAAGATTTGGAATGGTTCAGAATTTTCAACTTCTGTCAACATCACACCAACAAGCATCGGCGAGGAGCAACCTGTTTCGCAGTCGTTCACAATTGGGTGCTTCAATGGCGACAATGAACTTTTCAGAATAACATTGATTTATAACTACACTGTTTTCCCAAATGTTGAAACAACGTTGCACTATCCAGCCCCAAACGGCACAGAACTTGAAGATAATGCAGAATATTTGTCAGACAATACAACCATTGAAAACTTCTTTGGCAGCAAGGCGCAATTCAACTCTCAAAACAGGGTTGTTGTGAATGTTGTTGATGAAGCAGGCATCACGGAAACGAATTGGAAAATCACAGTTGACGCAAACAGCATCAACAATCTTCAACTGACTTATGGAGATGGCAGAGTTGTGACCAACCAGTCCACAACTGGCGAACTTGTGCTTTGTGAAGGTGACGAGGCGCAAGCGCGTGCACTTGGCTTCACCTTCAAACTTGTCGATGCATCAAAAACGGGGTCGATTGACTTTGTTGTCAGTGTCAACTCGGTGGAGAAGGTCTATCGTGTTGTTGTGCTGACCGGAAAAGTGATTGACTTGCAATTGAACTCTCCAAGTTCGTCAAAAGAGCGTTTCTATGCCGAAGATTTGAAACGACAAGCAGATGCAAAAATCTTTGCTCCAAACAGAATTTTGAAATATGCGTTCAACGAGCAGACCACAGCATCTGGCGGAGCAACCTATTATGCCCGTTTGGCATCCAGCACAGATGTGCAGGCAATTGCTGTCTATGCTGACAACACAGCGATGGTTGTTCAAGATTTGGAGAAATCGTATGAGGGTTACACCTATCAAGGCACATTCCTTAGCAAAGCAGAGGCGGAGAATTTGTCCAACACGCAGAATTTGGACGAAACAATCTATGCCACTGCACCGCGTTTGACCGCAAGAGTTGCGGCAATATACAGAACTTTGACAAAAGACATTGAGATTGATTTGCAGAAGGCGGGATACACCATCAAATTGAACGGAACAGACAGCAAAGATGTTGCAATCAGTGTCAAAGATTTGTCGAAAGAGATAAAATATGAGCCAAAACTTTATCAAGGAGATGAGATTGTTGAAACATCAAGTTTTACATACAGTGTTGAGGTTTCTTTGAAATTTAACATTCAAGTGACATCAGACGATCCAAACAGCGACACAAAGAAAATCATTCTCAAAGCGGACAATGAATATGTTTCTTTCTTGGACACTTACGCGCAAGAACTTGGCATCACTGATGAAAATGGCGAAACAATGACTGCGAGGAGGATGCAAGAGATTGGCGCAAGTTTTGACATTCAAATTTATGGCGCATCAATTGCACTTCAACAAAATGCAGGCAGCAACGATGCTGAAAAGAAATTGACCAACAATGCACTTTCAATTCACAACCGACTGCTTGTGGAACAATACACTTCTTCGGCAGGCCTGAAATATCGCTACACCACCGGACTTATTCCACGTGCAAAATGCACACTTAGTGATGGTTTTGTTGATGCCGATGGCGGAGAAACATTGACAAACAGACTTAACTACATCACGCTGACTGCAGTTTCAAATGGCTCGGATTGGACAATCAGGGCGCAGGGTTCAAACAACAATGGAAATCACGTTATGCTTCGTTTGGACTATGTTGTTGACCTTGGCGGTGGAAATGTGGCAAAAGAGAGCCACAATTTGCTGTTCTTGGTTGAGCCAAACACCACACTGACTTTTGCAAGTGATGCACAAGGCGAAATCAACACCGCTGTTGTTGCCCAAGACTATGACGCCGAAGGCGACAAACTTATCACAAGCAACAGGGCTGTGCCATATAAGGTTGATTTCAATATGACAAGTGGCGACAGTTTTGACATCAACCTGTTTGGTGGAAGATATCCTGTCATCAACGTGATGTTGCACGGCTCCACAATCAACACGGCCAACACCTTGACTTACAAATATACAAACACAAGCACCGAAATTGCAGGAAAGACTTACAACGACAAAACTTTAACATTCTTGAATTTTGGCACCGGTTGGAGTGGTTATCAAACATCTAATGGGGCAGAAGAAGTTGCGATAACAGCAAAATCAACCACTTTCGGCAGTGCAAACTTCTATATCGAATTTGAAGACGAGTTTGAGTTTAAGATGAGGTTCTATTTCACCATCATCTCGCGTTCAAACCCAACTTTGAAAGGCGAAGGCACAATCAATGAAGGCGACACCTTGCGCTTTGGTGCAAGATACAGCACACTCAAACAAAATATGGACAATGGCGATTTTATGGTTGTTGGGTCGTTTAATTATGCTGTTGAAAAATCGCCAGACGATGTGTTCACAGAAAACATTCCTGACACTGAAAAATACAACAACTATGTCAAATTCACAAACAACACAACATACGCGGCCACATTGAAAATTGTTGTGAAAGACAGTGAAAGAGACTATGTCAACATTTTTGATCCTCTAAGTGCAGGGGAAACGAAGATTTATCAAGTGTTCTATGAAGAAGCAGCTTGGGTGGACGGAACCCCAACTCAAGCAAACATCAAGACGGTTGAAGTTCGCGTGAAATTTGAGCAATCTGGCAATGAATTTGAGATTGGAACATATTCTGTTGAATATGGCAACAATGCAAAAGAGCAAAAAGAGCCATATTTTGACGGAGAAGAGGATTATTCTGAAGACGAAACGAATAATAAAAATGTTGAGTTTGAAAACGGCGTTGCCAAAACGGACGGATTTATCAGAAACAACAGAGGAACAGATGAATCTTCTCAAAAGAATAAATATAACACGAAGAAATTCTATGTTTCATCAACACTTTTGACAAACTATTCCAAGAACACCATTTCAGACCCAGACACATCAACGACCGACGCCCCAACTGGCGGCACGTGGTCATATGTGGTTTTGGGAGGAATGGACATTGTTGGATTTAACACAGACCTCACTGACACACAAACAACAAGAGTTCAAGCAGTTAACCAAGCAAATTTGGATGCAAGCAACAATATTGTTCACAGCACTTTTGACATCAACAGCCTCACAGTGACAAAAATTTCGTTTGTCGTCAACAACAAAGTTGTGTCCGACAATTCAACGACGATCCATTTTGTCACAAGTGACCAATTCTCATACTACTCAGGATCCTCTATTGAGGATAAGAAAGGAATTGGACAAAACAATAGTGGCATCACATTCACAATTCCAAAATTTGACGGAAATGTTTGGGGCACACAGGAGACAATCAACCTGACAATCAACTTCACTTTGTCTTATGGCGGAAATTCAACAACAATTTCCGAGCAATATGTGCTCAACCGAAAGGATGAGGGCAAAGAGTTGTTTGCGGGAGGAACAAACCTTGTTGACAACGGAGAGGTTGTTGTTCAAAACACGAACGGAAAGACGGTCTATAACGACACACTTGAAGTGAAACTTGACAGCAAAGAAAGTGTTGATTTGGTTGTTCTTGACAAAGATGCCTATGCGTTTGAAGATAATGGCGAATTGATTTACATCAGGACAACAGATGACCGAATTCTTCAAAACGGCAAATCGTATTACAATGTAAGTGGCTCAACTGTGACACGCGCAACAGGTTTGGGCTCATACGAACGCTTTGTTCCAAGCATTGTTTCACTCTCAAATCAGAGAAGTTATGCAGTGCGTGAATATATTGGAATCAACAAAAATGTTCAGGCAAACGGAAGAGACAAAATGTTGACTTCGGGGCAGCAATTCTACGTTCTTGCCACAAACCATAAGCGTGGTGGTGAAGATGCAACGGGGTTGAGTTTGGCATATAACGGAACTGATTTGACGACCGTTGCTTCAACAACAAAGTTTGGCACATCTGCTGACACACATATTGAGAAATTGGATAGCGGCAAAGGCATTGCGACATACACAACAGCCAACCAATTCCAGTTGAGAATAAATCATATTGACGAACTTGCTGGCCGTGACCACAAGACAACTCAATTGTTCTTCCTCTACACTTCAGGAAGCAACACATACAGATACGAGCAAGCGTTCAACATCTATCCTCAATATTCGTCTGTGAGAACAGGTCGTGTGGACAACTCTGTGGATGTGACAAGTTATATTCAAGCAGGAAGCAGCACATCACCATACTACATCTTCCCTCTGTCAGCTTGGGGAGGCAGTGGAGTTTCTCTTGTGCAGTATGATGCGGTTGGCGGTGACTCAACAAGCGGGCTTGGAAATGATGACTATAAGCTCAAATTTGCAATCAGTGAAAACTCGCTGCTGGGTTATGGTCAAGCAAACATCGATGCACGCGGACTTATCACCACAGTTGAAGGCTTCTCGCTTGACACACAAACAATTTCTGTGAATGTCTATATGAGAGTGGCAGGAGAAAACGGATTGTTTGAAAGTGAAGACACTTCGTCAACACCAATTGGCACATTAACACTTCACTTCACAACGGCAAGTTCTTATAGCTCAACAACATCTGGCATAGTGAGTGCAGGAAATTCAGTTTTCGCAGTTGATGGTCAAGCAAGAGTTTTTGGCTCAATAAGCACATCTAGCCCTCGTCCACAGTCAGCACCTGGAATAATGCTCACAAGTGTTGTTGGCGAAAGATTGGATTTTGCAAAAGCGTTTGAAGGAAGTTTCCCAGACCTCACAAACAAAAAATTCAAACTGCTCAAAGATGGCGAAAATGCAGTGAAGTTTAACAGCTCACAAATCCAAGACAACAATGATGGTTGGGTGTTCAGCACTCCTGGTGAAAGAACAGTCACAATCGGATTGTCTGCACGAAATGGCGGAACGGATGTCGTTGGCTATTTCACCGCCACAGTGATTGTTCAGGACAGCAGCAGAAAGAAAATGAGTTTTGCAGTGGCAAACGGTGCCGGCTTTGACCCATCGAAAATTGCCTCTGGCAGTGGCAAGTGGTATAAGCAAGCAGCGTCAAGCAACAGTGCAAAAGAGGTTTCCCCATCCGACAAAATTTCAGACAATGTTGGACTTTACGACTTCACTTACATTCAGGCATCTTCTGGCAAGAGTACAAGTTATGATGTTTCGTTCTATGTTTATAATCGAGAAACAATAAAATATAACTTTGCGGCAATTCAGCCAGGTGGAGCGTTTGTTATGCAAAACTTGCTGACAAGCAAGACGGCTGGCAGCACATATGAATTCTGGAAACTTGACGAAAATGGAATGCTGACAGAACTTGTGAAAAACGACATTCTCTCGTCTGACAAGAGCGAAGGACAGACTGAAACAAGACAATATTGCCTTGTGGAGAAAAACAGCAGAAAAGAAGTGACAAATGTCCAACTGTTTGAGGTGACATTCAAATACATCACAATGAGCATTTCTCAGCAAGGACAGGCAACAGTCGGACTTGAAGAGGGCAGAGTTCTTTCCAAAGACGATGTCGGTGCAGAAGTGAAGAAACTTTTGGGACTTTCAATTTCCAATTCGATTGACGACTATTCATCAGAAAAAACCGCTCTTTCTGGCTCGACCGAGTTCATCAGCATTCAAGAGAGAAATTCTGCAACGGGTGTTTTGTCATATCTCACAGATTTTGAAGTGCCAAATTCACTGAATTCTCTCCAAAGAACATATGTTGTGACATATCGCGTGGGCGGAACACTTCAAATCAAACTTGTTCAAATTTATTTCAGTTTTTCATAAGGTGATTGTATGAATGCTTGGTTTTGGATTTTCATTGCATATATCAGCACAAATTTCTTGCTGTTTCTTTCAATGGTCTTTTTGGAAAGGAAAAAGTTGTCCAGCATCATCAGTTGGACAACTGTCCTCACTTTTTTGCCGATTTTGGGCTATCTTTTGTATATTGTTTTTGGGAGTGGACTGTCGTTTCGTGTCAAGCGAATGATTGCCAATCACAAACTCTATGAGGTGGAGTTTGACGAAAAAGTTGCCGACTTTTTGATTAGCGATGAAACCGCAAAGCAAAAACTCAAAAACAGCGATATGGGGCTGATTAAATGCTGCTATAACTATGGGAGCATAATTTGCCCCGGAAATGATGTCAAAGTTTTTTATAATGGTCAAGACAAACTGAATGCCTTGCTTGCCGACCTTGAAAATGCGAAAGAAAGCATCAATATGGAATATTATATCTTCGCAGACGATGAAACCGGCAAGGCGGTGATGGATGTCCTCATCCGAAAGGCTCGTGATGGCGTGAAGGTGCATTTCATATATGACAGCATCGGCTGCTTGCACGCATCAAGAAGATTTTTCAAACAACTTGAAAAAGCCGGCGGCGAGGTTGCAGAATTTTTCCCACCATTTGCGCGAATTCGCTTGATAAACCTCAAATTGAACTATCGCAACCACAAAAAAATTGTTGTGATTGACGGAAAAATTGCTTACACGGGCGGGGTGAACATCCGTGATGACCACATCGGAAAGGACAAATATCTTTCACCTTGGCGGGACTGCCATTTGCGTATTGTGGGGCCCGGCGTGCATCAACTTCAAAATGTTTTCCTCAACGATTGGCGATATGTCAAAAAGGAAAACTATGTCTTCAAAAAGTATGTCGAAGAGGGCTATTTTCCAAAACTTGAACTTGCGGGCGACACCTTTATGCAAGTGGTGGTGTCTGGACCGGACGAGCCAATTCAATACACCAAAGAGGTTTTCATCAAACTTTTGACCAATGCAAAAAAACAAATTCTCATTCAAACGCCATATTTTGTTCCGGACGAGGCGTTTATGTCGGCACTTCGGATTGCCATTGCAAGTGGCGTTCGGGTGAAGATTATGATCCCATCAAAGCCAGACCATCGCACAATTTTTTGGGTGTCACTTTCATATGTCAAAGAGTTTGTCGAACTTGGCGCTGATGTCTATCTTTTCAACGGATTTATGCACAGCAAAGTGATTGTTGTGGATGACGACAAATTGACCGTTGGCACTTGCAACATCGACCATCGCTCGTTCAGCCTCAACTTTGAGGACACCGTGATGCTCTATTCCAAACGGCTGAATGAGGACTATCGTCAGCAATTTGAGATTGACGCCGCAAACAGCAGAAGCGCCGACTTGCAATATTTCAAAAGACAGCGTTGGTTGACGCGATTTGCTCAAGCGGTGTTCAGACTGTTTTCGCAAATATTCTGAAAAAAATCAAAAAACAACACAAAAATCCGCAATTTCAATTTTAAAAAGCGGATTTTTTGCAATAATTTTGGTATGAACAACAAAAAAGAGCAAAAACAGTTTGAGAAGCAAATTGAGAACAGTCTTCCAAAGCAAAATTTGGACGAAGAATGTGACATAAGCATCATCCGCAAAATTGTTTTTGAAGAAAAACAAAACGCACCAGACTATGCCATTTATGACATAATTTTGGCAAACATCATCGCACTTGCGGGAGTGTTTTTGGCGGCGTTTGTGCCGGTTGTCAGTTTTGCGCTGCCCGTTTTGTTTTTCATATATATTGAGGTTGGGCTTGGCGGCTTTGTCACAAAGAAACAACTTGGACTGAGAGCAAAATTTGAAGATATGTTTGTTTCTCTCAAAAAATATGTTCGGCTTTTTTGCGTGTTCATCATCAAAATGGTGCTTGTGGCGTTTTGGCTTTGCATTTTCATTGTGCCGGGCGTGATTTGTTTTCTTGACTATTGCTTTTCCGCAAACATCCTTTATGAAACGGACGATTTAGACGCAAAAAGTGTTCTGATTTTAAGCAAAGAGCTTGTCAACGGCTATCGTGCCACCATTTTTCTTTATATGGCAATTGCTTTGGCAAGTTTGGCGGTGTCGGTGAGTGTTATGTTTCTGATTTTGATGCTTTTTGATGTGTTTTTTGTTGTGACGCCGTTGTTTTATCTGGTTTTCATCCTGCTTGCGCTGTTTTTGGACTTTCTGCTTGTGGCACTTCCACTTGTGGAAACGGCCATTGCGGACTGCTATATTGATGCGAAAAAGAACAAAATTTTGCGAAAACAAGCCTGAAAAAACGCAAAATTTTGCAATAAAGCATTTTTTGTTTGTCTTTTCTGACAAATTTGATATAATTTTCTTATATCAAGAAATGAGGTGCAAATGAACTACGAAAATTTTGTGAAAAGGGATGATGCCTACAAAAAATTTGTCAAACAGAGAAAACTTGTCATCGACAGTGTCCAAAAAGGCAATTTTGCCGATGTGTTTTCCAATCTTTGCGCGGATGCGCTGGAAGGCGACAGCGTTGCCGAGGATTGTGTTGCATATTTTTTCAATAAAGGCATTTCGAACATTTTGCAGCCAAACTATGAATTTTATATGTTTTGGCAGATTTTGGCGGGGGCAAACGGAAACGAGTTTGCGCTTGAAAAAATCGAATTTTTCCTCAACAGCGCGCTTGAACAAATTGTTGAGGACACGGAACTCGTTGCAAATGCGATGAGAAAGCAAAAAATGGACGCATCAAACGCCCTTATGGTGATTTCAAATATGCTTTGTGAGGCCATCATTGACCATTTGAACTTTGATGCCGTTGACTTTGTGAAGGTCAAGGACGAGCCATCACTTTATTCCACAGAAAAAAACCGACCATTTGTTGACGCACTCAATGCGGGGCTTGTGGATGTTGTCAATTTTTTGGCTCAATAAGTCTGAAACCTTCTGTTGAAAAACTTTCTGCAAAGATGCCAGAGATTGCCGTCACAACAGTGCTGCAAAGTTCAATCTCGCCGCTTTTCACGGAAAGCATCATAAGTTTGATGATAAGCGTGTTTTCAAGCGCCACAAGGCACAAAAAGGCGTTGTTTTCATCTTCCACACAAGCAAATTTGTGTGGTTTTTTCTTGCCAAATTTTTCTTCCAACATCCTTTGTGAAGAGGAGAGTTTTTCTTGCAAGAGGTCTGAACATAGTTGTTTTTCAAGTTTTTTCAAGCACGCATTCATTTTTTCAATCAGCACAAAAATCTCACAAAGAAGCAAAGAAAACTCCTCTTCTTCAAGCCGAACAAAAACAAACCCCTTGTTTTTCAACATTTTGGAATAGGCTTTTGCAATTTGCTCAAAGTTTTCTGGCAACAGTTGGTCATCATAATTTTCCATATGCTTCAATATGAAAAAAACAAAAAAAATGCCAAAAAAAACGAAAAAAAGAAAAAAAATGGTTTTTCGAACAAAAAAACAAAACAAAATCAAAGTCATATAAAGAACAACCAAAATCAAATAAAAGAAAATTTTGATTTTTGCCAAAAAATTGTGGCAAAAAACGATGTGTTCGTGATATAATTTTTTCAAGGAGGAGCAAATGGATTTGGTTATATTGGCCGCTGGGCTTGGAAGTCGCTTTGGTGGGGACAAACAAATTGAGCCTGTTGATGCAGACGGCAACTTCATTTTGGATTATTCTGTTTATGATGCAGTCAGGGCAGGATTTGACAGAGTTTTGCTGATAATTCGCAAAGAACACAAACAGATTTTTGAAAAAACAATCGGACAAAGATTGAAAAAGGTTGTTCCTGTGGAATATGTTTTTCAAGAAATGGATGATGTGCCGAAGGGTGCAAAAGTGCCTGCCAACAGGACAAAACCTTTCGGGACGGCACACGCTTTGCACTGCTGTCGCAATGTTGTTTCAGACAAGTTTGCAGTGATAAACGCCGATGATTTTTATGGCGCGCAGTCACTGAAAATTCTTGCCGACTTTTTGAAGAAAAGTGAAGATGGGCAGTTTGTGTCCGCGGGATTTAAAGCAAAAAATGTTTTGTCAAAATCTGGCGCGGTCAAGAGAGGAATTTTTTCGCTCAAAGGCTCTTTTGCTTGCGGTTTGGTTGAAAGTTTGGTGGAGTGGCGCGGAAAAGAAGTGTTTGCAACACCGCTTGGCAAAGATGAATGGCACAAAATTTTGCCAGACACAATGGTTTCAATGAGTTGTTTTGGTTTCAGCAAAAAATTTTTGGAGCAGATTGAAAATGACATTGCAAACTTTTTTGGACAAAGCGAAGAGGTGTTGACAAGCGCGGAATTTCTTATTCCGGATGAGGTTGAGCGTGCACTTGCTGCGGGAGCAACAATGGAGGTGATTGCAACTCCATCAAAATGGTTTGGAATGACCTATCGTGATGAAGTTGACGGCATCAAGCACGAAATTCAAGCACTCAAAGATAAAGGGGAGTATCCACCACACCTTTGGAAATAAAATCAAGCCTGAGTTATATGATGCTAAAATAACCATAGTGACAAATAACAAAAAAAAGAGAGTTTTAATTTTCTCTTTTTTTGTTTTTTTTCATTTTTTTTATTCAAATTTAAGCCATTTTTGCATTTTTTCTTGTTTTTTTTAATTTTTTTATTGAATTTTTAATTTTTTATTGATTTTTGCTTAAATTTTTTAATTTTGAGATTTAATTTGAGAGTATTGTTTTTTACAATTTTTTATTCCCATTTCAAACCTTTTTGGTTTCACAAACTTTGCATTTTTTGTTTTTTGTGGGATTGTATCGCAACGCACGAATGCTGTTTAATATTGCCAAAAGTGTGACGCCAACATCTGCAAACACCGCAACCAGCATCCCCGTGACGCCAAATGACCCAAGTGCCAAAAACACCAATTTGACAACAGCGGAAACGCCAATGTTTTCAAGCACAATCCTCTTTGTGAATTTGGAGATTTTGATTGCGCTTATGATTTTGTGTGGATTGTCGTCAACAAGCACAACATCGCTCGCCTCAATGCTTGCCGGTGCACCATTGATGCCCATACTTATTCCAACATTTGCCAGCGCAAGTGAGGGTGCATCGTTGATGCCGTCCCCAACATATGCCACTTTCATTTTTTCTTTTTGGTGGCTTTCAAGAAAGGCATATTTGTCCTCTGGCAGCAATTTGCCGACCGCCTCATCAACTCCAACACTGTTTGCAACTTTTTCCACAATTGCTGGATTGTCGCCCGAAAGCATAACGGTTTTTATTCCCAATTTTTTGAGGTCTTGACAGGTTTCGATTGCTGTGTGTTTGAGCGTGTCAGCAAGATGAATTTCTCCGATTTTCTTGTTGTTTTCAAAAACTTCCACCGTTGTTGTGCTCAAATTTTTGGTTTTTCGACCAACAAAATAGTCCTTTTCACCAAAGGAAAACTTCACGCCAAGGCCTGCCTCTTCCTTGAAATTTTCAAGTCTTGGCAATCTCTTTTTGTTTGCCGCAACAATGGCATTTGCAAGTGGATGGATGGAATATTGTTCTCCAACAGCCGCCAAGAAAAGAATGTCTTTTTCGGTTTTTGTCTTGTCCAAACTTTCCACTTTTTCAACCTCAAATTTGCCTGTTGTCAGAGTGCCGGTTTTGTCAAAAGCGATGAGATCAAGATTGGCACACGCATCAAGATAGTTTGACCCTTTGATGAGAATGCCGTTTTTGGATGCGTTGCCCAGCCCGGAAAAATAGGACAGTGGCACGGAAATCGCAAAGGCGCACGGGCAGGAAATGACCAAAAAGATGAGGCCGCGATAGATTGCTGTGTCAAAATTTTTGGTGACCGCCCAAACAATGCCCCAAACAGAGACTGCAAGCAAGATGATGCCAAGGGTGTACCATTTGGTGATTTTTGAAATGAAAGTTTCGGTTTTGCTTTTGTTTTCGGTGGCGTTTTCAACGAGGTTCATAATTTTGCTGATTGCGCTGTTTTCATAAAGACTGGTTGTTTTCACAACAACAACTGCATCAAGAATGATTGTTCCGGACAGAATTTTGTCACCTTTTTTCAGTTGCACCGGAACACTTTCGCCGGTCAAGTTTTGCATATCTGCCAATGCAGAGCCTTCCACAATGACGCCATCCAAAGCAACTTTTTCGCCTGCGCGCACCAAAATTTTGCTGCCAACTTTGACGGTGTTTGGCAAGACTTTTTCAGTCGAGCCGTTTTTCAGCACCAAATTTGCGTATTCAGGTTGCAATTTCGCCAATTTTTCAATGCTTTTGCGGGATTTTTTCACTGCCAAGTTTTCAAAAATCTTCCCGATGGAATAAAGCGCAATCACCATCAAACCTTCCATATTTTCACTGACGATTGATGCGCCAACAACAGAAATTGTGATGAGCAAGTTTTCGTTTATGATGCCCTTGAAAAGCAGGCGAATGGCTTTGAGATAGGTTTTGTATCCAAGCAAAAGCGCGCTGATGACATAAAGTGTCCAAAAGCACCAAGTTGGCATTTTGACAAAGAAAATCACAAAACCGATGGCAATTCCCAAAAGCAAAAATGAAACATCCAAAATCAACATTTTGTCAAATTTTTCATCTTTTTTCTCGCTTTTTTGGGCAAAATCTTCGATTTTTGCGTTTGGCTCCAATTCTTTTGTCAGTTTTGTCACTTTTTGCATCGTTTCGTCAACATTTTCGCTCTCAAACGAAAGAGTGCTTTTGACAAACTCAATATGCACATTTTTTATGCCCTCAATTTTGGCAAGTTCGCCTTCAAGGGTTTTTGCGCAATTTGGGCAGTCAAGCCCCTCAATTTTCACTGTTTTTTTCATTTTCTTTCTCCAAAATATGCTCCAAACTTATCTCAAAAACTTTGCAAACGTGGTCATCTGCAAGGGAATATAACACCTCTTTCCCACTTTTTCGGCATTTGACCAAATCAATTTCGCGCAGATTTTGAAGTTGATGCGAAACTGCCGACTTGGTCATATTCAGCAGCGCGGAAATGTCGCACACGCACAGTTCTCCGCAGTCAAGAGCGTTTATGATTTTTATTCTTGTGCTGTCGGAAAGCGCCTTATAAAAGTCCGCCATACCCAGCAAGATTTCTTCGTCTTGCATTTTCTTTTTCACAGACGAAACATTTTCTTTGTGAATGATGTTGCAGTCACAGTTGACGCACTTACATTTGCCCATTTTATGACCCTCCAAAAATAGTTTAAGACAAGATTGAATATTTATTCAATCGTTATCATTATAGTTGAACAAATATTCAACTGTCAAGAAATTTGAGAAAAAAAATAAATTTTTTAAAATTAGGCAAAGCGGTGGCGAAGATTTCTTCCAAAAAACCGATAGGCAAGCAACTGGGCAAAACCAAAAAAGCAGGAGATAACCAAAACTCACAAACAAATAGAACAGGCGGACGAAGGTTGAAATTTGGGGATTGACAGGGCGGGAAAAGTGAGATATAATGTGACTATGGAAACACAAAAACAGGAAATTTTGAAACAAATTTTGTATAACGCAAAACAAATTTGCAGACGGGGTTCGGTGAAGTTCACATCGTATCGAGAGAGCGACGATGCAACCGAAAATTGTTTCAGTGTCTATCTTGCCACAAACGAGAATTGTGCCTATTTTCCCAAAATGACCTCGTTTGAGGACAAAGATGTTTTGAGTGTGACGGGAAGCGGCGACCACGCGTTGAATGCCGTCTTTTTTGGAGCAAAATCGGTGGAAACCTTTGACATCAACCGACTTGCGTTTCTGTTTTGTGACCTCAAAGAAACCGCGCTTTTGCACCTCACCAGAAGTGAATTTGTGGATTTTTATGATGAAACAAATTTGTTTCCGCATCAACTTTATGACAAAGTTTCGCCATTTTTAAAAAGCGAAACAAAAGAGTTTTTTGATGGACTGTTTGAGTATATAAAATTTGCACCAGAGGGAGATTTTTTACGACCATTTTATATGCAAGAGGTTTACACACACTCACAGGGGGTGTGCACGCAAAAACAGGGGGCAAACGCTGAAAAAGGTTTCAGCAAGACATCTTGCGTCATGAGAAATCTTATTGAAGAGTTTGGCAACACTGCTCAAAACCTCATTATCAACAATCCCTACCTTGTCAGTGAAAAAACATACAAAGAAACTCAAAACAGGCTGAAATTGCTCAAACAACCTGTTGGGCACAAGTTTTGCCCCGCACATAAAATTGGTGAAGAGTTTGAGCCAAAGGATGTTGTGATTTTGTCCAATGTTTTGCGGTTTTATTTGGATAATTTATATTTTTTCTTTCTATGCGACCAAGATGACAATAAGGATTGGGGCAAAGATTTTGTAAAATCGTTGTCAAAGGTGATGAAAGAAGATGCTGTTGCAAGTATGCTTTATGAATATTCATCTATGACTTATTGTTCTAGTGAAAAAAAGTTGCGCACAAAGATGGGTGTGAATTTGAATAAAATCACTGTTGACGAGGATGATTTTGGAGCAAAGCAAGCAACGGTTTGGGTTGCCAGCAAAAGTGATTTGCAGGCTGACAGTCGCGTATTATGAAAAAGGCAAGTCGAATTTGACTTGTTTTTTTAGAGTTTTTGTTGATTGTTATTGTTCTTTTGCGATTTTTTCTTATTTCTTCACAATTCATTTGCTGCTTAGTCAAAAAAGTGCTTTTGCAAAATTGATAAAACTTTTCAAATTGTGTTATACTGACACTGATGGACAAGCAGAGAGTGTTTTTTGTGATTGATATGAAGTCCTTTTTCGCATCGGTGGAGTGTGCGGAAAGGGGGCTTGACGCGATGACCACAAAACTTGTTGTTGCAGACGAAAGCCGAACAGAAAAAACAATCTGTTTGGCGGTTTCGCCAGCACTGAAAGCGCTTGGCATCAGAAATCGCTGCCGACTTTTTGAAATTCCAAAAGACCTTGATTTTCTTATTGCACCGCCGCGAATGAAAAAATACATCGAGTATGCCGCTGAAATTTATGGGATTTATCTTCAATACATCGACAAAAACGACATTCACACCTATTCCATTGACGAGTGTTTTTTGGATGTGACGGACTATTTGAAACTTTACGGCCTGCGTGCAAAAGAGTTCGCGCAAAAACTTATGGGCGAGATTGATGCCAAACTGCACATTCCGTCCACTGCGGGAATTGGCACAAATATGTATTTGGCGAAAATTGCCCTTGACATCACTGCAAAACACGCCAAAGACCGAATTGGCTGGCTTGATGAGGAGAAGTTTGTCAGAACCCTGTGGAAACATCAACCCATCACTGATTTTTGGGGAATTTCCACCGGCATCGCAACGCGGCTGGCAAAATTTGGCATTTTTGATATGGAAGGAATTGCCAAGGCAGACGAGGATTTGTTGTATGACGAATTTGGCGTCAACGCCGAACTTCTGATTGACCACGCACGCGGCAAAGAAAGTTGCCTTATGAGCGACATAAAAAACTATAAGGCCAAAGGGCATTCAATTTCTTCTTCGCAGATTTTGCCGAGGGACTATAACTTCAAAGACGCAAAACTTGTGATGGATGAAATGGTGCAGACGGGATGCTATGAGATGTTTCGGCAGGGCTATGTGACCGACCATATCCACTTGTTTGTGGGCTATGGTGACGAAAAAAAGGGCGGGGCAAAGGATATGCGCCGAATGAACGTTGTGACCAACCTTTTTTCAATCATCGGCAAAGTGGCTGACGAGATGTTTGACAAGTTTGTGGACAAGTCCAGACCGATAAGGCGTGTGGGCTATGCGTTTGACCTTTTGCCCGAGGCGTGTGAGCAATATGATATGTTTGTTGACCCAGAGCAAATTGAAAAGGAAAAGCGGTTGGTGTGGAGCATTTTGGATTTGCAAGACAAATATGGCAAAAATTCCGTTTTGAAGGCGGCAGATTTTGAAAAGAACGCCACGATAATTCAGCGAAACAACACAATTGGAGGGCACAGCAGTGGAGAGACCTAAGATGTCACGCGAGGACAGGGCAAAGCAGTTTGCACCATTCAACGCACTCAAAGGTTTGCAGGAGGCGTTGCGAAGAAAGGAATATGAGCACGAATGTGATGTGAAAAACAACATTCAGTCCAAAATTGCCCACAAAGATGACAGTCCGAAGTGAAAAAAAGATTTGTCAAAAGTTTGCAAAACAAAGAATGTGTGTGCTAGAATGAAAAAGAGGACTGTGTATGAGCGATATAAAAATTTTCATTTCTTGTCACAAGAAATTCAAGACATTGGACAACAAACTGCTTTTTCCAATTCAAGTTGGAACGGTGTTTGCAAACGAAAAATTTGATATGTTGCACGATAATGATGTTGTTGGAGACCATGCCGACAACATCAGCAACAAGAACAAGCAATATTGCGAATTGACTGCACAATATTGGGCTTGGAAAAATGTTAAGGCTGATTATTATGGATTTTTTCATTACAGAAGATATTTTTCTTTCAAAAAAGAGAAGCCTGATTTTGCGATTGATTGGATAAGATATAACAAAGAGATTGATGCCAGATTGCGCCAGAAGTTCAACCTTAATGAAAAAGATATGCAGGAAATGATTGAAAAGCATGATGTCATTGCACCGCGTAAAATTTTCTCTTGGATGAGCAACAGAAGGCAATATGCAATTGCAAAGCAGCAACATTGGGAAGATATGCAAAACTGTTTGGATATCATTGACCGTGACTTTCCGCAAATGAGCAAAATTGCGCACAAATATATGAGACAATGGGCGGGCTACGTTTGCAATATGTTCATAATGCGAGCCGACATTTTCAATGACTATTGCGCGTGGCTGTTTCACATTTTGGAAAAAAATGAGAAAGAGCGGGATTATTCCAACTATAAAGGCGCGGAACTTCGCGTGAGTGGTTTTTTGGCGGAACGTTTGTGCGGAATTTATCTTACATATTTGAAAAAAGTCAAGGAGTGCGACATCGCATATCTTGATGTAATAAAGTTCAAAATGTGACAAACGTTTTCGCTTGCAAACCCGATAAAAGAAGATGGGTGTGCGCAAAAGATTTGAGAGAATTTTTAACGAATGAAAAATTAAAATAACAATGTGTCTTACATTTGTTGTTTATGTGGCAAGTCAAAATTGATAACAAACAAGCCGGTGTCTGAAAAGCAAAGGGAAAGATGCTTGCTTTTTTTGTGTGTGGGAGGGGAAAAAGAAGTTCTTTAAAAACTTATGAGGGTCAAATGCGCCAAACATATCTTCAAAAGGGGAATATAAAAGTCGTTGCGGGCGTTGTCGTTTTTGTTGCGACTTGAGCGGAAAGGTATTGACAGAGCAAAGGGAATGTGATATAATACTCAAGTAAAGGGAGGAAAGATGATACTTTCGAATAAACAATTTTTGGAACTCACACAAAAAGTCGAGGCTCTGAAAGAGCAGTTGGAATTTTATCGTTCACAACTTGACAGAGCAAATCAAAATGCGGACACAGCGCGTGCAAGTGCAATCAAAGCGGAGACAAATGCCCATTCAGATGTTGCGTTGCTTGGGATTGAGGTTGATGCAAAACTTGAAAATCTGAACAACCTCATCAAGTTATACAGCAAAAATCTGGACGCGGCATTCACGCCAGATGCGTTGAAAGAAATTCGCCAAAAGATTTTTGATGGCGTTCAGGAAGAGGCGAAAGCCTTTGTTGACAGCATCACCAAGCAGACAATCACAGACAATGTTGTGGAGATTTTGACTGACAAAGTGAAAAAACTTGTCGTTGAAAACGCTGAAGGAAAAATTGACGGCGAGGCTCTTTCTGTGTTTGCAGAGCAGGTTGTTTCGGCAATTTTGCCACAAATTGTTCTGCCTTCGGCATCAACCTCAGGGCAGCCTTTTTCAACACTTCCTGCTGGGGTGAAACCTTTTGACCCAGAGAGAGAACTTGTGCACGAGCAATTTGAAAAACTGCTTGCCACAGTCAAATTGGGGCTTGCGCCGATGCTTGTTGGGCCTGCGGGCACAGGAAAAAGCACGGCGGTTGAGCAGGTTGCAAGAGCGATGAAACTGCCGTTCTATATGTCAAACCGAGTTGGACAGGCTTTCGAGTTGACGGGCTATACTGACGCGCAAGGTCGATATGTTGAAACACCGTTCTATCGTGCTTACAAATACGGCGGAGTTTTCTTGTTTGACGAGATTGACGGTTCTGATCCAGAGGCACTTGTCACAATCAACACAGCGATTGCGCAGGGCTACACTGTTTTCTGTGGCGAAAGAGTTGAGATGCATCCAAACTTCCGACTTATTGCAGCCGGCAACACTTATGGCACAGGGCCAGACAGTGAATATTGCGGAAGAAACCAACTTGACAGCGCCACACTTGACCGATTTGTTGTTATTCCTTGGGGCTATGACAGAAGATTGGAAGAAAAACTTGTTGGCGACCCAGGACTTTTGGAATTTGCTTGGGCGCTTCGCGATGTTGTGGAAAAGAACCACTTGAAAATCATCATTTCAACGCGTGGCATTTTGGCAACGCACAAACTTATGCAAACAAACGCATTTTCGCTTGCAGAAAACCTGCAATCCAATCTTTTGGAGGGCGTTGAGGTTGACACTTTGCAAACAATCAAAACGGGTTTGAAAAACATTGCGGGCTATAACAAATCAAATTCAAAATATATGCAGGCGCTTGACGAGATGATTGATGCTCAGAAGAGTGGAGGTCGAAACAGATGATAAACAAAATCCGAAACATTGACATTTTGCGAGCAGTTGAAATTCATCACAAAGAATATGACAAACTTCAAGACATAATGGAAAACACAAACAAAGTTGTTTTGCTTTATGGGCCAAGAGCGTGCGGAAAGAAATATGCGGTCACGCAGTTTTGCCGCGAAAACTGGCAAGTGCCATATTTTTGCGCAAACATCAGGACGGAAGAGGACATTTTCGGAACGATGTTTGAGGGGAAATATCAAAAATCTCAACTTTTTATGGCATATCTCAATGGAGAGATTTTGGTTGTTGGAAATGTTGCGTCAGCACAACTTCTTGCATTGCTGTCAAAAATTCAAAATTCAAAATCGGTGAAATTTCCTTGCGGAAGGGTTGAAAAGGGCAAGGGATTTCGAATTGTCTATGTTGTGGAGAGAGAAAACCTGAGCATTGAGGGCTTGCAAAACGAATTTGCGGCAATCCGATTTGACTATGACCCAGTGATTGAGGCAAAAATTTGCCAAGACCTTGACCTATACAACTTTTTGAACGCGGTGCGCAACATTGGAGATTTGTGCGTGACAACAAACACATTCAAAAAACTTTATGATATGTCCAAGATTGCACCATTCACGAAGTCGGATGTTGTGAAAAGTTTGCTTTGCGGTGACAACAGCACAAGCACGATTGAAGAGATTGTGAAGAAAGCGGGCGAAAAACTGAAAACAAACGCATATATGAAAGAACTTGCAAGTTTCATCAAAGCCTGCTGAAAACTTTAAAAAGGATTGAAGAATGGAATTTTCAAGATATAACAAAAATG